>CAYXEB010000078.1:0-10405 GCA_964463835.1 uncultured Hellea sp.
TAAATGAGGATCTAGGGCATCCCGCCTTAGCTGAAATTAGAAAGTGGTATGCCAAGCATCTTCCAGAGGTGCTATCATGATAAAAACAGCCATGGTCATGGCCGCGGGGCATGGGACGCGGATGCGGCCTCTGACTAATGAGCGCTCTAAAGCCATGGTTGAAGTTGGCGGTCAGCCTTTGATAGACCATATGCTGGATAGGCTCGGCGCGGCGGGAGTTAAGCGCGCGGTTGTGAATGTACACGCACATGCCGACCAATTAGAAGCGCATTTGAAGGCTCGAACATTGGGGCCTGAAATTATTATTTCTGATGAGCGCGGCGCCCTTCTTGAAACAGGCGGAGGCGTTGTCAAAGCTCTGCCTTTATTGGGCGCAGAGCCTATTTTGATTTGTAATATTGACGCGATTTGGCTTTCTTTTGAACCTGTTCTTGAAGGCCTCATAGCTCAATGGAATCCTAAAAGGATGGATGAGCTCCTTCTTTGCGCCCGAACCGATTGGTCCTTGGGATATAAGGGTAAAGGCGATTTTGATATTCATAGCGATGGCCGTATTACGCGCCGTGTCTGCCAGCGCGCAGATCATGTCTACGCCGGGGTCCAGATTTTTAAACCGGCGCTTGCCAAGCCTTTTAAAATTGAAAGGTTCTCACGCAATAAAATTTGGGATGAAACTCTCAAGCGGCGTAAAATTTTCGGCGCGCAGCTGAGCGGTTATTGGATGCATGTCGGCGACCCGCGCGCGGTCATTGCGGCGCAGGCCGTTCTTAAACAAGCGACTATGCTTGAGGCGCAGCATGTCTAAACCGCATGTCTATAACATGCCGTCAGGCGTTCCATTTTTGCCGTCTTTGGCTCTGGGCCTAAAAGATATTTATAAAGAGCGGCTTCAAGACTGCTTAATCCTTTTACCCACACGCCGCGCAGTGCGGGCCTTGGGCAATGCCTTCGTCGGCGCGAAGGGCGCGAGTCTGTTGCCGCGTATGCGTCCGCTGGCTGATATTAATCCAGAAGAGCCGCCTTTTGAACCGGGTGAATTAGCAGGGCTGGTGAAGCCGTCCATTGATCCCATGCAGCGCCGTTTCGAAATGGCGCGGCTTGTCTTCCAAGCACATAAATCTACATCTTCACTGCCGCTTGACGCGGCAGGCGCTTTGGCATTGGCGGACCCGCTCATTGCGATACTCGATGATGCGGATATGGCACAAGCTGATCTGTCACGCATTTCAGAACTTGATGAAATTCAAAAATTTGCTGCCGAGCATTTTCAAAATGCGGTAACGCTTTATAAAATTGTGCAAAAGTTTTGGCCCAAAAGATTGGACGAAATAAACCTCATGCAACCTTTTGAGCGGCGCGTGGCCTTGCTCGAAGCTTTGACTGAAATTTGGGAAACGGATCCCCCAGATTACCCCATCATTATTGCGGGCTCGACGGGGACACTTGGCGCATCGGCGCGGTTAATGCGCTGTGTTGCTAATATGGATGAGGGTATGATTGTCCTGCCGGGGTTAAATAACGCCGTGCCTGATCAGGCTTGGGGCGATGTCGGGCCACAGCATCCACAAAATTCGCTTAAAAATTTGATTAATGTTATTGGCATAGAGCGCGGTGACGTCGCGGATTGGACTTATATCGCACAAGGCAAAGCCTCCGATATGGATGCCCGCCGTCGCGTCATCTCCGAAGCGCTTGTGCCTATTGAGGCTACAGGGGATTGGCCAAGCCGTATTGAAACTTTACGCAAGGGCGTTGCTGAAAATGCAAAAGACCCCTTTGAAGCGGCCCTGACAGGCTTGTCTTTGATAGAGGCGGATAATGATGAAGAAGAGGCGCTTAGCATTGCGCTGATAATGCGCGATACCTTGGAACACGAAGGCCAAACTGCGGCGCTAGTGACACCTGACCCAGCGCTTGCCCGGCGCGTTAAAGCCCGTCTGCGGCGATGGGATGTTGAAGTGGATTACTCGCAAGGTGAGCCGCTGGAAGAAACAAAATTGGGTGCGTTTCTCTCCGCAATTTTGGGCCGGTTCGAAACGCCTAACAGCGAAACCGAGTTGGCGGCTCTTTGTAAACATCCGCTTATGGGTTGGGGGGATATAAAGAAAGACTGGCTTACTTTTGAATATGCGCTTCGCGGCGCGCGTGAAAAACCGGCTTTAGAGTCATTTGTCCATTTTGAAAATTTGGATAGCGGCTTTGCACCGCTTATAAAACTTTCCGAAGCTGGCGCTGATGTGTGGGCAAAAGCGCTGGCGCAAGTTGCTGAAGGTTTAGGCGCGCGAGGTGAAGACGGGGCGACCCGCCTTTGGGTTGAAGACGCTGGCGAGAAAGCGGCAAAACTGCTGGAAGACTTAATCAAATATGGCGATCATCTCGGTCCCATGGATGGGGCAGGCTTTACGCGTCTATTTGGAAATTTGATGCGGGGCAAGGTCGTGCGCCCGCGCTATGGCACCCATCCAAGGCTTTCAATTTTAGGCCCGCTCGAAGCGCGTATGCTGACCGCTGACCGTATTATTTTAGGAGGCTTGAATGAAGGTATTTGGCCTGTCGCGCCCTCGGTCGAGCCGTTCTTGTCACGGGGGATGCGACAAAGTCTTGGCTTGTCCTTGCCCGAGCGCCGCTTTGGATTATCGGCTCATGATTTTGCCGAACTTGCGGCTAATCCTAAAGTTATTTTAACGCGCTCAAAACGCTCTGATGATGGGCCGAAAGTCGCCTCGCGTTGGCTCTGGCGTTTACAGACTTTGATGAAAGGCGCGCTTGGGAAAGCGGCTGAAGAGGGTCTTGCTGTTGCAAATAAATATTTAGATTGGGCGCGGGCGATGGATTTTGTGTCTCCCGAAGAGGTTAAGGCAAATCAACTATTGCGGCCTGAACCAAAACCACATCCTGATGAGCGTTGGCCGAATAACCGTCGCCAACTTTCCATCACACAAATCAAAACATGGATACGCGACCCTTATTCGATTTATGCGCGCTATATTTTAGGGCTGTCGCCGCTTGATGACCTCGACCGCGCGCTAGATGTACGGGACTATGGGAACGCCTTACATAAAGGGCTTGAGGATTTCACCAAGGCCCACAAAACAACATTGCCCAAAGAGGCGGCCTCATTATTGGTTCATAGCTTTAAACAGGCTATGAGAGGGATGCATTATCCTGATTACGACATTGCCAAAGAAACGGCGCGTCTTGAGAAGATTGCGGCGAAAATTATTCCATGGATGGAAGATCGCCGCGCGCGCGGATGGGCGGTACGCGGGGTGGAAGCCAAAGGACGTTTGTTCCTCGAGAAGCAAAATTTTACACTCACAGGCATGGCCGACTTAATTGAAAAAGGCCCGCTTGGATATGCGGTCACGGATTATAAGACGGGCAAGCCGCCAAGCGCCGCTGTGATAGATGTTGGCTTTGACCCGCAGCTCCCATTATCTGCGCTTATGCTCAGAGAAGGTGCTTTTGATAAACAAGGCGAAGGCGAGACGGAAGAGCTGAATTATATCCACCTGAAAGGCGCAGGCGAAAATGAACTTGTGCATCCGCGTGCCTCTGTAAACGTGAAAGGGCAGCTATTCAGATCAGGCCCTGAATATGCAGATTATGGACTTGAAATTATATCCAACCTTATCGTGAATTACACCAAGGCCGAGACAGGTTATACCTCGCAGCCACGGGCGCAATTTACCCATGATTATGGGGATTATGATCATCTAGCACGACGCGAGGAATGGATGCGCCTTGGCGCGGAGGCACCGCCGCCAAATGAGTGATCGTCCTGAATATAAGACAGCTGTCAAAGCGCAGCATCAAGCGGCGAACCCGTCAGCTTCGCGTTTGGCGTCGGCTAATGCGGGGTCTGGGAAAACCCGGGTCTTGGTTGACCGCGTCTCGCGTATTTTGCTGCAAGGCGTCCCGCCAGAAAAAATTCTCTGCCTGACCTATACAAAGGCCGCGGCCTCTGAAATGCAGAGCCGTCTCTTTAAGACTTTAGGTGATTGGTCGATTTGGGAAGATGAAAAATTAAATGACGCTCTAGAGACATTGATGGGCGTAAAAGATCACGGCGTATCTTTAAAAACGGCGCGGCAACTCTTTGCCAAAGCTTTGGAAACGCCTGAAGGTTTGAAGGTGCAAACTATTCATGCCTTTTGCGAACGCATCTTGGCCCGTTTCCCCGTTGAAGCCGGTATATTGCCGGGGTTCGAACCCATAGACGAGGCGGATATGGGGGCATTGCTGGATGGCGTGCGGGTTGAAATTTATAAGTTCGCGGCTGAAAAACCAGACGGGCCGCTTAATCAAGCTATTCGTCTTTTGACCTCAGCCAAAGCTGAGCAAATACTCGACACGCTATTTAAATGGATGGCGATGAATGAAGAGAAGATAGGCGAATGGGAAACCGCTGGCGGCATTACCCCGCTCGCCGAATATTTGGAAGTTGAGCTTCCTCTGCAATCTGTTGATGAGATTAAACGCAGCGGATGGGAGCGCGCGCCGCAAAGCCAAATCACACAGGCGGCCAATGAAATGCTGGGTAGTCCCAGTAAGATAGATGTAGCGCGAGCCGAGAGGCTTTTAGAGACATTTTATTTCACAAACCCCGTTGAAGCTTTTGATCATTATTACAAAATATTTTTTACAGCGGATATGAAAAAAACCCGTGATAAATTAGTTACGAAAAAGGCAGGCGAATTTGCGACGCTCTTTTTCTCCAATGACCCTAAAGATGGATATGATAGCGAACGTGAACGGGTCCTGCGCTTGGTTGATAAAATAAAGTCGACGGAGTGCTTGATTTTAACGGATGCCTTTCTAACGGTGGCGCGGGAATTTACCGCCCGTTTTAGAGCCGCAAAACATATCAGGCGTGGTCTCGATTTTAGTGACCAAATAATCTTGGTGCGCAATCTGTTGCTGAGAAGTGAAGTCTCGGATTGGATTAGTTATAAATTAGATGGCGGTATTGAACATGTGCTCTTAGACGAAGCGCAAGATACATCGCCGCAGCAATGGCAAATTATCAATGCGCTGTCCGAGCCTTTTTCGCAGGACAACCCTGACCGTAAGTCTAAATACCCGCGTACATTATTTGCCGTCGGGGATGAGAAACAATCAATCTATTCTTTCCAAGGGGCGGAGCCTGAACGTTTCCTGACTGAAATTCGCAAGCATAGCGGCGATGATGAGAGCAAGAGCATTCGTATGCGCATGTCTTTTCGCTCCGCGCCTGAAATTCTCCAATTTGTGGATCAGATATTTGTCGAGAATAGAGTTATTCAAGATATGTTTGATGCCGAGTCTTATGCCCCCGCCTCAGACCTAATTCGCCATACGGCGCACCGCGAAGATCATGGCCGTGTTGATATTTGGCCTGCCGTGGATAGGCCCGAAATTGAAGGGGATAAAGAACCGTGGGATACAAGCCCCGTTGATAGTCTGAGTAAAGCCGATGCGCGAGAACAGCTCGCCCATGCGATCGCCCTTCAAATTAAAGACTGGATTGATAAGGGAGAGCCGATTTTTGACCGCGATTTAGGCGCGACGCGCCCTGTTCAGGCGGGCGATATTCTTATTCTTGTGCGTCAACGCTCAGGGTTTTTTGAGGCCGTTATTCGTAACTTAAAAACTGTCGGGGTCGCGGTGGCGGGGGCTGACCGCATAAAACTCAAAGACGCGATAGCGGTCAAAGATTTGCTCTCTTTGGCAAAGTTTTCATTACTGCCCTCTGATAGCCTGTCTTTGGCAGTGGTCTTGAAAAGTCCCTTATTTGGCTTTGATGATGAGGCGCTTTTCCAGGTGGCGGCGCGCCGTAATAAGCAAAGCCTATGGCGAGCTTTACAGATCAAAAAACCAGAGCTCGCAAAGCAATTTTCTGAGATTATGACCTTTGCCTCCCGTTATGCGCCTTATGAGTTCTTCACGCGGGTTTTAGATATGTCTGATGGTGAGGGCGTCTCTTTAAAGCGGCGTATGTTTGCACGTCTCGGGCTAGAGGCCAAGGACGCGGTTGAGGCCTTTCTGGCCAGAGCGCTGGCCCATCAACGGCAAAGCTCGCCCTCTCTTGAACATTTTGTTCAAAGCTTTGCGCAGGATGAGCAGGAACTTAAACGCGATATGGATGGCGGTAGCGGTGAGGTTCGCGTCATGACCGTGCATGGCTCCAAAGGGCTTGAAGCACCGATCGTCTTTTTGCCGGATACGACGCAAAAACCATCCACGCCAGAGACGATGATAAAAGTGGCAGGTGGTTTTGCGCTCCCGCCAAGCGCGGCGAAAACGCCAGAAAAACTCACTCAGTTTAAAGAGGCGATGAAAGCAAAGCGCCTTCAAGAGAACCTACGTCTTTTTTATGTCGCCATGACCCGCGCGGAGTCGCGCTTGATTATTTGCGGTTATAAGACGGGACAAAAGACAGGCACGGTGGTGGAGGGGTCTTGGTATAAATACGCGCAGGCTGCTTTTAAGGGATTGGAAACGAAAGATATAGAGACGCCTTTTGGCGATGGTCTGTCTTTTGGCCTTGGCGCGTCTGCGATTTCAAAGCCGGTAGATGTCAAGCGCGTTAAGACTTCGGATTTGCCGTCTTGGATATCAAAGGCCGCAAAGCCTGAAGGGCGCTTAAAGCGCCGCGTGACACCGTCTCATTTATTAGCCCCGCCGCCCAGTCAAGACATGCCCGTTCGCTCACCATTATCGCAAGATAATGAAACGCGTTTTGCGCGCGGCAACCTTATTCACAAACTGCTGGAAATCCTGCCTGACGCCGCGCCGGAAAAACGCCGCGCTGACGCCCATAATATATTAACGGGCTATAATTTAAGCCCCGCTGATCAAGCGCAAATCGCGGATGAAGTTTTTGCCGTCTTAGAACACGCTGATTTTGCGGAAATATTTGCGCCCGGGAGCCGCGCGGAAATTTCGTTAGCTGGGTCATCAAAGACTTTGCCGCCCGATATTTATCTTAATGCCCAAATCGACCGGATAAGCGTGACGGATGAGCATGTGTATATTGTTGATTATAAATCAAACCGACCCCCGCCCAAAACGCAAGACGGCGTGGCTGATATCTATTGGGGGCAAATGGCGGCCTACCGAGAACTTGCTCGCGAAATATACCCATCTCACACAATTGTGTCCGCGCTTTTATGGACAGATGGGCCGTCTTTAATGGTATTGGATGATAAACGTCTGGATGTGGCCTTGACGCAGATTGCCGCGCTTCCTACCTAGACGTTAGAATTCACACTATCCGGAGGGCTCACAATGCCTACAGTTAAAGTATCTGATTCCAGTTTTAAAGCCGACGTCATCGAGTCGGACACACCCGTGCTGGTCGATTTTTGGGCAGAATGGTGCGGACCATGTAAACAAATTGGGCCCGCGCTTGAAGAGATCGCAGATGAGCTTGGCGATAAAATGAAAGTCGCAAAGGTCAATATTGATGATGACCCTGAAACACCAAGTAAGTTTCATGTTCGCGGTATTCCTACCCTTATGATTTTCAAAGATGGACAAGTGGTCGCCACTAAAGTCGGCGCCATGACAAAGACGAAACTCTCTGAATGGGTCAATGAACACACAGAGGCTGGTAGCGCATAAGGCTTTGCCTGATAGATATTTAAAGGCGGCCTTGAGCCGCTTTTTTTATTCAATGTGTTCAGCTAATGAATTTATTTTAAGAACTTCGCCTGCTAGGTAAAGTGAGCCGCAAATTAAGATGCGCGGCGCAAGTTGGGGTTCCTCTTTATTCTCGTTCGAAAGGTCCGCGCCCGTTTTGATGGCGAGCTGAACCGCGCCAGTGACGTTATTTGCGACTTGACCTATAAGGCCGCGCTTATCAGCCAGCTCTATCAAAGTCTCCGGCGCGAGTGAGGTATGGTCTGGTATTTCAACGCCAATGACCGCGCTGGCAAGGCCTTTAAAAGCGTCGAGAAATCCGCCAATATCTTTATTAGCTAAGATACCCGTAATTAGAATAAGCGGACGCGGGGCTTTGGCTTCAAGGTCAGCCATCACATTTGCAACAGCGCGGGCGGCATGGGGATTATGACCACCGTCCAGCCATAATTCGCCCCCGATATCAGAGACAATATCGGCCAACATACCCGATGATAGATTTTGCATACGCGCGGGCCAAGATACTGTGCCGAGCCCTTTTTCAATCGCGCTCTCGGGAATTTGCATTTGACGGGCAATCGCAATGGCGGTGCCAGCGTTCATAATCTGATGCTCTCCGATTAAAGCGGGCACGGGCAGATCCATAAGCTGTCCGTCATCTTCGAAAACCAATCGCCCATGTTGGCGATAAGCGCGAAAGTCTTCATTCCAAAATTTGGCCGGACTGCGCGCCTTATTGGCTTCGGCGTCCAGCACCGCGCGAACCACATCCATTTGAGGTCCTATAACTACCGGGCAATGGGCTTTCATAATGCCCGCTTTTTCGCGCGCGATACCCGCAATATCGCGGCCCAAAAATTCCGCGTGATCATAATCTATCGGGGTGATACCGCAGCAGGCGGGAGTGATAACATTGGTTGCGTCATAGCGTCCGCCTAGCCCGACTTCGATGAGAGCAATATCGGCAGGGCTTTCGGAAAAAGCTAAAAACATCGCCGCCGTCGTTGCTTCGAAAAAGGAGAGCGGCGCTCCGCCATTCGCTTTCCTCACACGGGATAAAACATCAACAAGGGCGGCGTCGGTAATGTCCTCAGAGCCCACAACAATACGCTCGCGAAAATGAACGAGGTGAGGCGAGGTATAGACATGTGCTTTGAGCCCCGCGCTCTGCGCAAAGGCGCGCAAATAAGCCACCGTCGAGCCTTTGCCATTTGTCCCCGCGATATGGACAACAGGGGGCAGGCGCTGCTGCGGATTGCCAAGCTTTGCCAGCACATTTAAAATTCGGTCCAAGCCGAGATCGATTTTCTTCGGGTGCAGCGCCGCGAGCGTGGTAAGGGCTTGCTCGACAGTTTCCCCGGAGGGTGAGTTAGGCATCAGCTAATTTGGACTCTGTCGCGTAATTTGACTGTGTTTTCATCAAGACCGCTAAGAGTTGCGCTAGCGTCTGACGCATCGCCTCGCGCGGGACAACGCGGTCAATCATGCCTTTTTCCTCGAGAAATTCCGCGCGCTGAAACCCTTCAGGGAGCTTCTCGCGAATGGTCTCTTCTATCACGCGCGGACCTGCAAAACAGATCAAAGCTCCAGGTTCAGCTAAGTGAATATCGCCGAGCATCGCATAGCTCGCGGTCACGCCGCCTGTTGTCGGATCGCAAAGCACCACAATATAAGGCAAACCTGCTTCGCGCAATTCTTGCACGGCAATGGTCGTGCGCGGCATTTGCATTAACGAGAGCGCGCCTTCTTGCATGCGCGCTCCGCCCGCTGCGGTAAAGACAATCAGCGGCAGGTTCTTACCCACAGCATATTCCGCGGCTTGGATAAAGCCTTCGCCGGCAGCCATGCCGAGCGAGCCGCCCATAAAGGCAAAATTTTGTACAAGCACGACGCTATCAATGCCGTGAATTTTCCCAACTCCAATGCTCATCGCGTCTTGATCGCCCGTCTTTGCGCGCGCCTTTTTAAGACGGTCTGTATATTTTTGATCATCCTTGAATTTAAGCGGGTCCTTGGCCACGTCAGGAATGCTGACCTCGCTATAAGCCCCGTCATCAAAAGTATAGCCCATTCTAAGTTCAGGCCCGATACGCATATGATGTCCGGCGGGCGTGACATGAAACAGTCCGGGCAGATCTGCCGCAAAGACCATTTCGCCAGATTTAGGACATTTGATCCAGAGGTTATCCGGAACATCCTTCTTTGAAAATATTTCTTTGACGCCAGGCGGTGTTAATTTGGAAATCCAGTTCATAAAGCTTATCTGCCAAATGTTGGGTTAGGGGGCAATGGCTATCTGCATAATGAAGTCAACGTTCAGTTCAATTCATTCACAGTTTAGCTTGGGGCCAAGGCTGTAGAGGCGATTAATCCTTACGAATAGCAAGGCAAGAGCTTTGCTCTTTCAATCACTTGTAAAATAAATGGCGAGATTAATCCTTATTAACTTGGGTTGGGGTATATTTCTTGTGTTATCGGGAAACCATCCTCGGTGACATAGTTTTTATTCATACGGACAGGTAAGAGTACGTTACTTACCGATGAATAAGACGGTGAGACTGAGCATCAGGGTTTACGTTTCTGACTGTGCCGGGTCTTTGTGAGGCGTTAGGCCCAACCGGGCGTCTTAGGTATCGACAGATATCGTACGGGGCGGACTTCGGGATTAAGAGGCCCTCACTTAACAATCATCGCCGCGGGGGAAACTTCTCGTAAAACATTCTATTCTTTTTTGGTCTTCCTTCGGGAGGCAACCCTCGCGGGCTGTCCAGTTGAATTTTTC
>CAYXEB010000079.1:0-10198 GCA_964463835.1 uncultured Hellea sp.
CCGCTTGTTTTGAAATTTACCAACGCGGGAACTGTTATTATCACTATCAAAAATCTGCTCGCGGCATCCCCCGTTCGGGATTTACGGCCAGATCTGTCATCAAAGGCGAGGAGCCTGATTGTGCGCCGCGCCTTTCGTAAATTCACCGCTCTTTTAGGCGTTAGCGCGGCACTACACGTCTCGCCCGCCGCCTTTGCGCAAAGCCCTGATGTCGATATTCGGCCCCACGCTAATCGGGTTATAGGCGCAAATCTAGAGGCCGCTTTTTCGGGCCAAACCCATGCAGGTGCTTATAACTTTACTGAGAGCGGGAAGCCGACAAAATTTTACGAAGAAACTCACGCGAAAAGCGGCGAGGTGACCTATTCTGAAGGCCCGACCCAAGAAAAAGGACTATGGCGTGTTATCAGCGATACGCTGTGTTTCCTATATGAAAGCGAATATATGACGGGCGGCTGTTTTCGCGTCTACCGCGTGAAAAATTGCTATTATTTTTATTCTGAAAACCTGATTGAGCGCGAAGATGAGCTTGACCGAGATTATTGGACGGCCAGAAGCACGATAAAGGGTGAACGCCCCGAGTGTGAGGCAGCGCTTTCGTGATGGGCGCCAAAAATCTGGTGACTGTAGGCTTTCTAGGTACATTACCTATTCTCGTTCCCCAAACTTCATCTGCCCAAGTCTTTCCCGAATTAGACCGCTTATATGGTCAAAATCTGGAGAATGCTTATCTGGGCAAAACCATTGACGGTGTTTACAAACGTCCGCGCGAGCGTTCAGGAACGCACGAATTTACGGAAAGCTTTTATGCTGATGGCACCACCTATTACCGAGAAGGCGATTTCACGCAAGAAGGTCGCTGGTATACAGAAAGAAACACGGTGTGTTTTACCTATGAAAACGAAACGCCTGACGGGCGCGTCATTCCACATTGCTTTGCTATCTTTGAATCCGGCACATGCCAATATGCTTACGCCTTAAACAATGTAAGAAACGGCAAACCCATCCACCCCAATGCTTGGACGGCTAAGACCCTGATAAAAGGTGATATCAGCACCTGTGATAACTTGATAAGTTAGAAAATTGGAGCTGTACCCAATAATGTTACTGGCAAACCAAAGCACTTTTCTTTAACGGGCATTTATGACTAAATTCTCAGATCATCTAAATTTGCTATCTCTAAGTCTTGCATCTGGCCTTATCGTGTCGATATCGCCCGCAATCGCGGTGGCCCAAGATGTGGGAAATCAATCCACGGGTGACAATATCGCCTATGCCGGTATTGGCGCTGTTGCGTTTTCAGAATATTTAGGATCTGACGACCTTGATGTTAGCCCGCTTCCTTATCTCAGCGTCAATAATTATAAAGGCTTTGACGTTTTTGGAACGGCTTTATCCTACCGCTTGATTGATACTGGGACAGGCGAAGGACTTGGCAAGTGGTCGCTTCAGGCCGGACCTAAAGCCAGCTATCAAATCGGGCGCGATTCCGATGACAGCCCAAACCTCGTCGGATTTGAGGATATTGATGGTAGCGTTCCAATCGGCGGGTATGTGCGTACTACGTTAGGTCCCATCGGCCTGAGGTTGGATGCCGGTCAAGATATTTTTGGTGGTCATGATGGATTTATCGCCGACGCCTCTGTGGGAACATTTTACCGTCTTGGGAATTGGGCTATACAGCCTTCAGCAACGTTGAGCTGGGCCGATAGCAATCACAATGAAAGCTTCTTTGCCGTTTCTGAGGATCAAGCCCTAGGCTCGCCGCTTAGCGCCTTTGATATCGGGTCTGGCATTTACTCTTATGCGGCAAATATTGTGACATGGATTGAGTTTAACGAAAAATATGCGCTTACCTTTATTGGCACATATCGTAGATTTACTGGGGATGCGAGCGATAGCCCTGTTCTGCAAGCCAGTGACGGCTCAGCCGATAATTTTTACGGCGCGGTGAGTATATCCAGAAAGTTTGATCTCTCTAAATTTTAAACCTTAAGGTTATAAACCCGGCCGCTGCCGGGTTTAAATTATGCGTCTTCAGTCGGCTTCGGGGCCGGGAGACCTTTGCCGCCTTTTCGGCCTTCAATCTTAAGTTTGGCTGGTGGGACAATCTTGAAGGTAAGATTTTCTTTCTTCCTATCGACACCGACTTTGACCAAACCACCTGACTTGAGCTTGCCAAATAATATCTCATCCGCGAGCGGCTTCTTGATATATTCTTGAATGGTGCGAGCCAAAGGACGCGCGCCGTAGCGTTTGTCATAACCTTTCTTGGCCAACCAGATATTTGCGCCTTTAGAGAGTTCAAATTCGATTTTGCGGTCCGCCAGCTGAGCTTCCAGCTGAATAACGAATTTATCGACTACCTTCGCAATGTCTTCAGGCGATAGGGCATCAAAGCTTACCACCGCGTCCAAACGGTTTCTAAACTCTGGTGTAAAGCGGCGCTTTATCGCAGCTTCTTGCTCATCATCTTTCATACCGCGGCCAAAGCCAATTTCAGCTTTTGCGGCATCAGCGGCGCCTGCATTGGTCGTCATGATGATGATGACATTTCTAAAATCAACTTTTCGGCCATTGGCGTCCGTCAAAAAGCCGTTATCCATGACTTGCAGCAAGATATTATAAATATCAGGATGAGCTTTCTCGATTTCATCAAGCAATAAAACACTATGCGGATTCTGATTAACGGCGTCGGTCAAAAGACCGCCCTGATCATATCCGACATAACCAGGGGGTGCACCGATAAGGCGAGAAACCGTATGGCGCTCCATATATTCACTCATATCAAAGCGCAAAAGTTCCAAGCCTTGAGTCATCGCCAGCTGCTTGGCAACCTCTGTTTTACCAACGCCCGTCGGCCCCGCAAAGAGATAAGAACCAATCGGCTTATTGGGTTCGCGCAATCCTGCCCGTGCCAGTTTTACAGCCGCAGCGACTTGGTCAATCGCTTTATCCTGTCCAAAGACTACGCGGCGTAAATCCATCGGCAACGATTTGAGAGCTTTTTCATCATCTCGCGAAATAGACTTTGGCGGTATCCGCGCAATTTTGGCGACAACAGCCTCAATTTCTTTAATGCCAATTTTCTTTTTACGTTTTTTCTCATCAACCAATTTAGTCCGCGCGCCAGCTTCATCGATTATATCAATCGCTTTATCGGGAAGCTTACGATCCGTGATATGACGAATCGCAAGGTCCACCGCGCCTTGGATGGCTTCATTGGTATATTTGACCTTATGAAACTCTTCAAAATAGGACTTAAGCCCCATTAGAATTTTCACTGAATCCTCAGCGGTGGGTTCGCCAACGTCAATTTTCAAGAAACGGCGCGACAAGGCCCGGTCTTTTTCAAAATGTTGGCGATATTCCTTATAAGTCGTCGAGCCCATACATCTGAGCTTACCTGATTGAAGCGCTGGCTTGAGCAAGTTTGAGGCGTCCATCGCCCCGCCAGACGTAGCTCCGGCCCCTATAATTGTATGTATTTCATCGATAAATAAAACGGCGCCATCTGTGTCTTGGAGTTTCGTCATCACGGCTTTGAGACGTTCTTCAAAATCTCCGCGGTATCGCGTGCCCGCCAGTAATGCGCCCATATCAAGAGAAAATATTGTCGAATCTTGTAAGACTTCGGGCACTTCGTCATTGACAATGCGCCGCGCGAGACCCTCCGCAATCGCTGTTTTACCAACGCCAGGGTCACCGACGAGTAACGGATTGTTTTTCCGGCGGCGCGATAGCACCATAATGCAGCGTTCAACCTCGTCATCACGGCCAATCAGAGGGTCAATATCGCCATCTCTGGACTTTTGGTTCAGGTTGACTGTGTATTCTTGGAGCGGGTCTTTGGCAGGCTTAGCCTCTTCGCCTTCGACGCCCTCACCTGTACCTTTAATCGGTTTAGATACAGAGCTGTCACCAGATTTAGAAATACCGTGGCTTATATAATTCACCGCATCGTAACGAGTCATATCGCGTTCCTGGAGGAAATATACGGCGTGGCTTTCGCGTTCGGCAAATAATGCAACTAATGCATTTGCGCCCGTAACTTCTTCACGGCCTGAGGATTGCACATGTATCACAGCGCGCTGAATAACGCGGTGGAACCCAGCAGTTGGACGAGCTTCTTCAAAATCATCAACAATAAGTGAGGCAAGATCTTCATCCAAATAACGCGTCACGTCAGCGCGTAGCGGCGTCACATCTACGTCGCAAGCTTTGATAACGGCAGCCGCGTCCTTATCATCCAATAAGGCTAATAGAAGATGTTCCAGCGTGGCGAGCTCGTGCTTTCGTTCACTAGCAAGTGTTAAGGCGCGGTGGATTGTTTCTTCCAATATCGGGGAGAATGAGGCCATTAATTTTTCCTTTCGCCTAACCAATGTGGGGATATTTCTGGCGAAATCAAGACAGATTGAACACTCATCATTATTACAAATTTGTGATATTTGCGCGCCGCTGTCATCCTAAGTCTTCTCTAAGGTACATTGCAGAGGGTGTTGCGCCCGTTTGGCAGCATCCATAACTTGCGCGACTTTGGTTTCCGCGATTTCAAATGTATAAACTCCGCAGGTGCCCATCCCCGTTTGATGCACATTGAGCATAATTGTCGTAGCTTCCTCTTGTGTTTTTTTAAATATACCCATCAAAATAGATACGACAAATTCCATAGGTGTGTAATCATCGTTCATTAACAGGACGCGATACATCGATGGTTTTTTAGTTTTAGGGCGAGTCTTCGTGGCAACACCGCGCTCGGGTGTATCTGAGTTATCTTTATCTGGGTCACTCATATGAATCGGTTCAAATTTCATTATTGCCCTAAGGTAAGTCTTTCTGAAGGCCTTGAAAAGGGCCTTCGGGAGCATTTGCATTCCTTCATAAAATAGTCTGTGAACAATTAACTTGGCCACTGTTATTTTCACGAAAAACAGACCAATTCGGTTAAAAACTGTAAATTAACCCTAGAGTTTAACACTTGTTAACTTTTGCTAAACGCTTGGCTCTTTATCTCCTTCTTATGCGGCGATTCACCCTCATCATATTTCTATTTGTTTTGATGACCGGCTCAGCCTTTTCGGAGGAACACCGTTATGCATCAATCGTTGTCGATGCCGACACACTTGAGATCATTCACGCACGACAGATTGATGAGAAAAGATTCCCGGCTTCTTTAACTAAAGTTATGACCTTATACTTGACTTTTGACGCGCTCAATGAAGGCCGATTAAAACTCAAAGAACAAGTGAGCGTCTCTCAACACGCTGCGCAAACACCTCCCTCAAAACTAGGGCTGAAAGCCGGCCAGAAAATTTCAGTCGAAGACCTTATTCAAGCCCTTGCGGTTAAGAGCGCTAATGATGCCGCTGTTGTCTTAGCCGAACGTCTCGCTGGATCGGAAGATGCCTTTGCCATTAGGATGACGGCGAAAGCTAAATCTCTTGGTATGATGCGGACAACCTTTAAAAACCCGCATGGGTTACCGCATCCAGAGCAAAAGTCTAGCGCAAGAGATATGGCGAAGCTGGCTTCAAATATTTTGAAAAACCACCGCCGATATTACCATTATTTTGGTCAAACCCATTTCAGTTACAAAGGCACCAAATATAAAAACACGAATAAATTGCTACATTGGCTAGACGGGGTTGATGGGTTTAAAACGGGTTATACAAGGGCAAGCGGTTATAACCTTATCATATCTGCACACCGCGAAGGGAGCCGCCTGATTGCGGTCGTTTTAGGCGGGGCAAGTAAAGAATCACGAAATCAACATATGGAAGACCTGGTTAAGCGCGGTTTTGACTCGATGGGCGTTGCACCTGTTACATCCCTGCCGCCCGTGACAATTGTACAAAATGTTATCCCAAAGCTCAAACCGGCGCAAAACGCGGTAACACAAGCTGTCAGACTCCGAGGACGTGACAATAAAATTGTTACGGTCACAGCCGAGGAAAGCCCAGTGAAATTCGCGAAAAGCTCCAATGCGAAAAACTGGGGGATACAACTAGGTGCATTTCGAAACAAAAAGTCCGCTCAAAACCAGATAGACGCGGCCGCGCGGCTTGTTGAACTCCAAACAGGAACTGTAGAGCCCCTAAAACGAAACGGGAAAACTCTCTACAGAGCCCGGTTTAATAATTTATCCATTACAAACGCCCAAGCCGCTTGCAAAGCGCTTGCGGATTTGCCTGCAGGATGCTTGATAGTCGTATCTAATTAAGGCGATTATATTATGGACCAAAAAATCCGGACCGTAAGAACTGAGCGAACAATGCGCGGGCGCGTGTGGGAATGGCGCGGTCACGGCGAAACTATTGCTTTTGTCCCCACTATGGGTGCGCTGCATGAAGGTCATATGACACTTGTACGCCTGGCCAAAAAAAAGGCCACGAAAGTCATCGTGTCTATTTTTGTCAATCCAACACAATTCGCGCCAGATGAAGACTTCGAGGCCTATCCAAGGGTTGAAAAGCAAGACGTGGCTATGCTCAAAACTGAAGGCGTTGATCTGGTTTACATTCCTAAAGATGGCTCTATGTATAATGCCCACCACGCCACCAAAATAACGGTCGGCGGGGTTGCTTTAGGACTGGAAACCAATCACCGCCCGACCTTTTTTGATGGCGTTGCCCTTGTGGTGACAAAACTCCTAAACCGAGTCGTTCCCGACTACGCTATATTTGGAGAAAAGGATTACCAGCAATTAGCGACAATACGGCGCCTTGTCGAAGATTTGGATATGCCCATCAAGATTATTGGAGCGCCAATTGCCAGAGATGAGTACGGCTTAGCCCTGTCCTCAAGAAACAAATATTTTGATGAAAACGGCTTGAAAATTGCGCGCCGATTAAATGAAATTATGCGCCATTGCGCCTTGAAAATGGCGAGAGGTGAAAATGTCGATGTCGCCAGAGATATTGCGTCCAAAGCGCTTTTAACAGCCGGGTTTAGCAGCGTTGATTACATTGAAGTCCGCAGCCCAAATTCTTTAACTGTGCTTGAGGGCGGGATATTAAATAAAAGCGCGCGGCTCTTAGTCGCGGCGCATTGTAACGGCGTCAGGCTTATCGACAATTGCGCCGTGCGCCCCCGTCAAATAACTAAGCCGATAAGGTAACGGGCTGGGCAAAATCCATATTTATCTTGCCGAGGGTTCTATCAAAAGCACTGAAGATGTCTTGACGTCTGACGGGCTTCGCGATGGTATCATCCATGCCGATATTCTTACAAATACGCTTTTGCTGATAATCTGGATCAGCTGTTAAGGCGATAATGATAACGCTGGCCCAAGGTTGCTCACTACTACGAATTTCTAGGGTCGCCTCAATGCCATCCATCACAGGCATGTGAATATCCATAAGAACGACATCAACATGCATAGAACTTAAAACATCCAACGCTTGTCGGCCATTATTTGCAAAATATAGAGCTTTGACCCGCTTCCCAATAAGACGCTGAACCACTTTTTGATTGGTCGGATTATCTTCCACGCAAAGGACTGAAAGCCCTTCAAATGGTTTTTCCGTCAGAGGCATTTCGGTAACGACCTTATCGGAACTTAACATATTATCCTCGTTAGGACTGTCTGTGATTTCCTTTTCTTGCAAAAATCGCGACTCGCTATCGGTGCTTTCATTCTCAACAATTTGCTTTTCAGGCGGCGGCGTAATTTGAACCGAGGACTGCGCAAGAATTTGCTTTAGGTGCTCCTCGTTTTCAAGAATTGGCAACACCATAATAAAAGTTGTTCCGACATTGGATTCAGACTTCACTTTGAGATGTCCTCCCATAAGCTCCGTCAATTGCTTAGTTATGCTCATTCCTAAACCAGTACCGCCATATTTTCGGGAAATAGTTCCATCCGCTTGCGAGAACGGGTCGAATATCGATTTAGATTCCTCTTCGGACATGCCAATGCCGGTATCTTTAACGGCTATAACCAGAGATTTTCGGTTCTTAACAACCGCAAACTTTACGATGAGATCAATTCTACCTTTTTCTGTAAACTTAACGGCGTTTGAGAGAAGATTATTCAAACATTGTTGAATTCGAAAACTATCAATCAGCAAAGGTTCTGACACTTCGGGGCCAACCAAAACATTTAACGCAACAGACTTAGCAGAGGATTGAGGCCGCCAAAGACGATAGCAACTATCAATGGTTTTCCGAATATCCTCCTCATGCAAATCAACTTGCATTTTTTCAGAGATTAATTTCGTATGATCAAGGGTACGCGATAAAAGCTGGTGCAAGCCATCAGCCGCTTGTTCAATATCACCAATGACGCCTAAAACCTCATCAGATAAATCTTCCTCTTTCAAGCTATCACTCATTCCAATTATGGCGTTAAGAGGTGTTCTGATTTCATGGCTCATACGCGCCAAAAATTCAGACTTAGCCTTTGAACCTTCTTTCGCTTCCAGCAATTCTTTTTGTTTTTTGACGTCACGGGTAATGTCTGTAACGAACGCCGTCGCCCCTACGAGATGTCCGTCTGAACCACGTTCAATACGGCCAGTGCTCCTTTGCCACATGGTTCCGTCCATTTGGGTCACAACGCGGTAAGTTAAATCAAACGGCCGCGTACCAGCGATAATGGCTTGCCAAGCCTTTGTTATTTCCGGCAAGTCTGCCTTATGGATGATCGACCATAAACCATGATCTTGTATTTTTTGCGTCTCTGTTTCGGAGAGCCGCTTTAGGACTGAGTTACTATAAGTAAATTTACCTGTCTCAAAGCTCATAGACCAAAATCCGGCATTTGCAGCTTCCATCGCCATCTCTAGCAAATCCCTATGACGTTGATATTCCGAAACATCTCTAATCGTGGCGAGCAAAGTCTGCGCGCCGTCATACCATGCACTAAATTGAACTCGGCGGCCGTCTTTCGTGGTTGCTAGGAAGCTTGCGCGCTGCGCGCTATCATTGTCTATCAGTTTAACTAGTAAGTTTGGAATATTTTCATGTATTTCCGAATTATCTGAACGTGATAGCTGCAACTCTGAAAACACTTGATATGGCTGCAAACCGATAAGCTCAAGAGAATCAGAAATACCTGCAAGACACATAAAGTTTTCGCTATAGTCTACAACGATCTTGTTTTCATCGAAAATGACGTATGCCAAGTTCTCAGCCTTAGCGATCATCGCGTCTGACGATGTATTTTCACCTAAATTCAAACAGGCACTGTGTTTTATCAATGACATATATACCCCACATGTCTCTTTGACGCCTTGTTTAGATAATGGGTGAGAAGTCTTTTTAAACTGTTAAATAACCCCAGCAGATAAAGAGAATTAGCATACTTAATGATTTAAACTAAAATCTAAGCGCATTTTGTTGAACTTAATTCGAATAAACCAAAATTGTGTCATTTAAGTCACATAAAGAAATTTTATTGCCAAAAATTTCATAATTATTATTGTTAATAGGTAAAAAAAACCTAGGGTTTAGCGTGAGGGCGCATACAAACTTATAAATATTCAAAGGGTACACATGAAATATTTAAATCTCAAAGCGATGTTAGCGATTGGCGCGTCATCAGCTATGCTAGCTGGAGCTATGGCAACACCAGCCTTTGCTCAAAATTCGGGTACTGCGGTCGATGTAGACGAAATCATCACAATTGGTACGCGTCGTAAGGATGATCGTTCTGCAAAAGACGTTATCGCGCCCGTGGATGTTATTCCAGCAACGGAACTCCTAAACCAGTCGCCTAATGATATCGCAGATGCCCTTCGGATTTCTGTTCCGTCATTTAACGTGAATACGCAGCCAATTTCAGACGCCGCGACCATTATTCGTCCGCCAAACCTAAGAGGTTTATCACCTGATAACACTTTGGTTCTATTGAACGGCAAACGTCGTCACCGCGGGTCTGTTATCTCATTCCTCGGCGGCGGTATTGCTGATGGTGCTCACGGCCCAGATATTTCAGTTTTCCCGTCACTTGCCCTGAAAAATGTTCAAGTCCTTCGTGATGGCGCGTCTTCTCAGTATGGTTCTGATGCGATTGCCGGTGTTATTAACTTTGAGCTTAAAGATGATACATCGGGCGGCATTGTAGAAGCCCGCTATGGCGAAACCTATGAAGGCGACGGTGAAAATTACCGTATCGGCGGTAATATCGGTCTACCGCTAGGCGAAAATGGCTTCGTGAACCTTACGGGTGAATATGGCGAAGTGAACGACACTA
>CAYXEB010000080.1:0-10196 GCA_964463835.1 uncultured Hellea sp.
GCTTTGGGCGTAGCGTGACCTTTGCCAGTCAAAGCCAGAGAACCTTGAAGCTCGACGGTCACACGCGCAGTTTTACGCAACCGGTCTTTCCGTCGCAAACTTTCAGCGAACCGTTTGGCAATACGGATAGGGCCAACCGTGTGGGACGAAGACGGCCCAATACCAATTCGGAAGACATCTAAAACAGATAACATAACTCTGCTTTAGCAGAGAACCGTTAGCAATCTATTCCAAAATAAACATCATAAGGGATTTAAAATAATCATCATAAGGGTTTTAAAGCGACCCATTAATGAGCTTCATAATGCCGGAGAAATCCAAACTGTCTTTTCCAGTGGCTTCCATCAGGGAGTACATCGCTTCTGACTGTGTGCCCAGCGGCGTCGCCGCGCGCGCGGTCGTTGCCGCGTCCTGAGCCAAGCGTAAATCCTTCAGCATCATGGCGGCTGAAAAGCCCGCTTGATAATCGCGGTTAGACGGGGCGCTTTCCACAGGGCCCGGCGCGGGACAATAGCTGGTCATGGACCAGTTTTGACCGCTGGCGGTTGAGCTAATGTCATAAAATGTCTGCGCGTCAAGGCCGAGCTTTTCAGCCAGATTAAACGCCTCGCAGGTCCCAATCATATGAATGCCGAGCAACATATTATTACAAATCTTAGCCACTTGCCCATTGCCTGCATCGCCCGCGTGGAACACATTCTTGCCCATTATATCCAGAAAGGGCTTGGCGCGTTCAAAGCCTTTAGATGTGCCCCCGCACATAAAGGTAAGCGTTCCCGCCGCCGCGCCGCCAACACCTCCCGAGACAGGCGCGTCTATCATATCAAAGCCGTTATGATGAGCTGAAGCAATAACTTCGCGGGCGGAGGCAACATCAATCGTCGAGCAATCAATCATCAGCGCGTCTTTTTTAGCATAGTTAAAAACCCCGTCCTCGCCGCCGTAAACGAGTTTCACATGCGCGCCAGCTGGCAGCATGGTGACAACCATATCAGCGGTTTCAACGGCGTCTTTGGCATTCTTAGCGCCAATACAGCCCGCCTCTACGGCGCGAGCAATGGCGTCTTTTGAGATATCAAGCGCGCGAACTTCATGACCCGCCCTGGCAAGGTTGGTCGCCATGCCAATGCCCATATTGCCTAAGCCGATAAATGCGATTGTTGTCATGATAAATACCTAGTTTAAAAATTGTTGAGCGGGTTTCGCGGTTTTACGAAAGACGCGCTGTACTTGTGACTCTGTGACTTTGCTCACGCCGTTATGGGACCATTTAGGATTGCGGTCCTTGTCAATTAATTGCGCGCGAATGCCCTCATAAAAATCTTGCGTACGCAGGAAGCCCAATGAAAGGTCAAGCTCTTGCCTCATCACCTCTTTGAAACTCATTTTAGCCCCGCGGCGGATAGCCTCAAAGGTCACGCACATAGCCAGCGGTGATTTGCGGCGAATATTTTTGCCTTGCTTTTGCGCCCATTCGCTGCCGTCCTTATCCAGCTCGCGTAAAATAGCAGGCACGGTTTTGGCGCTAAAGGCGTTGACCGCCTCTGGGATAGGCTCGCTTTGAGGCGGGGTTTTGACGAATTCCATAAGAACATTAGCCACAGCGCTATCAGAGCCGTCAAGTTTGGCTTTGCCTAAAGCTTTGATGAGCGCGCTGTGTTGATCGCTTGGGACATAGGCATTCGCAACACCAATAGCGCAGGATTGCCCCGCATCCAAGCGCGCGCCCGTCAGGCCAAGCCACTGGCCGATGTCCATGCCAAGACGTGGGAGGAAATAGGTACCCCCAACATCGGGGAAATAGCCAATGCCTGTTTCTGGCATGGCGAACATTGTCCCGTCACCCGCAATTCGTAAGCGTCCATGCACAGAGAGGCCAACCCCGCCGCCCATAACGAAGCCATCAATCAGCGTAATATAAGGTTTGGAATAGCGGTGAATAAGCTCGTTCAGTGAATATTCAATACGCCAGAAATTTTCGGCGCGTTTGTCTCCTGCCTTACCGCTATCATGGAGCAGGATAACATCCCCGCCCGCACAAAAGGCGCGATCCCCTGCTCCGTCTATCAGGACGGTGCCAATATTTGAGTCTTTTTCCCACGCGACGAGAAGGCGGGTTATTTCCTCGCACATCGCATAGGTTAGTGCGTTTAGAGCCTTAGGACGGTTCAGCGTGATATGGCCGAGATTGCCGATTACGCGGGATTTAATTTCTGTGGTCATTTTTTACCTACCAAATCATCTAAACTTACACCAAAGTTTCTATCAACTAGCTCATAGAAATTAGAAGCTTCAAAACTATAAAATACTGTTTTATTACACGAAAATGCATACTGATATGAGTCTAAGGCAAACGTTATATCCGTCTGTGAAAGACTTGTAATTTCACCAATTTTTATTTCATCAGTTTTCTGGGATAAACTCAAAGTGAAGTCCGCTAAAGTCAATTTAAAGCGTAAGAATTTTTTTGATTTTTTGCGAAAATTAACAGGTAAATCATCCTCGTTAAATTTTAGAAATACTTGGACATCAACCGCACTTGAATCAATGTAAAAATTCACGACGGAAACATCCGCATTATTTGAAGACCCCAAAATCTCTAATAAGCGCGAATAAAGCTCTGGATACCCACCAAATACTTTCTCTAAGTTATTCATCATTGCCGCAACAAGCTCCGGCTAACAATCATGCGCATAATCTGGTTTGTGCCTTCTAAGATTTGATGAACGCGTAAGTCCCGCACAATTTGTTCAATTTCATATTCCGAGAGATAGCCATAGCCGCCATGGAGCTGCAGCGCATCATTGGCGATTTTGCTGCACATATCCGTGCAAAAGCGTTTCGCCATAGCGCAGGCCGCGCCAGCATTAGGGAGTTTTTTATCGAGCATATCCGCCGCGCGGTAAATCATCATGCGCGAGGCGGTCAGCTCTGTCGCCATATCAGAGAGCATGAATTGCGTGTTTTGGAAATCGGAAATGCTCTTGCCAAATTGTGTACGCTCTTTGGTATATTGCAATGAGGCATCAAGCGCCTTTTGCGCCCCGCCCAGACTACAAGCCCCGATATTAATGCGCCCGCCATCAAGCCCGCTCATGGCGAATTTAAAACCGTCACCTTCCGCGCCGACGCGGTTTTCCGCAAGGATACGGCAATCTTCCATAATGACTTGCGCGGTAGGCTGGGCGTTCCAGCCCATCTTCTTTTCATTCGCCCCAAAGCTTAGTCCTGGACTGTCTTTCTCCACAACGAAAGTGGACACGCCTTTGGCTCCATTATCGGAAGTACGCGCCATAACCACATAAATATCCGACCAGCCTGCGCCCGAGATAAATGTCTTTGTCCCGTTCAGAATATACTCATCGCCGTCTTTCACGGCCTTAGTCGTGAGAGATGCCGCATCCGATCCTGCCCCCGGTTCAGTGAGGCAATAGCTGGCAATGAGCTCTCCCGCTGTTAGGCGCGGGACATATTTCGCGCGGACGCTATCATCGCCATAACGATCCACCATCCATGTCGCCATATTGTGAATAGTCATCATTGCCGTATGCGACACATCCCCCGCTGCAAGCTGTTCAAAAACAATCGCCGAGTCGAGCCGCGAGAGCGCCGTCCCACCATAGTCTTCGGAAGAATACATGCCCATAAAGCCAAGCTCCGCAGCCTTGCTGAAAACGGCGCGGTCGAGGAATTTCTCCTCATCCCATTTGGAAGAATGCGGCGCGAGTTCAGTGGCCGCGAAATTTTTCGCCATATCCTGAATAAGGGTCTGTTCTTCTGAAAGTTGGAAGTCCATTTAGTTTCTCTTCCCCTGTTGCATCATCTCAAAACGCCGGAACGGCATGGCATCAATTGTTGCAAATAAGTCATCAGGCGACATCAATCCTGCCCAACGCTTTTTATGCGTCCCATCATTGCCGATGAGCACAAATTCGAAATCATTTTTGCAATTAGCTTCCGCTCGCAAAGCCTTATCAGAGCGATGCATAATACGGTTGAGCTTCAGATCTGTGTCGGAGGTCACCGTATAGGCTGCGTCAGGGCGCAGTTCGATATAATATAGATCACGTTCCGCAAAATTTTCCCAATCCGTTGATTTATAAATCTGGGACATTTTATCACTGTTTTCCAATAGGCATAAAACCAGCAACCTATGTACTCCATGCGGGTCGTCTAAGGATGCGCTATCATTTGCATGAGCGGCCACTCCAAGAGACGCGGCCCCAAATGCCAACAAGGTTAAACAGTGATTTATGATGCGATGTTTCAATCTATCTCTGAGTTACCGATTAAATTGGCCTAAGCCAATTTCCCCATAACTTTCCCAAATAAGACATCATCCTTAGGAAGCACTTTTGGCGTATCTAAATTTTTCGAGACCCATGTGACATTCACCAGATGTCTCCAGTAGAGATTTTCATCCGTAATTGAGCCGCCCCATGTTCCGCAGCCAAGTGAGAATGTCTGGCGCATGCCATTATGAAGGTTCCCAGAATTTGACGGAGATTGCGCCTGGTTGACCATCACGCGGCAGGTTTTCGTTTTATCGGCTAATCTCATGATGTGCTCATCATTATAGGAATAAATCCCGCAGCTATGGCCCATGCCTTGATAAGCTTGAATATCATTCGTTAGCGCAATCGCTTCGTCAATATCTTTGACTTTATAAAATGCCATAATGACAGAGAGCTTTTCACCAGAATAAGGATGGTCTGGCCCTGTCCCCGTTTCTGGCATGATGATGAATGTGCGATCATCAGGAATATCAACGCCCGCCATTTCGCAGAGCACTTGCGGCTCTTTGACAACGGCCTTGGTGTTAAGCATTCCGTCCTTCCACAAGACGGCCGCAATTTTATCATAATCCCCCGGCTTGGCGACATAGCCGCCCTCTGTGACAAGGGCATCAACCAATTCGTCATAAATAGCTTCGACGGCGATGACAGAATTGTCCGCAGAACATGACGCCGCGAGATCCAATGTTTTGGAAATGCGAATTTTCTCGGCAGCTTCTTTTATATTCGCGGTTTCGTCCACGGTGATGACCGCATTGCCCGCGCCCACGCCATAAGCGGGCGTTCCTGATGAATAAGCAGCCTGCACCATCGCCGCGCCGCCTGTCGCCATAACTAAGTCGCATTGCGCCATGACTTGATTGGTTAGCTCTAGGGATGGAATATCAATGGCTTGTACTAAATCAGCTGGCGCGCCCATTTTCACAATCGCCTCGCGCATCAGATCGACAATCATTTTATTCGTCAACTTCGCTCGAGGATGCGGACAGATGATAATTGCGTTACGGCCTTTAACGGCGTTAATACCTTTAATCACAGGCGTCGCTTCGGGGTTTGTTGACGGCGATAAAGCGCCAATAACGCCGATAGGCTTAGCAATTTTAACAATAGCGCGCTCTTTATCTTCTTCTATTACACCGACGGATTTATCGTCGATAATATCCATCAAAGCGGCGCGCGTTTTCACAGATATTTTAGCAAACTTACCTGCATAATTCCCAAGCTGTGTTTCTTCGAGTGTGTGCTGAGCTATTTTCTCGGCCACACCAGGCTGACAGACAGCCCATACCATCGCTGTAATTAATTCATCGATTTGCTCTTGGGAGTAGTCTTCAATTATTGCTTGAGCCGCCCGCGCGCGCTGCATCATGGCTGCAACTTCTTGAGCCTCCGGGGTGTCGGCAATTTTCTGGGCTAAGGCCATCATAGGTCTCCATTCATAAAGTGTCTTAATCGGCTTATAAAGAAAATTTGAGAAAAGTTCTGCCTAAATGTACCCGAACGCCCTAACTAATCAAATAGGTGTTAGCGGATATTAAA
Source organism: uncultured Hellea sp. (assembly GCA_964463835.1). Taxonomy (GTDB): domain Bacteria; phylum Pseudomonadota; class Alphaproteobacteria; order Caulobacterales; family Maricaulaceae; genus Hellea. The sequence goes on from CAYXEB010000080.1 coordinate 5,835, forward strand.
GTCTTCAAAGAACGGATTTTCTAATCTTCGCTTAAACTCCAATGACGAGCCTGGCCAATTATTGGTGACGCGGTCCCCATCTTTATACCAGCTTGCATCTATCTTCGCCCAAGCGAGTTTTGACAAACGTTCTTGGGCCTCGGAATTAAAGGCTTGCTCTGGCTTAGTTTTAACTTCGATAATTCCCTCACCTGTCTTATCCATAAGTTTGAGAATATGCTGAACTTGCGCCTCTAGCTTATATACAATTGAGGTATGTCCCGTATTGGTATTGGGGCCATAGAGCATGAACATATTGGGATAGCCATGTGTCGTAACGCCCAAATAAGCAAAAGCCCCGTCTTTCCAATGCTCTTTTAAGTTTACGCCATTTGCGCCTGTCACCTCTATTTCTTTCAAGAACGGGTTGGAATAAAACCCCGTCGCATAGATCAAAACATCATGTTGATTCTGGGTTCCATTTTCCGTTTTGATACCCGCGCTATAAACCTCAGAGATATTATCCGTCTCTAAGGTTACAGTCTCTCTGGCCAGCGCGATGTAATAGCTATCGGAAAACAAAATCCGTTTTGCTCCCATAGTATATTTCGGTGTGAGTTTAGCTCGCAACTCTGGGTCCTTGATATATTTTTTCATTTCTGAGAGTGACGCATACTTTGCCAACGCGCGTCTTATTTTAGCCCCTCTGATAATAGGCCAAACAATATATTCCGACTGACACCAAATCCCAAAACGATATAATTTCGCAATTGACGGTACCCGTTTTGCGATCCATTTTTCAAAGCGCGTATAGGGGCGGTCGCCTTTATTAATAATCCAATTTGGCGTGCGTTGATAGACCGTCAAAGAGCTTGCCACTTTAGCCACTTCAGGAATAAGCTGCGCCGCGCTTGCGCCAACGCCAATAACGCCCACATTTTTACCGCGCAGATTAACAGAATGGTCCCACTGGGCCGAATGAAAACTAACGCCCTTAAATGTCTCTTTTCCTTTGAAGCTTGGAAAAGACGGGACGTGGAGTTGTCCAATAGCGCTGACAAAAAATTGACAGTTATAACTCTCCCCGCCTGCTGTTTTTATGGTCCAACCCTCATCATCATATTCGGCCGATGTCACTTTTTGACCAAATTTTATATGCCTATATAAATCCCGCTCAGCCGCGAAATCTTGAATATATTTTAAAATTTGGGGCTGTTTCGCCCATTTAAAATCCCACGTCGGATTAGGCGCAAAACTATAGGAATAAAGAGCCGAAGGAATATCACATTCCGCGCCAGGATAAGTGTTTTCGCGCCACGCTCCGCCAACCCCATCGGCTTTTTCAATGATTATAAAGTCTTCATCGCCTTGCTCGCGCAATTTCGCCGCCAGACATAAGCCGCCAAATCCTGTTCCTACAATAAGCATTTTTACCATAGAGCTCTTGTCTAAGACCCAAGCTCAAAGGTCAATGTTAAAGGCCAATGCCCTTTTCAACCTAACCCGCCGAGACAGAGAACTCAAAACAGCCATCGCCGTGCCTTTCAGAGTTCCCGTTAATATTGAAAAAGTCATAGGCCTCGGCCACATAACGCCCCGCGCTGAGAGTTCCCCTATATGTTTCAAGCCCGCTCGCCGCTGATTCAGCTCGCAAAGTTATTTCGCCATTTTGCCAAAGGTTGAAATCTGGGTCTCTCTCCTCGCCGCCCGTTACAACTGACATGGACAGTGAATATATGCCTGATTGTGAAATATCAAAAACCACCAATTCACGGTTTCCAAGTCGGTTAAAGCTCCCCGCATCATCCACGGAACAGACATTGACGGGTGACCCGCCAATTTCAGCGATTTTATAAACAGGAAGTGCGGAATTAATCGAGCCATTATTACTCTCGCCTGACCCCAACGCATTACTCCCGGTAATACTTTGCCCAGATAATAATTGACGGTAATCTGAGGGGCTAATTGAACTATTGTTTAATAAAGATTCTGAAAAAGAGAAAATTGTCGCAAAGGCATCTGACTGACGAAACTCGTCATTCGTCAGAGCTCTATAAATCGGCGCGAAACCCGCAGAGACATGATCCTGATTATCGCTGGCGCTGTCAAAGACGTCATAGATAATAGAGGTCACAGACGCTTCGTTGAACCAGCCTTTATTGCTACGATCCAAAGATTCAAAATTAATTTTCAAGCCGCTATTTTGTGCAGTACCAGAACTATCCTTGTAATCTGGGTCTTGCGTTACAATGGCCGCGAAAGCGTTGCTCCAGCCTTCAGAAAAGGCAAGGCGCGGGTCAAGTTTTGCGCTCAGGCTATGCAGACCCGCCATAGAATCTAGACGAGATAAATTCTCTTCAAAATAATGCCCCCATTCATGGGCGATCACATGGGGGTCATATTCATCCGTATCGCGGCCATCTTCTCCTAAGACATAAATAACGTTCTCATCTCTTAAGAATCCTGTGGTGCCAATATGTCCTTGGCTTCGATTGCCAATGATTGGACGGTTATTGGAGCTCCAGCGAATTTCTAGCTTTGGAAATGTCGCGCTCGCGTCAACATTATCCACGACTTTAATCGCCTCATAAACAGCGTTCAAAATAGCGAAAGGCGCTGCCGCCCGTTCACTATCATAAGACGCGCCGCCCCAGCCAGACGGCGCATTTAAATTACGGGTTTGAGACGCATTGGTTCCCGAAGAGCTCAGCGAGCCCCCTAACACATATAGCGCGTTGCCTGCGGTATTATCTGTCACCGTAACATCCCAATCCCGACCTTGCGGCGCTTTGAGCTGCGCAGCGACCTGAACCCGTACATCTCTTGAGGCAGCGACCGTAAAATCATAATCGCCGCTTTCATTAGTAATATCTTCGGCAATAACGTCGCCGGATGAGTCTATAAGGGACACCACAACGCCCCGCGCGGGCTCTTGTGTAATCGCGCCATAATCCAAACCTGGATTTGGGCTCCTATGCGGCACATTATCAAATGTGATTTTACCGCCAATTGTAACTTCGCTAGCGGTCGCTGTTGTTGAACTCACCGGCGATGAAACAGAAGCAGGAGCGGCTGTCGCGACAGGCGGCGGCGTTACAGTAGCGGACCCTCCAGACCCACCGCCGCAAGCTGCGAGAAACAGCGCTACTAAACTTAGAGATAATGATTGTACCGCTCTCATGAAACGCTCCGCTTTGAGCGGAAAGAGGAGCAATTAATATGCCATTAACTATGTGCGAGGCGAGTTTTTCTAAAAATTTCGTCTTTTAGGCGTAGTTGGGGGTGCGAAAACTGGTCATCGATAATATTCGCCTATCGACATAAAATCCAATTTCACTTTAAGGGTCAGGGTTTCACGCTACACCTAATTGAGCCCCCAATGGAACCGTGCCAAAGATGCACGATAAAACCAAAGCAAGAAGATATGCGCATGAAAAAACCAAGCCTAAGAACTGCACTTTCTGAGAAAAAGTTTATTGCTGCGCCCGGCATTCAAGACATGATTACGGCCGTTTTGAGTAATAAAGTTGGTTTCGATTTTGTTTATGCCTCAGGCTATTGGGGAACAGCCTCCGCTCACGGCATTCCTGATGCGGGCATAGCCAGCTATACACAAATGTTAGAACGCGTTTCTACCCTCGCGCGAGTGTCCAATGCGAGCGTTATCGCTGATGCTGATACCGGCTATGGCGGATTGCTCAATGTGCATCATACCGTACGAGGCTATGAAGAGGGCGGCGCTATAGCCGTGCAGCTTGAAGACCAGGTCTTTCCCAAGAAATGCGGCCATACGCGCAACAAACGGGTTATTCCATTAGACGAGATGGTCAAAAAAATTCAAGTGGCCTGCGCGGCGCGGCAAAACCCTGAAACCATTATTATTGCGCGTACCGACGCGAAAGACCCTGAAGGATATGAGGCGGCTTTAGCACGCGGAAAAGCTTACGGCGAAGCCGGGGCGGATGTCATCTTTTTAGAAGCGCTTCATACAGAAGAAGAAATGCGAGACGCCTGCGCCCGCATCGATAAACCCATGATGATAAATATGGCAGACGGCGGAGATACGCCCATCCTGCCCGCAAAACTGCTCGAAGACATTGGCTTTTCCATCGCCATATTTCCAGCGATGACATCTCTCGCCGCCGCCGCCGCCGCCGAAGCGGCCCTAATCAACCTCAAACAAAATGGGACATCCTTATCACCCGACATTCCCCTGTTTAGCTTTTCAGAATTCAATGAGCTCATCGGCTTTCCAGAAGTTTGGGACTTCGAAAAGAAATGGGCATGAGTCATATAGAACATTGAATAAGGGTTTTGAAAAAAATCAGTGGTACGGGTGGTCGGAATCGAACCGACACTCCAATGGAACGGGATTTTGAATCC
>CAYXEB010000081.1:0-10143 GCA_964463835.1 uncultured Hellea sp.
CGGGTATTGTTGTGAATAATAATATCGTCCTAATCGACACCTATCAGCGATTAAAGACCCATGGCTTTAGCAGCCAAGACGCCGCCTTGCGAACAGCCGCTCAGCGTTTGAGGCCTGTGGCCTTAACGACCCTAACAACTGTTATTGGCTTAATGCCTTTGGTCCTCGCATGGCAGGCCAATATCTTTACGGGTGAGTTTTCAACCGAAGGCTCGGCGACCTCTGGCATTTGGGCGCCGATATCTTATGTCATTTCCTGTGGATTAGGGTTTGCAACAATTTTGACGCTCATAATCACGCCTGTTTTACTGGCGATGCCTTCCGTTATGGGCTCGCGGTTCAATCGCCTCAAAACCCGTTTCCAAACTTCAGCTAAACCGATGAAGGCGGTTAACCCCATTGAAACATTGGTGGACGACCCAGCTGAGAATTTACCCGAAGTTGCCCAATAGCTAAGGCCTATTCTTCTGGATTGACAATAAGGGCCTTCGCTTCAATAGGTGCAAATATCGTTGTCGTTTGATGTCCCCCGCCCAAGAGCACGCGGCGGACTTGCCAGCGAAAGGGTTCATATTTGACCTCGGGTAGATCTGAGGCGGTTTTGGCCTCATCTTGGGAGGGCGGTAAAAGCTCAAAAGGTACACTCACGCGGGCCTGAATACCATCTGCGCCAATCAGTTCTGCCGATATAGGATATTCTCCGCGGGGCAATAAATTGCCTGCGATGAAGTTCCAGCGTCCGCCAGCGCCGACGCGGGTTTCCCCGAAAGCTTCCCCGCCCGCATAAATACGCACGCGGCCTTCTGAAGCGGTCGTGCCAGATAAAATCACGCCGCCGCTATCGTCGTAATCAATCGGTCCCATTGACAAGGGACCCTGTGTTGGGCTTCCGCCAAAGGGAGATTGCACAATTCGGCTCGGACCGCCCGGCGCGCACACCATAATCAAGGCCGGAGATTGTGAGTCTACCTCCTCCGACTGCCTTGGCACCGGAAGCCTGTAAATTATTTCATCCCCCCTGACGCTTACGCCGCTTTCCGCAAACATAATAATTTCGAGCGCCAGGGATTGAGCAGGCTCAATATCTATATCGATTTCCCAATTGCCAGTTTCATCAGATTTAAATTGACGGATACGCCTATTTTCGTTGAGCAGCGTTAGAACATTATCGGGTTCACTTGTCCCGTTAATGCGTAGTTTCTTGAACTCACCCGCACCATATTCACTTATCGTTCTAAAAAAGACAGGTGTGAGACCTGTATCCACATTATTCGGTTTTGATTCCGTCTCGGCAGCTGAATCGCTACTGGTTATAGCGCTTACGGGCGTACGGCCAGCAAAGGAGATAAGCTGAACAATAAATAAAAGGAGTAAGGCTAAAGCGACTCCAATAAATATTATCCAAAACAACCGAAATTTCATAAAGTGCCCAGTAGAAAAATGTAAATCGCTTTACTTCAAATTGTCAGGAAGCTTACGCAGATTACCTTTTAAGGCAAATAAATTCTGCATCTTTATCAATGCCGACGGACAAAGCTTAGGCGAACAAAAGCTTAGCAATATTTTCAAGCCCAGCTTTATCTGCCGCGTCAAAAGAGCCGCGCGCGGTCGAGTCGACATCGAGCACAGCCGCCAGCTTTTCAGATTTATCAAATACAGGCACGACAATTTCAGAATTTGAACGGCTATCACAGGCAATATGGCCGGGGAAGGCGTGGACATCCTCTACGATTATGGTTTCGCCCTGCTGCGCGCAGGCGCCGCAAACCCCTTTGCCAAAAGGAATGCGCAAACACCCTAATGTCCCTTGATAGGGTCCCACCACCAGTTCCGTGGGTTTTAAGGGGTCAACGACATAAAACCCTGTCCAAAAAAAGTAATCAAAAGCTTCATTTAATAAACAGGCGGCCGTAGCGTAGCGGGCTGTCACAGATGTTTCGCCGTCAATCACCGCGGCAATTTGCGCGGACACATCCTTATAAATTTCTGCTTTCGTCATGACGCGCAAATAAAGATTTAGCGCGCCTATTACAACATTAAACATTCCCAAATGTATAGAGTTGATATTCCTCTCTTGCATTCACGCCAAGCGCGTATAGATACGGCGTTCATGACTACGCAGAAAAATATCCGGAACTTTTCAATCGTCGCCCATATTGATCATGGGAAATCCACGCTAGCCGACCGCCTAATTTCTTTTACAGGCGGCCTATCTGACCGCGAGATGAGCGACCAAGTTCTCGATAATATGGAAATTGAAAAAGAACGCGGAATTACCATTAAAGCGCAAACCGTCCGGCTTGAATACAAAGCTCAAAATGATGAGACATATATTCTCAACCTCATGGATACGCCCGGCCATGTTGATTTCGCCTATGAAGTCTCGCGCAGCTTATCGGCTTGTGAAGGCTCAATCCTCGTTGTCGATGCGAGCCAAGGCGTCGAAGCACAGACATTAGCTAATGTTTACCAAGCCATTGAACATGATCATGAGATTGTTCCTGTTCTCAATAAAATTGATTTACCCGCCGCAGAACCCGAACGGGTGCGCCAGCAAATCGAAGAAGTCATCGGCATTGACGCCAGCGAAGCTATTGAATGTTCCGCAAAATCAGGAATTGGTATTGAAGATGTACTCGAAGCGATATGCGAGAAGCTCCCTGCCCCGGAAGAAAAAGATCCTAAAGCTCCGCTCAAGGCCATGCTTGTCGATGCATGGTATGATACTTACATGGGCGTGGTTGTCCTCTTTCGAGTTATTGAAGGCACCATCAAAAAAGGTATGCGTATTCGCACGATGAATACAGGGGCGAGTTATACCGTCGATAAAGTCGGCGCTTTCCTTCCCAAACCAACAGATACGGCCAGTATTGGCCCCGGGGAAGTTGGGTTCCTGACGGCCTCCATCAAAGAAGTCGCTGACGCGGCGGTTGGCGATACGATTACCGAAGATAAGCGTCCTACCGAAACACCGCTCGAGGGCTTTAAGCCCGCCCAGCCTGTGGTCTTTTGCGGTATCTTCCCAGTTGACGCGGCTGATTTTGAAGACCTGCGCGCCGCCATGGGACGCTTGCGGCTCAATGATGCTAGCTTTAGCTATGAGATGGAAACCTCGGCCGCGCTCGGCTTTGGGTTTCGTTGTGGATTCTTAGGCTTACTACATTTGGAAATTATACAAGAACGGCTCGAACGCGAATTTAACCTCAACCTCATCACCACGGCGCCCTCCGTTGTCTATACGCTGAACATGCGTGATGAGACCACAATGCAGCTACATAACCCTGCCGATATGCCCGATATGATGAAAATTCTCCACATTGAAGAGCCTTGGATTAAAGCGACAATCATGACCCCTGATGATTATCTAGGTGGCATTTTAAAACTTTGCCAAGATCGGCGCGGTGTCCAAACCAACTTGTCATATGTCGGCTCACGGGCGATGGTTGAATATGAGCTACCGCTTAATGAAGTCGTCTTTGACTTTTATGATCGCCTAAAATCTGTCTCCAAAGGCTATGCCTCATTTGACTACCAGTCCATAGGGCTCAAAGAAGGTGACCTTGTGAAGATGAGCATCTTGGTCAATGGCGACCCTGTCGATGCCTTGTCCATGCTGGTCCACCGCAATAACGCCGAGTCGCGCGGGCGGCAAATGTGTGAGCGCCTGAAAGATCTCATCCCGCGTCACCTTTTTAAAATTCCCGTTCAAGCCGCGATTGGCGGGCGTATCATTGCCAGAGAAACAATTGCTGCCATGCGAAAAGACGTAACCGCCAAATGTTACGGGGGAGATGCGTCGCGAAAACGTAAGCTCCTTGATAAGCAGAAAAAAGGTAAAAAACGTATGCGCCAATTTGGCAAAGTGGAAATTCCGCAAGAAGCCTTTATCGCTGCGCTGAAAATGGATGACAGCTGATGTCTGAAACATCAAAGTTCACCAAAGGCGCTATCGTACGCCTTAATAGCGGCGGACCCAAAATGACGGCTTTATCTGACGCCGTAGCAGATAAAATTTTATGCCAATGGTTTGACCGCAATGGGAAAACGCATAAACCCGAATTCGATACGGCAGCTTTATGAGAGTTTAAAAAAGCTTAGAGTTATTTAAACAGCTCATAATTTCTTTATAGCCATGAGACTTCTGGTTGACATCTTTCCTGATTTTATAACCATTGCCAGAATCGGTCCAGCTGGTGCGACCAATTTTAACCGATAATTGTTTTGAATATTGGGTTGCGGGCCCTGGCATAGCGTACCAATCTGGCGCAAACCACACGCCGACACCTTTTGATTTATTAGTCTCGCTTTCGACAATTTTCCCGGCAACAAAATAACCGTCGCTAAAGTCTTCCGACTTTATAATAGTGATGTTTTCAATCTTATGTGTATTCTTATATCCGTCGCGCAAGATCTCATCAGGAATTTGAATTATCGACTCAATATCATAAGGGCATAAGGCGTTTAAGGCCTGACATCCCTGCGAAGCTTTACCCGCAAAAACAGGAGTGGAGTTAAGGGCATTGATTACAGATGCGAGTACCAAGCTGGTAAATGTTTTTTTCATACGGCTGTATCTGCAAGTTTCGGGCCTTAAGGCTATCGAAACTGTATTTCTTTGAAGATAATTTTTATATTTTACATTGCCCTATTCAGAATAATAAAACCGCGGTAAATACGGCCCAAAGCTTAAGAGATACTCATGACCTTTTTTCGATATTTTGTCTGTATTTGCGCCCTAGGGCTGAGCGCGTTAACCGCCTGTCAGGAAAGGTCAGAGAACAAACTCGAAGATATAACAAGCCCCATAGCAAAGTCAGAAAATATCTTCCGGGCCAAAGATATTCCTCATGCTGAACTTTCGGGCAATGTTGTTCCGATAGCATACCGTCTAAATATGCGGATGAATCCAGACGATAAGGGCTTTAGCGGCGTCGTTGAAATTGACGTTGATATTCAAAAACCGACAGATGAAATCTGGATGCATGCCAAACATATGAGTGTATCATCTGCTACGGCGCTTATTAATGGCGATGCGGCTCTGCTGACCTTTACGGAGATCCCTCATCGTACAGCGCCGTCAGGCGTTGCAAAGCTTACCTCTAAGACGGTTCTACCTGCAGGGAAAACAACCTTAAAATTGGAATATGATACACCCTATAACCAAGCCTTAAACTCTGCCTATCAAGTTAAGCGGGGCGGCGAGAGCTATATTGTGACCCAGTTTGAGCCTTTGGGCGCGCGAGAAGCCTTTCCAAGTTTTGATGAACCTAAGTATAAAGTACCTTTCACGCTTTCTATCACCGCGCCCGCTAAGGATTTCGTTTATGCCAATACACCGGAAACAAAAGCCACCGAATTAGAAGACGGGTGGATAAAGCATGATTTTGCAACAACGCGTCCGCTCCCTACCTATTTAGTCGCCTTTGGCGCAGGACCTTATGACGTCGTCGACTTTGGGGATATCATGCCAAATGATATCCGCGCACGCCGGATAAAGCTACGCGGGGTTGCTGCCAAAGGCGAAGGTATTCGCATGAGTTATGCTTTGACGAATACGGATGGCATTCTTTCAGCTTTAGAAGGCTATTTTGGGACGGAATATCCTTATGAAAAGCTCGATCTAATTGCGGCTCCCAATTACGCTTTTGGGGCGATGGAGAACCCCGGCGCGATTGTCTACCGAGAATCATTATTGCTCTTAGATGCTGACGCGCCGCTCTTACAAAAAAGGGCCTATGCCCGCGTTCATGCCCATGAGCTAGCCCATCAATGGTTTGGCAATCTTGTAACGCCTGTCTGGTGGGAAGATATTTGGCTCAATGAAGCCTTTGCTACATGGATGGGTAATAAAAGTCTTACGCTTTGGAAGCCTGATGGCAATTTTGACAATGTCACGCTCAACGCCTCGCTAGGCGCGATGAATATCGACACATTATCAACCACACGAAAAGTACGCGAACCTCTAGCGCGCTCTGAAAATGTCATGGATCAGTTTGACGGCATTACCTACCGCAAAGGCGGCGGTGTGCTATCGATGATTGAGAGTTTTGTGGGGAAAGATAAATTCAGAGACGGCGTTCGCCTGCATATGGAGCTTTATGCCGATGGCGTCGCGACAGGGGATGACTTCTTCCAATCCATCGCTGATAGTTCAGATAACGCGGATGTTGTCGAAGCTATGAAAAGTTTTGTTGACCAGCCAGGCCTCCCGTTAGTGTCGGTTGCTTCTGAATGCATGTTAAGCGGCGAACCAGAAAGGCAAATTACGCGTTGGAGTATAGGGCAATCTCGTTATGCACCCCTGGGCTCTAAAACCCAACAAGGTCAAATCTGGACCATTCCGCTTACAATTAAATATTCGTCAAAGGGCGAGATTAATGAGAAAAAATTTTTACTAAAGGAGATTGGAGATAACCCACCAGCTATAGAGGGATGCGCGGACTGGATTATGCCCAATAGTGACGGCGCAGGCTATTTCCGGTTTACAATGGATAGTCCAGATTGGGAAAATCTCTTATCAAATTTAGATAAGCTTAATACGCGCGAAATTCTAACCATACAAGATAGTCTATTGGCGGCTTTTCGAGCAGGGCAAATTGATAGCGTTGTGTTTATTAAAGGCATGGAAATCTTTGCCAAACATCCAAACTATGAAGTTGCGGCCAATGCGGGTGATTTGCTTGGCTTTATAGAAGATGAAATTGACGCTGATGAGGCTCTCGCCAAGTTAGTACAAGATATGTATAGCGCCCGCTATACCGCCAATGTCGGCAAAGACACAGTTGAAGGTAATCTTTTAGTCCCTAGCTTGGCCGCTAACCTGATTGTACGGGGCCAAGATAAAGCCTTGGCGAAAGACTATGCCCAACGCGGAGCGCTGTATTTGGGACTAAACGGTAAAAAATCTAAATCTGTTGTTGGGTCTAACCTTTTATCTCTCGCGCTTGGAGAAACGATGAAAGCGCAAGGCGATAAAGCTTTCGAGCCGCTTTTAACGCTTATCCAACGCGGCTCGCCATTTGAAAAAGGCGCGGCGCTCTCTGCCCTCTCCGCAACGCAGGACGAGGCTATCGCCGTAAAACTAAGGGAGCTTGCCCTAGCCGAAAACAGTCCTTTGACAGGCCGTCAAGCTAGTACCCTTGTTGCGGGGCTCTTACGTTCAAAGCTTCACCGCGATCAAACTTGGAGCTGGTTTAAGGAGAACTTTGAAACCTTTGTAAAACGCAAAGTCCCCGATGTAAGGGTTGGCGGTACGCCCAGATTTGCAAATGTTTTTTGCTCACAGGCGCGCCGCGATGAGGTCAAGGCCTTCTTCGAAAACCAGTCAGAGATCATTCCAGGATATGAGCGCAATCTTTCGCAGACCGTTGAAGCGGTTGAGCTTTGCACAGCCTTAAAGGCCGCAAAAAGCGAGGAGCTAAAGACAGCTCTCCAACAGCGCTAGGCCAATTGACATTCGGGTCTAACAAGACTAACGGCGCGCCATAGGCTCATTTACGGGTCATCCGAAAGAGCGAATGCCCGACGCGAAAGCTAACTCCAATTTCAAATCCCTTGCGCTTGCCCCTCAGCTACACAAGGCTCTAGAAAAACTTGGTTACAACACTCCCACGCCTATTCAGGAAAAAGCCATTCCCGATGTCTTAACGGGCAAGGACCTGATGGGTATTGCCCAAACAGGAACCGGAAAAACCGCCGCATTTGCCCTGCCAACTCTAAGTCATATCTGCTTCCACACTAAAGAAACGCCCAAGCGCGGCGCCCGCTGCTTAGTCTTAGCGCCGACACGCGAACTAACCTCTCAGATTGCCGTGAGTTTCCGAGACTATGGGCAAGACATAAAAGATCTATCTGTGATGACGATATTTGGCGGCGTCCCTATTTCCAGACAAATAAAAAAACTTGTTGGCGGTAATGATATTCTTGTGGCTACGCCCGGAAGATTAATTGACTTACTCGACCGCAAAGCCATTACACTTAAGGACATTGAAATCCTCATCCTAGATGAAGCGGATCAAATGATGGATATGGGCTTCATCCATGCTTTGAAAAAAATCGTGCCTTTAGTGCCTAAAAACCGCCAAACACTTTTCTTCTCCGCGACCATGCTGCCGGCAATTAAGAAACTCGCCGGACAGTTTTTAACAGACCCCGTTACCGTGTCTGTTACCCCGCCAAATTCAACAGCCAAGCGCGTTACGCAGCAAGTTATTTTCGTTAATCAAGCTGAAAAGCAAGGCCTATTATCTCTGTCTTTGCTCCAAGAGGATGTTGAGCGCGCGCTTGTCTTCACCCGCACGAAACATGGGGCGGACCGCGTCGTTAAACGCTTGGCTCAAGTCGGCATTTTGGCCGTCGCAATTCATGGGAATAAATCCCAAGGACAACGACAACGCGCGCTACAAGCCTTTCGAGATGGGGATATTACCATCCTCGTTGCCACAGATATTGCGGCCCGCGGAATTGATATTGAAGGCATTACTCACGTCATTAATTATGAAATTCCCAATGTCCCGGAGCAATATGTGCACCGTATTGGCCGCACAGCCCGCGCCAACCGCGAAGGCAAGGCGATTGCCTTTGTCTCTAAAGATGAACGCAAATATCTTAAGGACATTCAAAAACTTCTTAAAACCGAAATCCCGGTTGTACCTTTGCCTGACGATTTCCTCAAAAAAGTAGCTCAGCTTAAATCTCGCAAAGCTTTACCTCCCCCGTCAAAGCAAAAACCTAATCCGAGAAAAGGGCGCGGAAAGTCTAAGAAGAAAAAGGCACGGCTTTCAAAAGATAAAAATAAGAAAACCCGCGAGGCAAAGGCGCAAGATAATGATGCAAGAGATAATAATACGCCAAAAGATTTAAGTGAGCGAAAATCCCACCGTAAAGGTCCGAAAGCCGAGTCTAGCTTTGAAAAAGCCAGTACCTACAGCGGTAAGAATAAGAAGAAAAATAAACCGTCCGCGAAATCGTGGCGGGAGAATGAAAAACCGCGCTCACGCGTTAAACCCCAAAAAAGCAAATCTGGAAATGACGCGAGCGGTGATCAGACACGCCCAAAAAAACCCAACAAATCTAAAACCCGAGATGGAGAATCGCGCGCCGAGCGTAAAGCGCGAAACCAAGCCAAACATGCCAAGGCGCATTCCCGCCGCAAACCGCGAGGGGACACAGACGCTAGAAAAGGAAACCGGTCTAAAAATAATTCAAACCCGTTTCATCCGTCTGAGCCTAAAAAACCGCATCAACGATACGGTAAAAAATCAAGAAACCGAAAAGCGCGTTCGGGCTCAAATCAAAGGTCAGGTAATAATAGACCTGTTCGCAGGCGAGACTCTTAGGCCGCGCCCCGTTTCTCAAAATTTCCACTCGCCCATAAAATAAGCGCGATGAGCGGAAATTGTAGCGCAACCCGTACCCAAAGCGCTGTGGGGCTAGCTTCCATATCCCCCAATGGAATATTCGCAACGGCCATATATATATTGGCTGGCAAAACCGCGAGCAGATAAGGCGCAAGCCAAAACCCGCTTTGCTTGCGAAACCGTTTGAGGACGAGCCCTGCCGCAAAAATAAATTCCATTATACCTGTCACCCAGACGATGAGATAGGGAAAGGGTAGCAGCGGCGGAACAATAGAGGCAAAAGCGTCATCTTGGGTAAAATGGGCTATGCCTGCAAAAAAGAAAAATGCGGCCAAGAGATAACAAATTATGGTCTTAAATTGGGTCATAACTCACAAGCCAGCCCGCCAAAACCCCCATAAAAAACCCGCCTAAAATATTGGCCGCAAAGGTCCCGTACGGAAAACTCTCGCCCCATGCCCGCGCGGCCGACACGCCGAGGCCATAACGCAGACTCGCACCCATCGCCCCGCCAAGGGCCACATATAAAACAGCAGACATGGGGAGGGTTTACGCCGTGGAATTGCCCTAACGCAAGGGTGAACACGCGCAATTGCAATAGCGGCAGTTATTCTTGGAAACGGGACTTGCCGAAGCAATTGCACATAAGAATGTCCGCTTTTCCTAAAAAAGCGGACATTAGAAATAATCGAGTGAATCTAAATGGGATTTAGGCGTCGGGGCAATTTTGCAAAACTCTTCCACGCATCAGCAAATATAGTGCTCGCGTCAGCACTTTCAACAA
>CAYXEB010000082.1:0-10037 GCA_964463835.1 uncultured Hellea sp.
TGTGAGTGTTACCGCAGCCAGCGTGACTGCAGCGAGAGTTTTTTTAGCATTTAATATTGCCATGATAATCTCCTGTCTTGGCGTGCGGTGGGGAGAATGCCCGACCGATAAAACAAGATTATGCTTTTGGCTCTGAACTCACTCTGAGAAAAAATTTCATTTTCGGTTCATAATGGTTACGCGCCTATTTGGAGACCCCATTGCGCTTAAAAAACGCGCTGATTTCATCTAGGGCCGCATGGGCTTCGTCAACATAGTCATCAAAAATGTGCCAGACATGAGGTAAATTTGTCCAGCTTTGAAACACGATAGGAGACCCATGAGCTTTAGCTTTTGACGCGTAACGCGCCCCATCATCATATAGCATCTCTGTTTGGCTTGCATGAATTAGGGTTGGGGACAATCCAGCCAAGTCATCATGAATAGGCGAAATAGATGGATCTGAAGGCCTAAACCCATAAGCTTTTTTAAGGCCCCATAACAATAAAGCACGCGGCACTCTCAAGACGGGTTTTAAGAGCGGCGCTAGAATTAAATCCGTATCTAAGTTCTTTTTCAGAGAAGGACTAGATAGCGTAGCATCTGTAATAGGCGATATAGCAACAACGGCGTTGGGCTGCCTTTGAGAGTTATTCCGAGTCCAGTGATTTATCATTAAAGTCAGATTACCCCCCGCGGAATCCCCCGCAACGCCTATCGCCTGGCAAGCAGATGGCCCATTCGGTCCATTATCCAAAATCCAACTATACGCCGCGCGGCAATCTTCTATTCCGGCCTTACGTGAATGCTCTGGCATGAGGCGATAATTTGGCGCAAAGACCGCACAACCTGTTCGCTTAGCAATATTATAGGTTAGAGGCCTGTGACTTATGGCGCTACCAACTGTAAAAGCCCCGCCATGTAAATATAATATGCGTTTATTGGGATTGAGCCCTTTTACTAACGTCCAGTCCCCGTCAATCGTAATACCGTCATATTTAAATTTATCTGTCCGAAATTCACAATCAAAGTCACGAGCGAGCCCAGCGTCATCAAAGCGTTGACGCTTATCCTTCCAGCCTGTGTTGGCGCTCGCGCTTTGAGCAGGCCTTCCAAAGTTTTCGTCTAAATAAGCATTTAATCGTCCAATACCGTCGGGGTGCTTGGGTACGTCAAATGTAAGAGGCAAGTTTTGATCATAAGGTTTAAGGCTCTTCCCGCCTAATACCCGATACGTGTAAATAGAGGTCCCTATCAGAAGGATGACCACAATTAAAATGATTACGCTCATATCTTTGCTTATATGCAGTCTGACGTAATCACAATGCCAAACCGAGCAAGACGGAGCGATGTTATTTCACCCGAGCTCTCGCCCGCGCCAATACAGCCGGATCAACATTCGCTTCAAGGCGTTCCTTTAACTTGGCTTTATCTTTATCATAATCATCAACGCTACTTTGGCCTGACTTTAAGAGCCAATAGTAAGCTTCTTCAAAATTTTGAGTCACGCCTTCGCCTTTGGCAAGCGTAAAGGCATAAAGAAACTGTCCTTCACCGTCTCCGCCGCGAGCCGATTTTTCAAACCACCGTGCCGCTTCAGTTTCAGAGCGCGCGGCTCCGGCCCCTTGATATACCAATAGCCCGTAATCCGCCTGGGCAGACGCGTGGCCGCCCTCTGCCGCCTGTTTCAACAAAGCCGCGGAACGCGCAGAATTGGGGCGAATATCAAAATTCTCTGCATACATGACGCCCGCAATATAGGCCGCTTCTATATGACCGGCCGCAGCCGCTTGCTCATAATATTTTAGCGCTTGCTTCGGGTCTTTTTCAAAATGACTGTCGCCAAGACGTTTCGTGGCATCCCTATCAAAACTCTCCGATGCCTTTTTCAAATATTTTTCTGACTGCCCCGCATCAGTGTGCGTTCCCTGCCCCGTCCGGTAGAGATCCGCCAAAGCCCGCATTGCATCAGTCCGGCCCTGATCAGACGCACGGGTCAAGTAAGAGATTGCGTCTGCTTGAGTTAAACCCGCTTCATTTTTTATCGCCATTTCGCCCAAGGCTACCAAGGCATCAGGATGGTTTTTAGTCGCGGCGAGTTGATACCAGCGCCGCGCATGATCAAGATTAACATAACCCGCCTCACCCTTGCGCAAGATATATCCGGCCATTACGGCGGCGTCCGCGCTACCGTTATTGGCCGCGCTACTCGCATAGGACAAAGCTGTTCTTTTATCGCCAGCCTCAAAACGCTTAAGTGCATCTTCAAAAGTAATTGCGGTGGCCCCAACTTCATTTGGCGCGGCGTAAGCTGTTGAAGCCATTAGAGGTGTAAAAGTTCTTATAGCTAAGAATGACAGAGCTGTGAGAATTGCGAAACGGCTGATGCTGCTCCGTCTGGATGGGACCACACACCCGAAGAGACGGCGATAAAGTCTGCGCCCGCCGAAATGATTGTTTGCGCATTGTCCACCGTTATGCCACCAATCGCGACGCACGGAATTTCGACAGCTTCTTGCCACCATGTCAATATCTCCTCATCTGCGCGGTATTTTGCAGCTTTGGTTTCAGTTTCAAAAAAGGCTCCAAAGGCGACATAATCTGCGCCTGCTGAAGCGGCTTCAAAAGCCAATTGTTTAGAATTATGACAGGTGATGCCAATAATTGCATCCCCGCCAAGCAGTTCTCTTGATGAAAAATAGTCCATGTCGCTTTGTCCGAGATGAACACCATCTGCGCCAACCTCCTTGGCTAATTCCGGGTTGTCATTCATAATAACCAAAGTTCCATGATTTTGACATATCGACTTTATATAGCGCGCGGCATGAATAATAGCTGAATTCTCAATAGCTGCCCCATTCATGTCTTTGAGCCGAATTTGCAGGCAGGCAACAGGAGACGCGGCCAAGGCATGGCTCAATTGCTGCCCAAAAGCTTTCAAATCGTTAATTTGAGGGGGCGTTATCAGGTAAAGCTGGCACCCATTTGAGAGATTCATAGTAATCTTGACCCATTCGGCACAACGCTATCGGGGCTAAAGAGCGCGACATGACCGTTGGCATTATGAAATCCTAGGGTTAAGACCTCGGACATAAAGGGGCCTATCTGCCGCCTCGGGAAGTTCACAACAGCCGCAACTTGTTTTCCGACAAGCTCTTCCGGGCGATAAAGCACCGTGATTTGCGCCGAGGATTTTTTAATCCCGATCTCATCGCCGAAATCAATTTTAAGCTTATAGGCAGGTTTGCGCGCTTCGGGGAAAAGCTCCGCTTCTAGGATGGTGCCTGTCCGAATATCGATTTTGAGAAAAGTTTCAAAATCTGTCTCTGGTGTTGTGCTCATGCCTTGCTTATGACAATTCACTGAATTAGCGTCTAGTTGAAATTTGCTGCTTATGAATATACGTCTCGCCCTAAAATCTGACCAAGACGAGGTTTGGTCTGTGGTCGAGCCGGTCTTAAGGGCGGGGCAAACCTATCCGCTGCCGCGCGATATATCGCGTGAGGACGGGCTCGCTTATTGGTTTGCTGCGGATAAGACGCTTTTTGTCGCTGAAGATGAGAGCGGGGCCATTATCGGGCTCTATTATATAAAACCGAATAACCCAGGCCCAGGTGATCATATTTGTAATTGCGGATATGTAACGCGGTTGGATAAGCGCGGCCAAGGTATTGCGCAAAAGCTCTGCGCCCATTCACTCACTTACGCAAAGAACGCGGGCTATAGAGGTATGCAATATAACCTTGTTGTCTCGACCAATGAGCCGGCCGTTTATCTGTGGCAGAAAATGGGCTTTGAGATAGTCGGCACGCAGCCCGGCGTGTTCCGCCACCCCGGCAAAGGTGACGTCGATGCCTATGTCATGTTTCAAACCCTATAGGCTACGCGGTTGATGAAGATATAGACTGGACAGCCTCGGCCAGACTTTTAATAATGTCCATGGTTTCTATATCCACGGCGCCGTCAATTTTTGCCGGGCGGTAGTGGCGCTGCACGGCCCGAATAATGGCTAATGTCTCTTCATCCATAACCCCTGTAATGCGCGCGCCGTAGCCAATATGGGCCAGCCCGCGCTGCACAATGGACACGCCCCGATCGCGGCTGCCCGCCTCAAATAAAAGGCGCTCATCATTCGTGCTTACATCAGGCCAATAGCCCAAGCCTGCCGCCGCCAAACCCTGCCACGGAAAGTGCTCGCCAGGGTCAATTTTACGCGCGGGCGCAATATCGCTATGGCCCAACACGGTCAGCGGCCCGCGCCGGGCCATTATATCTTTGCAAAGCGCAATAACGGCGTTGATTTGATCATCAGCAAAAGGGGGAAGCTGGCCATTTTTATCTGGATAATCATGCCCGCCATTAACAATTTCTATCCCGATAGAGGCGGAGTTTATATTCGTCTCGCCCTGCCATTCGGACACGCCTGCATGCCAGGCCCGTTTATCCTCATCCACAAGGCTAAAGATTTGCCCATCTTCTTCGACGGCATAATGCGCGCTGACTTTAGCCTGCTTATCACATAAGCGCTCTATCGCAGCCGCGCCGCTTTCCATTCCCGTATAATGCAGGATCAAGAGCGTGATCGGCAGGGTCCGCTCATCAAAGTTAGGACTGGGGAGGGAGGTAATATTCAAAGCGGATACTTCTCGGCCATACTGGCCAAACCTTTTTGCATAATTTCTTTTAAGACGGCCTCGTCAACATCGGAGAGGCGCTTGATATAAAGACAGGCTTTGCCTTTTTTATGTTTGCCCATCCGCGAGAGCTCCTCATCAAAGTCCTGATAGCCGGGCATTATATAAATCGAGATATTTTGAACGCGAGAGCTAAAGCCAAGGCGCAGCGAATCCCCTTCGCGGCCGCTATCATATTTATAGTGATATTCACCAAAACCCACAATGCCGCTTGAGAGTTTAGGGCCCCATATTTTAGGCTCCCACCCGGTTAAGTCGGCCATCATATCATGTATTTTTTGGCAATCGACGCGCCGGGATTCCGGCTGGATTTGATCCATATAATCCCTGACTTTTAGGCCGGTTGGGACTGTTTTGTTTTTGGCTTTATTTTGGGCCATAAAATTTATTTCGCTTTCGGTGTTCCGTGCCGCGCAAGGATATAAACACAAGGCAGAATAAACGCCGCGCCAATATAATAACGCAAATATATAGTCTCATGCAACAAAAGGACTCCTAAGGCGCAGGCGAAAACCGTTGTCATTAATGTCAAAGGAACGATGAGGGATACATCATATTTTTTTATCAAATTAAAATATTGCGCATGGGCAACGAGCGTGACGAAAATTGCCGCATAAATCGCCGTGATTAAAAGGGGTCCTCTGCTGTCCTGCCATACATCAAGATGACCACTCTCGAAAATCAATGACGTCGGTCCTGAAAAACAAAAGACCAATACCGCCATCCAGACAACATATTGCCGCCAGTCAACATCACCAATAGTCTTCATCAATATTGACCCTACCGCTAGTGACAGATAGGCCATCATCACCCAAATTAACCCAACATCAAAATTTAGCGCCGAGGGTTCATAAATCATAATTAAGGTTCCCAAAAGCGCGCCAGAAATGGCGAGCCCCCGCACCAAACCAATTTTTTCCTTTAAAAAAATAACCGATAAAATCGTGGCAAACGGAATGAGCATTTGTGAAACAATAGAACTTCCTGAAGCAGGCGCCGTTTGTAGGCCCGTATAGAGAAATGCCAAATGTATCGGACCCACGCAGGCACAGACTGCCATGAGACGTTTCCAAGTCGGAGGAAGTTTTTTGCGCAGAAATGGCCACATTATTAATAAAACGACGCTGCTTCTTACAAAGGCGAGCATAAAGGGAGGAATAGGGTAATCTGAAAGCGCCCAAGCGCCTATAACGAAATTGCCGCCCCAAAACAGGCAGCACAGCATCAGTATTAAAAAATCAAAAGCCCGCATAAAGCGGGCTTAGCAAGCAAGGCGGGCGGGTCAATCTTTAATCTTCGACGCTCCAGCCTTCTGGCGTGCGGTGAGCTTCTATAATTGGCCCTTCAGTATCGGAAGACCCATTAAATCCATTGTGCCCTTTGTTTAAGTCTTGGAATTGCGCTTCCATGTCTTTACGCGCGGCCTCAAATTTGGCCTGAGGGCCGAAAGGTTTTCCAAACAATTTTGCCCGTCCCCATAAAAATGCGAAAATAACAACCCCTAAAAGGAGAAGGCCTGCGACAACAAAAAAGGCAAAGGCCGCCGAAAAGGCCAGCATAACGAAGCCCCCAATAGCGGCGGCGGCTAGGAAAATACCGCGTAGAATATTGGTAAAGACATTCCCACTGCCGGATATACGGTATGTATTGCTCATACTGCTAATGTCGTGGGAAAGCGCCTAAAGGTCAAGTCCCTCCTGATGACTTTTCCGTAATTTGATAATTTGAGCATAAGCACGGTTTACCATCGCCATTTTATGGTTGGCCATTCCGACTAATTCTGGGGGGAGACCTCGGGCAATCATTTTATCAGGATGGTTGGACGCGGCCATTCGCCTATATGCGCGTTTTAAATCAATATCCGAAATATCTTCGTCAATGCCGAGTATCAAATAAGGGTCGTCCGAGGCTCTACCAATATGAGCGATTTTAATACGCCTAAACTCCCGGTCTGAAAATCCAAAGATCTGGCTCACTCGCAAAAGAAATTCTAATTCCGTATCGGTCACAATTCCATCGGCTAAAGCTATATGGAAGAGACCATCCAGAACATCTTCGAGCGCGGCGGGTTGCGCCCGAAAACGCTTAGAAATAATACGGGCATAGCGCTCATAGCCGAGCGTCGTTTGGCGCGCGAGATCAAAAAAGCGCGCTATTGTACCTTCATTTTCAGGAGCGGCCTGAAACACGCGGCGAAAAGCGGCAATGTCTTCATGACGGACTTGGCCATCTGCTTTGGCCATCTTTGCGCCCAACGCAACAAGGGCTGCAACAAGTCCTGCCTGATCTAGTTGCCCGGCGCGGCCATTATTATCAGGCGATTGCGGCGGCCCAAAAAGCCGCGCGCCCGCTGCAAAGATTCGTTGCCATACATTCATGGACGCGGTTTGCCCTAGAGTTCAAGTGTCTTCAACAAAAGATTGTTTTAACGGGTGATTGGAGAGCGTGAATAACGGTTTAGGTCGCGGCTTGAGTGGCCTTTAATCCCAAAACCCGGCTCACCACTAATGCCAGTTCCGCACGGTTAAGTGTATATAGATGAAAATGATTCACCCCGCGATCAAGCAGTTCAGCGGTAAGTTCGGAGGCTAAAGATGCCGTCAAAAGGCGGCGCGTATCTGGATCATTGTCGAGACCCGCATAAAGCGAGCTGTACCAATCAGGGACTTTCACACCGCACATTTTCGACATGCGTTTCAGACCCTTAAAATTTGGTTGTAACATCATGCCTGGGACAATCGGGATATCGATGCCAGCATTTAAAACGCGTTCAAGAAACTGCATATAGGTATCAGGTTCGAAAAAGAATTGCGTAATGGCCCGTGTTGCGCCTGCGTCGACTTTGCGTTTTAGATTATCAATTTCCACGTCCCAAGAACCGCTTTCTGGGTGGCGTTCTGGATAAGCGCTCACCGAGACTTCAAAATCAGCAATAGATTTAAGACCCAAGACAAGGTCAGAGCCATAAGCATAACCGTTTGGCGATGGAATATAACGTTTATCAATTCCCGTGGTCGGATCTCCGCGTAACGCGACAATATGGCGAACACCGTTCTCCCAATAATCTTTAGCAATAGCGTCCATCTCAGCTTTATCAGATTCGACACAGGTTAAATGCGCTGCGGGTTTCAAGCTGGTTTCATTGGCCATTCGCACGACTGTGCGGTGCGTTCTCTCCCGTGTTGACCCGCCCGCTCCGTAAGTGACCGAAACAAAATCAGGATTCATGGGCTCTAGCTTTTGGATCGACTCCCACAGTGTTTTCTCCATTGCCTCATTTTTCGGCGGGAAAAACTCGTAACTAACATGAACTTTATTTTTATTTTCGCCTGACTTAGCAACAGGGCCTAATTTTCTTTGAGCAGACATTATGAATTTATCTTCTGTTGACGCGCAACAGACTGCGCTTTGCCTTGCCAAATTTTTACATTTGGGCGTGTTGATTGGGTTTTGATAGTTTCAACACGAGTCAGCATTAGCCCCGCCAAGGTTAACCAGTTTTCAATATCATTATCTTCAAAGCCAAGCCTGCGATGCGCATATTCGGCGCGAAAATCTTCTTGATCATGCGCTTCAAAATCAGCGATTAAGACAATGCCCTGCGGCGATAAAATACGCGCGGCTTCGGTAATAGCCGATTGCGGATCATCAAGATAATGCAGAACCTGGTGTAAGGTAACCAGATCAGCCGTTTCATTATCAAGCGGCGTGGCGTTGAGGTCGCCTTGGCGGACGCGAATATGATTGTAATTATTTTCAGCCAGTTTGTGCCGCGCAACCTTTAACATGTGAACATTATTATCAATACCAGACCCGCGTGCGACGCGGTCGGCAAAGACTTCAAGCATACGGCCTGTGCCTGTGCCAAGATCGACCATATTCTCGAATGGGCCCTTACCGGCCATTTTACGCAGCATGTCCTCAATATTGGCTTTAGGAATATATTCATCGCCTAAAGTTCCGCTATCATTTGCGACATTTGCAAAAAATACGTCCGCAGCGATAGAACGTTCAGCGCGCACATCCTCGAGACGGCGCAAGTCCGCTTCCAATACCGGGTCATGCGCAGGAAGTGTTGCCAGCGTTGTAGCGACTAAGGCTGAAATTGAAGTATTGCCGCGCCTAATACGCGAAAACACCCAGCTGCCTTCTTTGAGCCGTTCTATAATGCCGGCTGTTTCTAATGATTTTATATATTGCGTGACGCGCGGTTGGGATAAATTCATGATTTGCACGAGCTCGCTCACGGTTAATTCACCGCGGGAGAGCAAGGCCAATATACGCAGTCTTTCGCTATGGCCGAGAGTTTTAAGCGCTAAAACATGTTGTTCCATATCGCTCTATAACAAAATCAATTTCCAAAGTATATATAAAAAAATCATTATATCTTTATGCATTTTGAATTAGCGCACAAATTTCGATAATAAACGGACATAGGCTGTCTGATAGCCATTACTGTTTTCTGTTACCTGCCAGCTATTGAGAGGCCATCCGTCATTAAAGTCAGTATAAGACTTAGCCGGAGGTTGTCCAGATGGCGGGGATAAGACCGGAGCGCGGCATAATCTATCACCCGTTCGCCCGCAGCTTGAGTTACAGCAGCTATCGCGCTCATAACTCGGGTTGGGGCCGCCCACAAGAAAGCCGGGGGCGGGACGTTTATTCCCAGGAAACCAGCTATGGTAAAATCGCCTAACCGGGTTCTCCGCGCCGCAACTTTCCATTGCGGTGAGGTAGCTTTTGCCCAAAGGGTTCACGCCGTGCAGATAATGCAAATAATGGCTAGCAGCATTTTTATATTCTAAATCAGATGCGCCGCCCACGCGGTTTAAGATGGCTTGCGTAAATATAGATCCTTTTCGCGCCTTAAAGCTATTGCTGCCCCACGTGAGTTCTTGGGTATGGGCGCTATATGGGTCACGGCGCTCTCGGGACGCTTTCAAGCCATTATCGGCCCGGGCGACATGAGATTTAAAATCCGACAAGATGCGATCACGAAAACGACTTGGCAGGCGGGGCTGACGCGCCAAATAGGCCAAGGTAAATGTCAAATCCGCTTCAAAGGCGTTGGTATAAAAAGGATCAATCGGTTTAAGCTGCGAATAAAGCTGCTCGGCCTTTTGCGCGTAGCCTCTCTCTCCTGTTAGCGCGAAAAGATAGCTGGCCGCCAGTAAGCCTTTTTGCCGCCGCCCCTTATCATCGACTTCTTGTTGGCCAGCCCCCAAGCCCTCAGAAGCGCCTTCATTATTTCTGAAGACAACATTAGGGTTGCTTTGCGCCCATTCCCAAGCCAACTGTGCGCGCTGCGCATAAATATTTGCTTGTCCGCGCGCAGGCGCGTTTTTCCCGTAAATCTTGGCCGCC
>CAYXEB010000083.1:0-9724 GCA_964463835.1 uncultured Hellea sp.
TCTGCAACGGATACATCCGGTTTTAAGTTAAAAAGAGCAAGAATTTTCGCGGCCATAATTTTCTCCAATTGATTTGTCATCCATTTTGACTGATAGGGAACACAGTGCCTTGACTTTCGTCAACTCCTTTTATGAACAGCGCAATAAGCATCGGTTCAAGGATGGTCGGCTTTTTAAACGTACATAACATGATCAATGGAAAATCGGATAAGCTTAAAAAGCCTTGATGAACCGCAAAGCATGCATTGCCAGAACGTTCTAACGTTAAATAAAAAGAACCTGTTATGAATAAAGCTTTGACAGATGCGGACCTTGGAAGTCTTGAGCAAATCTTAGGGGGTGATAATGTTTCATCCGACGAAAAGGCGCGCGAGCTTTATTCTCAAGATATCTGGACCAAGGGCAAAACTGCTGATTTTGTTATTAGCCCGCAAAACACGGCCCAACTTTCTGAAGCCGTAAAAATCGCTGCTCGCGGGAATCTACGGCTGAACCCACGGGGCGCGGGAATGTCCTATACCAAGAGCTACATCCCTTCTAAGGACAAAACTGGAATTCTTGATTTTAGCCGAATGGATGAAATTCTCGAGATAAATGCAGAGGATATGTATGTCACTGTGCAGGCAGGCTGCACGTGGAAAACGCTATATGATGCCTTAAAACCCTTAGGCCTACGCACGCCGTTCTGGGGACCTTTGTCTGGACTTAGTTCAACTATTGGCGGCGGCCTTTCTCAAAATAATGCCTTTTTTGGCGCCGGAATTTACGGAACAACATCTGAAAGCATAACCTCAATGACCGTCGTTTTGGCCGACGGAACCATCGTGAAAACAGGGACCGCAGGCACAAAGGGTGCAAAACCCTTTTATCGTTTTTACGGTCCTGATCTAACTGGGTTATTTATGGGGGACTCGGGCGCCTTAGCTTATAAAGCAGAAGCTACTTTCCGCTTAATGCCCCTACCCGCGGCTGAAGCCTGCGCAAGTTTTGAGTATGAAAGCCGCCAATCTTGGACAGAGGCGCAAGTCGAAATGGGACGCCTTGGTTTGGCCTGTGAGCTTTTTGGATTTGACCCAAACTTGCAAGCTGGGAGGATGAAACGCGCCAGTTTAGCTGCAGACGTAAAAAGCCTAACCAACGTCATCACCAAGCAGAAAGGTGGCGTATTAAAGGGATTAAAGGAAGGCGCCAAGGTCGCCCTTGCGGGCCGCAACTTTATGGACGATGTCGCCTATTCTGTTCATTTCATCGTCGAAGGGCATTCAGGTGCTGAAGTCTCCGCAAAAATCAAAACCCTTAAAACCATCGCGCTTAGACACGGGGGAAAAGAGATTGAAAATTCGATACCAAAAGTCATACGCGCAAATCCCTTCACGCCGCTCAACAATATATTAGGGCCGCAAGGCGAGCGCTGGGCTCCCCTTCACGGAATTGTCGCCATGAGTGACGGCGTTGAATGTCTTGCCGAAATCGAAGCTCTCATAGAGAACATGAACGACGAGCTGGAAAGGTTCAATATTTCAACAGGCTACCTTTTATGTACCATGTCAACAAATGGGTTTCTCATTGAACCTGTATTTACATGGCCCGAAGAAATATGGCCTATACATGAGCAAACTATGGAGCCAAACGTATTGAAACGCTTAAGACGATTTGAAAAAAATCCCGAGGCAACCAAGTTTGTTACGCAAGCACGCCAAGGCATTTTGGATATCTTCTCTAAATATGGCGCGGCACATTTTCAAATCGGGCGTCTCTACCCCTATCGCGAACACCGCGAGGATAGCGCCTGGGAAATGCTTGAGCATATAAAGTCATTACTCGACCCTGATCGCGTCATCAACGCTGGCTCATTAGGACTTGACTAGACATGCGATTAATACGCGCTGCGACGCTAACAGTTTCCAATCTTGAGACCTCTAAGTCGCTCTATTGCGACTGGCTCGATTATCAATGCGTAGAACAAGGCTTCATTTCTAAGGAGCTCGCCGCAAGTTGGGACGCACCTAAAACAGCGGGACGACCTTTCGTTGTCCTACAACCTGCTTCTGATGCGCAGGTCTTTATTCGTATGATAGAGCAGCCGGCTGTTACCAGTTATGAAGCCCTGCGGACTTACGGATGGGCGGCAATCGAAATTTGCAATCAAAATACATTGAAGGTGAATTCGCGCATGGAACGCTCACCATTTGAAATCATTGGCCCGCCCAAAGAGCTTGACGGGTTACCCGCTATATTCCCAATGCAAGTCAAAGGTCCCGATAAAGAAATTATCTACCTGACCGAAATTCGAGATGATCCGGCCACCACTCACCTTCCCAAAGCGGAAAGCCTCATCGATAAATTATTTATCCTTGTTATGGCGTGCTCGGACATAGAGACGACAGTAGATTGGATTGAAAAACATCTTCTTATGGACAAAGCTGAGTCGATGAACATCGTTTACTCCATGATAAATAAGGCGTTTAAATTGCCCTCTGATACGCGTCACGCCTTAGCAACACTTAAACATGAAGGTGATGTCTTTTTGGAAATCGATACCTATCCGAAGGAAACAACTATACGCAAATTCCGTAAAGGTATGTTACCGCCTTGCGCCGCTATTGGGAGTTTTATTCATCCAGAATTTGAAAAGCTCATGCAAATAAATAAAGGTCAGTGGATTTCGGCGCCTATACACCGAGAAGGCATTATCTATAAAGGGAAACGCGCAGGATCTCTAAGAGATCCCGATGGCACACTCATTGAAATAATAGAGCTATAGATGAAACAAACTGTCTTAAAACATAAATTAAATGCGGCCCCAACGGCGGGGGATTTTGACCTCATTGAGCTGGATGTACCAAACTGTCCAGAACTCGGAATTCTCGTAAAGGTGAAATATATATCTATCGACCCTTATGTCGGTCATCTTCTTAATAAAGGACATATGGCGCACAAACCACCTGTCCCCGGATCGGGTATTATTCCGGGCGGTATAGTCGGCGAAGTTATTGAGAGTAACTCTGCTAAAACAAAAGCAGGGGATTTTATCTATGCGCCTAATGGGTGGTGGGCCGAGTTTAATACCTTCTATGATGACCAATATGACGTGGTTGACGGGAAAGCCGCCGCGCTCAGCGCTTATGTTGGCGTCTTAGGGATGCCGGGGCTAACAGCTTGGGCAAGCGTTACACAACTCGCCCGCGTGCAAAAAGGGGACATCTATGCAGTCAACGCGGCGGCGGGGCCTGTTGGCGGCGCCTGCGGGCAATTTGCGCGGCTGAAGGGGGCTAAAAAAATCATTGGCATCGCAGGTGGGCCTAAGAAATGTAAAGTCGTTAAAGAGGTTTATGGATTCGATGATTGCGTGGATTATAAAACCAAGTCTTGGAAAGAAATTTACAAAAAGGCCGCGCCTGATGGCATAACGGTTCACCATGAAAATGTTGGAGCAGAGCAATTGGCATTCGCGATAGAAAACCTCCAGCCCTATGGACGGGTTGTTCTTTGCGGTCTTGCCGCCCATTATCACGACACCACACCCGCTATCACAATGATTGGCCCCATGATTGGCACACGGGCTCAAGTCAGTGGTCTAGTTGTCTATGACTTTTACAGTCGCTGGAAAGAATTTCGCGCCGAAGTCGCGCCCTGGGTAAAGTCTGGGAAAGTCACAATTGCCGAAGATAAGGTAAAAGGCTTGAAAAACGCCCCCAAACTCATGGAAAAACTCATGAAAGGGAAAAATATCGGTAAATGCGTGGTCGCCTTATGATCCTAAAAGGCCCACATCACGACACCATTCGCGGGACCTTGCAATATACATCGAAAAAACCAGATCGCATGAATATGGAACGCGGGCGTGAGTATTTTACTCTCACTAAACAGAGCGATGGTACCTCCATTTTACACGCCCATTGCGAAATTGATGATAGCCCCGACGTTATTCGCGATGTCACCTGCGCCTTTGACACGAAATCCATGCGTCCGCTCGATGCCATGGTCCGCATTTCTGTTGGGTCAAAATTTGAGGGTTCAGGGTGGTTTCGGTTCACAGATAGATTTGCTGAGTGTGAGACATATAATGTGACCAAAGGCAGGGAAACAACACGGCTTGAAACAAATAAGCCAACGCCTTGGTTTGGGCATCACGCCATTATCAATGATGGCTTCCTTTCCCGTTTTTTTCCGCTTGACGCCGCGACTGGTAAAATCCGCTTAAATACTGTGATGATGAGCTCCCCAGACCACCGCGGCGCGACAGGTCCTATGTTGTTCCCACTTTCTTTCGGCTTGGTCTATGTGGGCAATGAAACCATAACCGTGCCCGCAGGCCGTTTTAAATCTCGAAAGTTTCAAATCGTCGACACCGCAGAAGGCTTGCCCGAAGAACATCCGCCTTATGAAATGTGGTGTACGGATGACGAGGACGGCCTGTTTCTTAGAGGCGGAGTTGGCGGTTATATGCAAACGCATTATGAACTCGTCGAGCTTGAAAGATGACACTCACATTAACCGCTGTGCTCGCTTTTTTTCATATAATCCTTTTTGTCTTTTGGCTCGGCGGTGACCTTGGCGTTGCTATTCTTGGCGAACATTTTCGTAGGCGTGACACCTACTCCGTTCAGGAACGCATGATGATTTTAAAACTGCTTGTTATAAATGACCTCGGTCCTCGCTACGCTTGGGCGCTGATGATCGCTAGTACAATATCCCTCGTCAAAGCTGGCGGCTATTGGGATTTACCGATTTGGGCCGTGGGCTTGGCTTGGCTTATTAGCTTCGTTTGGTGCTGGCTTATTTATGCGGCGCATAAGGCTGGTCAAACAGATAAAGGCAATAAACTTCGCAAGTCAGAAATGATACTCAAATGGGGCCTCGCCGTTTTTTATCTGGGTTTGGGGTTAACATCCTTATTCACCGACGCCCCTTTGGAACCCAATTGGCTCGCAACAAAGGCCTTTCTGTTTGGATTGATTTTCGTCGCTGCCATCCTAATTGACGTGATGTTCAAACCCGTTGGACCTTTGCTTATGGCAGTGATTGAAGAAGGGTCATCTGATGAAACGGAAATTCCCCTGAACAAAACAATGAATGATGCCCGATTTTGGGTGAGAGTCGTTTATCTCCTACTGATCATAGTCGCCTTTATTGGCACCACGAAATTTTTCTAGGAGTGGATTATGAAACAACTTGTTTTTTTAGGCGTAACTTTAACGGGCCTGATAGCCTGCCAACCAAAGGCGGAGTTAAACTCAAAGAGTTGTTCCGCCGAGTCGGTTATCATGGTCATTTCCGGTAGAACTTTAGACCCCGCCCGCATGGGCGCGTATTCACAGGCTATTGCAGAGTCAGGCCTCTATCCGAAAGCCAAAGCCTATTACATGAATGTACCTTCGCCCGTGGCCGTTTTTGAAGGTGATGTCGCAGAGAATTATGTGACCCTAATGGCTCGCTTTCCGTCTCTTGAGGCAGCTAAAACCCTATGGAACAGTGATATCTATCAAAATGAAATCAGGCCCATGAGGATTAACCCTTCTGCTGGCGATTACACAGTTGCTGTATATAAAGAAACAGATTTACCCGACTACATGGCAGATCACATCAAAAGCGGGAGTTTAACTTGCGACTAACTCGACATCAGCATCCGTCCCAAGACGCGCCCAAGCCACTTACTTATCAGTCTCTAGACAGAAGACGTCCCTAAGACATGAGCCCTTTTGCCGCCTTATCAATATCAGTTGCGTTTACGAATTCGACATCAGCAGAGATAAGCCAATCATTTAGCTTTTGAACCTGCGATCCAGTTGGCGCCTCCCCGTTCTCCCCCGTTATGGAAGTTATAAGAGAAACGAGCGCCGTATGAAGTGGCGTATTTTTTGATGAGCTTTCTAAGCCCTCATCGTCTTGGTTATGACCTTCTATAACCAGACGTCGTAAACGATAGTCTCGTCCATCCAACCCAAGGGTTGATACGATTAATCGGCCGCGACCTCCAAAACTGCTATTTTGTATCGTACCAGATGTCGTCAAAGACTTAAGCGCCTCAGAGCCGTCGGTTGAGCTATCATCTATGCGAATTGGTAAGCCGATAGGCATAATAGCACCTGTCTCTAAATTTAACGTCACGCCGCCAGAGAGTCCCATTTTTGTTTCTGCCGCATATAAGACGGAGAGAGCCCCATCTTTCTGACTGCCATTTGCCGACAAAAAGAAATCACCCTGGTCTTTAGAGACGGGTACCCAGGCTCCTGCTAAGGCGATTTCGTTTTGCCCAGTGACGGCCTGCTCGAACAGCTCGCGGCTGACAACCTCGCCAATTTTATCCAAGCCAATATTCGACGCGACAAGTTTAGAATCTTTCGCGACTGCATAACCATTGCCCGTTTGCTGTAAACTGATTTTTATGTCGGCTTTGGCAGAGTCAGGAGCTTTGGCGAAAAGCGGTTCGAGATATTTTTTCAAAATTTCTGTTCCGTAGTCGAGTTCGATAAATTGAGTTCCTGCACATATCGTTGTTTTCAGAATGTCTGACCGGGCTTTACTTGATGATTCAGTCTTATGGTCGTCGTTACCCACGAGTTTAATCATGCCAATTTGCGCCCATTCAGCCAAGACATTCCATACATTATTATGAATTTGCCATCGCTGGTCAGGGTTGGGCTCACCATGTGAGGCGGCATGTACACCGAGCAACTCTTCAGCGATGTTCTCTGGCGTTTCGCCGTCTGCCATCTTCAACCAAATCCAGCCAGATAATTCGCTCGGTTTAAACAATGTACCCGTTTTTTCATAATAAAGAGCCAATTCATCATCCGTGATAATTTCCGTCGTATGAGACGGTGTAAATTTCAGGGGCTCAGGCTTTCTACCCAGAACATGTTCAGCCAGAAGGATGTCCGAATATCTCGGAACTGGGAAAAATGAGAGATAATCTTCGACGGTGTCTTTCGCAGGAAATAAACGCGTGAACTGCCCTGAACGGGATAATTCTAGATCGGACCGCTCAAAGATGTTCATCTTTGAGATGTCTTCAGACGGTAAATTAAGCCCAAGAAGAGACACCATATCAAGAACAAGCTGGTTTTTAACCTGATATTCTACCTCGCCGCCATCCTCTGGCGCCGCACAGACTTTGAGGTCGGGGCTTAGGTTGCATTCTAAGATATAAGGCTTGAGCTCAGAGTTTATAAAACAATCAAACCCCATTAATTCGTAGCACCCATTGGTTGGCGCATTGATTTGACTGGTACGGGTTCGCATTCTCTCTCGAACGGATAAAGACGTCAATGTCACCAAGTCACGAACCTTATCAAATAAATCAACGTCATCATGCCCTTGTTCACGCAACCATTTTCGATATTCATTGAAATTAACGAAAACAACTGGGGCCTCAGCATCTTCATTTAGCGCATTAATGTCTGGATTGGTCAGATGTGCGAACGGATTATCCAGATCATCAATATCATAGGGATCCGATGCCAGCTTGGCGAAACCCTCATCATAGAGATAGACACGAAGCGGTTCGACGGACGACACTAATACATAAAGACGCAAAACATATTTTCGGTCGTTTATGAGATGCGGGTCATCCAGATAATCCTGAACCATAAATTTATTGTCGACAGGAACATCTGCAAGATCCCTGACAACTTCAATGCCGCGGCCACGGGATGAGTTTTTGGGCTTTAAAATCCATTTATGGTCTGGGTCGTCATAGGCATGTTGCAACCAATCATGATAATCATTTGGCAGCGTATAAACGCTTGGGAAAAAATCCATGCGCGATTTTCGCGAAACACTCTCGAGGCGGCCCCGCGCTGACGCAAGCGAATTATGCAAAAAATCTTTGATGGTCAGCCCGTTATTCCCGGGGATGTGATTGATGGATTTCATCCCATCGAGCTGTTCGAAAACCACTTCATCGGGCATGCCCGTAAACCAGCAACTATCCCAATTTTTAGAATCACCTTCTTCCCAAATTTCGGGATTTAGGGCTTCGATAAAGAACGCATCTTGATCTGGATGACGATTACCTCCTACCCAAAAACGTCGTTTTTTGTGTTTTTTAACCACGAAATATTGCCTATTTTTCAAAGTGAGTGCCTATCGGGGGTATATAGATATGTTTTTCTGCGTGAAGTCACGAAAATACACGAAATTTGTAATGTTCGCTCACTAATTAGTGATTGTTCATTTTAATCCGTTGCATTATTCTTTCAGTTCAATTTGAAGGTAACGGCAAAACGCCGTGCCATGATATCAGGAGAAAATTATGAACGATAGTCGTAAAAAGTTGGCTTTAAAACTGTCTAAAAATTTAGGTGTAGCGACCCCCCTTGTCGTCGCAGCCTTTGGCATGGCCCAAGTTGCAACGGCCCAGTCAAGCAATTGCCCTGCAGGATCTACTTATACGCAAGGCATCTGTTTAGTTACGCAATCCTCACAAGCTCGACCTGCACCGGTATCGACATATAGGCCAGCGGGTGAAGCCGAAGCTGGATCATCCTATCACGCTAAACCCGAAGCAGAAGCCGGATCTTCTTATAAAGCTACAGGTGAAGCCGAAGCTGGATCTTCTTATAAAGCTACAGGTGAAGCCGAAGCCGGATCTTCTTATAAAGCTACAGGTGAAGCCGAAGCCGGATCAGCCTATAAAGCTCAACCCGAAGCTACAGGTGAAGCCGAAGCCGGATCTGCTTATAAAGCTAAAGGCGAAGCAGAAGGTTCAGCTTACAAAGCTAAAAGTGAAGCTGAAGGTTCAGCTTATAAAAAAGTTAAAGGTGCAGCTGAAGGTTCAGGCTACAAAGGAAAGTAGTTCCAATAGGATGGGCGGTTTACCGTTCAGGAGAAAATTATGAATAATATTAATCGGAAACGATTGGTTAAAAAGCTGTCAAAAAATTTAAGTGTTGCGACCCCATTGGTGGTCGCGGCATTTAGCATGTCGCAAGTTGCGACAGCGCAATCAAGTAATTGTCCAGCTGGTTCAACCTATACGCTGGGCATTTGTCTGGTTACGACACCGTCTCAAGCGCAGCCAGAAGCACAAACGACGAGTTCACTCTATCGATCCACAAGCTATCAAACTAATGGTGAAGCCGAAGCCGGATCAGCATATAAAGCTCAACCCGAAGCCACAGGTGAAGCCGAAGCTGGATCAGCATATAAAGCTAAAGGTGAGGCTGAATCGACGGGTGCCGTCTACCAACCCACAAGCTATCAAGCTAATGGTGAAGCCGAGGCCTCTGGCGGAGTAATTGCTAGCGGTACTTGGACGAAGAAAAGCTTTAAAACCAAAGGCTCTTGGACATTATCTGCTGAAAATGGTGTGACAACGATTAGTCTAGATGATGATTTCTCGACGCGAAACGCGCCAGATCTCAAAATTTTCCTAAGCCCTTTAAGTGCCGCCAGCGTCAAAAACAAGACGGCGGTCCCTGGGTCGCTTCTTATCGCGCCTCTACAATCAAATAAGGGGCGGCAAAGCTATATCGTTCCCGCTGGCACTGATTTATCGAAATATAAATCTGTCATTATTCATTGCGAAGCTTACACCAAGCTTTGGAGTGCAGCTGACCTATAAGTCAATCCGTCGCTAAGATTGGATATTGCATTTATGCACCTCACCTGTTTCATGTATGTCATTAGGTGGGGTGTTTTTTTACATCTAAAATTCCGTATAAACCTCACGATAAATTCACCAAACGGGACTAGACGAATTAGAATGGCTTGGATTAAA
>CAYXEB010000084.1:0-7947 GCA_964463835.1 uncultured Hellea sp.
TGGCGGAGACGAAGGGATTCGAACCCTCGATACCCTTTTGAGGTATACTCCCTTAGCAGGGGAGCGCCTTCGACCACTCGGCCACGTCTCCGTTGGCGGGACTAGCGAATACAGACCTTAAGAGCAAGTCTAAAGTCATGACTTATTTGTTCTTCAACGTCCTTAAGAAATTATTTTCTAGCACATTCGCAAATAACCAAACCTTAACCATAATTACCCCCTTTAAGGCCCTTAACGGCGGTTTGTGTATCAATCTGGCACA
This sequence comes from uncultured Hellea sp., assembly GCA_964463835.1. Classification (GTDB taxonomy): domain Bacteria; phylum Pseudomonadota; class Alphaproteobacteria; order Caulobacterales; family Maricaulaceae; genus Hellea. The sequence goes on from CAYXEB010000084.1 coordinate 263, forward strand.
GTAATTTTATTTAAAAAATTCGCTGCGTTTACGAGATATTCGTGGATTTCTTTTACAAGAGAAAAAAAATTAGGTGGATAATAATTAGATGCTGGATAAGAAAAAAACACTAGACAGCCATACCCTTGAGACAACAGTGAAAACTGTTGCGCGTGAGGGTGATCGCAAACGTAAAACGGATGCTCGCCGGATGGAGCAGCTTGAAACCTATAGCGCGGCTATTAGGGCACCTGAAAAGGCGATTAAAAAAGACCGACGTCGTAAAAGAAAAACCGTTGCGGATATTCAAGTCCCGCAAAAGCAGCGCAATATGAGCGCCATGCGTTTTGTTCTGCGTGTCTCTGACATTTTCTGGATAACGGCCGTGATAGCAGTGGCCGTTTGGAACGCCTATATCGGGATTAACAATAAGAATATTATCGCGCCTGTCGCAGCGGCCCTGCTCGGTATGAGCGTCTTTATTTCTATGTTGTTTTTAAATAAGGCGCACCGATTTGCACCCGCCGAAACATTATACCAACATATAAAAACGATTTTGATAGCCTCTTTTAGCGCGCTGGGAATTTGGTTAACAATCGCTTTGATTATCCGTCCGGATACGTTTTATCCCGACGCCCTCGCCAAAGCTGGGTTAGGCGCAACAGCTGTGCTTGTTGTCTTGCACACCCTTTATCATACTCAAATTAATCGCTTACATGCCAAGCGCGCTCTTGCGCCGACCATCGTTATGTTGGGTGCAACAGAATCTGCTCGCCGGATAATCGAAGAAAATGCCAAGACTAAAGATCTTAATATCTTGGCGATTTTTGACGAACGTTTAGCCCGAGCGCCACATAATATACACGGCGTTCCTGTGATTGGTAAAATTAAAGACTTACTCGAATGGGATCAACTTCCTTATATAAATCAAATAGTTGTGACATTACCAAAAATCGCTCAGGCGAGAAAAAAGGAATTTGTTGAGCAAATCCGCTTGCTCCCAAATCGCATTGCTTTTGTAGTCGATGAATTTGAAGATCTTAACCATGTGCAACAACGCCTAACGCAAATTGCCGAAGTCGGTATGCTGGATGTTTCGGGCAAACCGAAAAGTGGACACCATACAGCTATTAAACGTTTCATGGATTTATCTATCGCTTCGGTCGCGCTTGTCTTATTATCGCCAATCTTACTTGTGATTGGTCTTTTGATTAAAAAGGGAAGCCCAGGACCCATTTTATTTAAACAGCCTCGTCACGGGTTTAACAACCGCGTTTTTGACGTTTATAAATTCAGATCAATGCGCAATGACGCAGCTGACCTTGAAGCCGCGCAGCAAACTGTTGCAGGCGACGCACGCATTACAAAAATCGGTCGTATCATTCGTAAAACCAGCATCGATGAACTACCTCAACTCATCAATGTCCTCAAAGGTGATATGTCACTTGTTGGGCCACGTCCCCACGCCGTTGGCATGAGAACTGGGGAAACCGAAAGTTATAAATTAGTCGAAGAATATGCCCATCGTCACAAAGTCAAACCCGGCATGACCGGCTGGGCTCAAATTAACGGATCAAGAGGCCCTTTGCACAATGCGGCCGATGTTGAACGCCGAGTGAAACTTGACATGGAATATATCGAACGAAGCGGTGCCATGTTTGACCTGATCATTATGATCAAAACATTGCCTTGTTTGCTCGGTGATAGCGAAAATATCAGATAGTGCTAGTTTTCCTATCATATTTAAATAGGAACAACGTTAGCATAAAGGCGACGTCATGATTGGCCGGTCTATGCTGGCCTATATTCCTGTAAATCTCGCAAACCTTCTTGTGAGTTTTGGGACGATTGTGGTCTTGACACGCCTGCTAAACAGTGAAGAATTTGGCCGATATGCCCTTGCTGTCGTTTCAATGCATTTTACCCATATGGCTATTTTCACATGGCTCGAAGCGGCCATGGCGCGCTTTCAAGCCCGCGCCGAAAAAGAAAACGATGTAAATTCGCATTTGCGAACTATTTATAGCTACGCGGCCGTTACTGCCCTCATTGGCATCAGTTTAATCATGGGCGTCCTTTGGATAATACCTTTAGATCCAACTATGAAGATTATCCTTGTTGCAGCTATGACGGCAACAACTATTCAAATTTTTATGAATTTAGGGATGGAAGCTCACAAAGCAGCCCACCGTATAAAACGCTATAGCGTGTTTTATTCTTCACAAACTATTTTTAGTTTTTCCGTTGGTATTTTACTTATTTTATTGACGCCCCTCAAAGAGGTAGCCCCCTTTTTAGGCATAATAATCGGACTTCTTTTAGCGCTTATCTTTGATCTTCCGTTTATGTTTAAAAAGATGAAAGGCGGCGAAGTTCACCATAAAAAATTAAAGCGATATTTCAATTATGGAATGCCAATTTGCATATCTCTTCTTCTAGCCTACGCTCTAAATTCTGCAGATATGTATATTATCGCGGGCCTCATGGGAGAGTCCTCTGCTGGCCAATATAATGCGGGTTATAATCTGTCAAATAGAACGATTGAAATGATATTCGTTTGGGTTTCGATGGCGGTTACACCGATCGCAGTAACCATGCTAGAGCAGGAAGGTTTGGAAAAGTCTCGCATAGTCATGCGTGATTACGGCGCGACTTTACTTTGGATTACGATGCCCGCGGCGACAGGTATTGCACTTGTCTCAAACGAGCTCGGGTTTGTATTAGGCGAATCTGTGAGAGAGGGAGCGATCTCTATTATGCCGCTTATTGCTTTTGCAGGTGTCTTAAACGGACTCATTAGTTATTATGCTCAGAGGTCCTTTATGCTATCGGGTAAGACCAGCATGTTTATGTGGGCCATGGTGCCTCCAGTCGTATTAAACATCGCCTTGAATTTTTGGCTAATTCCTAAGCTTGGTCTTATGGGCGCAGTTTACGCAACCTTAGTCTCCTACACCCTTGGATTTATATTAGCTATGATTGTTGGTCGTCGCTACTATCCCCTGCCCTTCCCTATTTTAGGATTCTTAAAAATTGCATTATGTTGTTCAGCCATGACCATCGTTATCGGGGCAATTAATATCCCGTCTTCAACACCAGACTTCATAGCTCTATGCGTTAAAACGGTCGTTGGCGTGCTAATATATGTAATCACTTCCCTCGCAATAAATGCGGCTGACTGCCGAACTTATGTGCGCTCCTTTATACAAAGTCGTCGTTTAAGCTCGAAGGCAACGGTATCATGAGCGCGGTCATTACCCATATCAAAAGTATAAAACAGCTAAAAACTCAGCCTAAGTTATCGGTCTTAATTCCGTTCTACAAAGACGACGCATGTGAACTGTTAAAGGCCTTATTATCACAATCTGTTGACACTGAAACTTGCGAGATTTTGATATATGATGACGGCTCGAAGGATCCGCTTTTAAATGCTAAGGTCTGTGCTATTGTTAAAGCAGCGACGATCCAAGCCGAGTTTATTATTGCTGATAAAAATTTAGGTCGGTCGGCCGCACGTAACGCCTTACAAGAAAACTCAAATGCAGATTGGGTCCTGTTTCTAGATGCCGATATGCGGCCTGTAACAGATCATTTTCTGCAAGATTATATTAATTTAATCGATAGAAAAGTTGGCGAAATTATTTTTGGCGGATTTACAGTTCCAGAAGTCGCGGAAACGCCTGATCAGGAACTTCACCGGGCCCTCTCAGAGGTTTCTGACTGCATTACTTTGTCAGCGCGCCAAGCTGCTGGGCCGCAATTCGTGGCCTCATCTAATCTCTGCGTTCGGAAAGACATTCTACTACAGGAAGGGTTTGATGATAATTTTGTAGGATGGGGCTGGGAAGATAGCGAATGGGCCGCCCGCGTAGCCAAACGTTTCTCGCTTATTCATGCCGACATTCCGGCCTTGCATCTCGGACTTGAGAGCACGGAAACACTGTTAAGACGGTTTCGTACAAGCGGAGCAAATTATGTCCTATTCACAGAAAAACATCCTGACCTCGCAAAGACCTTAAGCCTCTTTAAGATATCTCAAAAACTTCGCAAAGTTCCTGGACAGAAGGTCATGAGGCCTTTTCTCAAAACGGCTGTTTCACAGAACGTGCTCCCGATTAAACTTCGCTTAATGGCGCTCAAAATGTGGCGCGCAAGTTGGTATGCTCAGGCCTTTTCTGATGAGGCTGTGACATGAACGTTTATGCACCCAGCCGGTCCCTACCAGCCAGGATTAACCGTGTTGTCATGCCCTTCCGGCTCAAACGTAATCTAAATATCAATTTAGATAAGCCGTTAATTAGTTTTACCTTCGATGATTGCCCTAAATCAGTTGTTGATGAGGCCTTGCCGGAACTCGAAAAATATGGCTGGCAATCCTCCATATATATGTCCATGGGGCTTTGCGGCATAACAAATCACCTTGGGCTTCACATGTCTGAGAGCGACGTGGTTGCGGCGTATAAATCAGGACATGAAATTGGGGATCATACATTTGATCACATAGATGCAACCACGATATCGCCAGAGCTTTTCAGTGAAAACATCGAAAAAAATCAAGCTCAACTGAACATGTTAGGGTTGCCGCCTAGTCAAACCTTTGCTTATCCCTATGGTCAATTGGATGTGGGTTCTAAGAAAATCGTACACCGCAAATTTAAAGGTGCGCGCGGTATTAAAAGCCGTATTCATCGCACTAATGCCGACTTAAACCAGCTCAATTCAAACCAGCTTTACTCAGGGCAAAACTTTGATGATTTGATGAAAAATATAGCCAAACTCGCGGAATCTCACGGGTGGTTGACAATCTTTACACATGATGTCCGAGACAATCCAAGCGATTTCGGATGCACAATTGATGAGTTCAAAGCCGTCGTAGAGGCCGTTAAAAATATCGACGCAAATGTTATGACAGTCATCGATGCGATAAATTTCTTGGAGGGAAAAGATGTCTAGTAATTGGAACCAAGGAGTATCGATTGTTATACCCACATATAAAAGACCGGGTGGCATTAAGGACGCGCTTGAAAGCTTAAAAGGTCAAAACGCCGGTGAAAGACCATTAGAAATTGTCGTGGCAGACAATGATCCAAGTGCAAGCGCTAAAGATTTTGTCTTAAATTTTGCTAAAACGTCAGATATTGAGGTTATCTATAAGCATGTCCCTCTGCCAGGCGTTTCAAATGCACGTAATGGCGCTCTAAGCGTTTCCCGAGGTCGTTTTATCGCGTTTCTGGATGATGACATGAAAGCCCTGCCTGGCTGGCTTAATGAGCTTGTAAAGGCTTCACTAAAATATAAAGCTGCAATTACATTCGGGCCCGCGATTGCTGTAATGCCAAATAAAGATGACCCCTTAAATCCTTATATGGAACCATTCTTCTCGCGAATTGCTGATGCGCCAGAAGGCTATATAAACAAGTGTTTGGGAACCGGGGGATGCCTACTAGATTTATCATTATGCGATATGCCCTCTCCAGCTTTCAATCCTATTCATAATGAAACAGGGGGGGAAGATGATGCATTATTCCACCATTTAACAAATAACGGCGCCAAGGTCGCTTGGGCAATTAAAGCGGAAAGTTATGAAATCGTTCCCCTATCACGGGCAACACCTAAGTATATGTGGAAACGCAATTTCGCATTTGGGCAAGGCCCGAGTCAGGAGCAAGCTGATAAAGGTCTTGCGGGGCTTGGCGGGATTATCAAATGGATGAGCGTCGGTTGCGTTCAATTTTTTATATACTTGCCCGCTTATGTTGTCTTAAAATTACTCGATAAACCCGCCTATATTCATTTTCAAAATAAAACGGCACAAGCGCTTGGAAAAATTTTTTGGTGGAGTAATTTTAAGCAAAAACTTTACGGCGTGAACGCAACGACCAGCGTCGCATAAAACGTCACTTTTTAATAAATGTGGGTATGACTTGCGTGAAGTAATTTTCGCGCGGCTTATTACGCCAATATGGTTTTTCAAAAGCAAATAATTTGGCAATCGTCGCCACAAATATAACCCAACTAAAATCGTTTTGTTGCAGAAGTGCACTTTCCGACAATGAGAAGATGAAAAAGACGGCCAGCACAAGAATGACCCAATAGGTCTCTGCGCCGCCGCGCCGAATTCTTTGAAACGCTAATATACAAGACCATAAAAACAATATAGCGGTGGACAAAACCCCAAGTAACCCGACCGAAAGCCACGTTTCAATCCACCCATTATGCGCGGTAGGAATGCCCCATTCTAATTGAAGTCTTACGTAATACGATGGCCCAAGCTGTTCTATCCAATAGACCCCATAGCCAAATCCAAGCCAGGGTTTTTCTCTAATACTTCTAAATAAAGCATCCCAAATATCTGTTCGGCCTGTAAGCGTGGTATCTTTCCCGATCGCGCCCAATAAAACCTCGGGTATTAATATAGCACTCGCCACGAATGCTGCCAATCCAGCAATAAAGAAGTAGGCAACCGGTATCCTTAAAAATGGAAACCGTCTGAACATTCTTATAACCAGAAACAATCCAATGGCCATAATACAAGCTAATAAAGATGTTTTAGACGTCGAGAGTATAACCAGTGCAAAACACAATAAGCCCAAAGGGACCCAACACCACGCCCGGTCCGGACGCATCGCAAAAGCACACATCATAACAACAAAGCCACGGGTCATCTGAGAACCCAGATAGTTTTTTTGAACCCACGGGCCGCGCCAGGCACCTGCATGAAGCTCCGTATGTTTGGCCCGAACGGGGTCTATAATTCCGAAAAGCAAGGTAAATATCGCTAAAATCCCAAAGACCAGAGCAAGACGCTGTACCATCCCGTTCCAGTCGTATCTGGCGGCAATCACAAGGCCAAACATGGTTGTCATGACCAGAGCGACAGACCGACGCATGGTGACGGCAGGGTCAATCGACCAAATAACAGAAATGCCGCAAATCATGACGCAAACGACAAGCAGCATATTAAAGACCGACATGCGTATAAATTGAGGAAAACAGCGCAAGGCTAGCAAGCCAATCCCAACATAGATGGGGTACCATAATAGGCGCGCCATAGGAAAGTCGCGCTCAAGGTCATTTAAATCTGTAAAAAATATACCACCGACGACCCCCGTAAAATAGAGCATCAGAATAATATATAAGGTACTTTCAAAACCTGAGAAAAGGGATTTTACCGCAAAGTCTCTCTGGACGGCGCTTCCTTCAGAATGAATAGTCGAGACCACGGCGCAAAGCCTACCTTATACCCCAGATGGATTATTGGGATCTGAACTGATCGCTCCAGCTTGAGTTTGGCCTGTCAAATAAGGATTGTCTAACTGCAGAGCTGCAGAGCCATCTGTATATGCCATAGCCGTATTGTCGGTATAATATTGTCCTTGCTCAACATATGCTTGCTGAGATTGCTGTACATGTGTGTTTTGAGCATAAGTTTGATCATTTTGAACATAGCCTTGGTCATAGCCTTGATTATGTTGTACCTGATAGGCGGGTTGAGCATAATCTTGTTGAGCATAAGGGGCCTGTTGAGCATATTGATCTTGATATTCGCCCGCCTGATATTCACCCGTCTGGTATTCAGTCACCTGAGAAGACGCATAACTATCATATTGTGCGGCGGCAGGTTGGGCCGCAGGCATATAAGGGTCTGACCAGGGAGTTGCAGGTGCAACAGGCTCAGGAATTTGACCTCCACTACCCGCGTAACC
>CAYXEB010000084.1:8047-9691 GCA_964463835.1 uncultured Hellea sp.
GCACCAGCACCGGCCATAGCCGCGCGCGTTGTGGGTCCAGGGTTAACGTATAGTCTCGGGTCAAGGAAGACCTTCAGCAAGGCTAACATAAAGAGCGTGAAGCCCCATGCCACACTAGCCAAGAGAAACATGACAATCCGCATATTGCGACCTTTGATCGGATATTTCGCATAAGAAATAATGCGAATATTTTCGCTGTTGGCTTCCGCTTGCTCTTGATTGATTAAAGCTTCTTGCTCTTTAGAGTTATAGGTATCCAAGCGTGTTGAGAGCGTATCTCTTTCCCTCAAAAGGTTTTGATAGCTTGGATTTAACGACATTAGGCGCCGCACCTTGGCATCTGCGCCATCAAGCTGACGTTGTAAGGTAAATTCTTTTTCGCGGTAACTATCCGCTGTCGCTTGCAAGGTATTTCTTTGCGTAACGAGCTCTTGGAAAACAGGGTTTGGTCCAACCCGTCTTCCGCCTGCAGCCCTACCCCCATTCGACGATTGTAGAGACTTTAGCTCCCGCAATTCCGTTTGCTTTTGCCGGACAGGATTACTTGTCGGCAGATATTTGGCGAGCAACTGCTTAAGCTCTAACTCGGCCTGTGCCACGCGTTGCGACGCTCTGTCGTCAATGAAAAGATCTATACTCTGATTTGTCCCTTGGAGCTGTCCTTCAACCGTGGTGAGCGCTGTTTCGGTTTCAGCAATTTCGGCGCGCAATAAATTTAACGCCGCTCTCAATTCTTCTGTGCGCTCACGAGCGCCGTCCTGTTCAGACATAAAGTCCGAGATATTATTGCCACCCAAAAATCTGGCAATCGCGCGTTCATTTGCCTTTAGCTGATCTTCAGTTGCCCTGCGGCGCTCGGTAATGATGTCGCCGGACCCCTCAACAAAAATCTGACGCCTATAAGACATATAGGCATCAATGAATGCATTTAGCGTTTTAACCGCTATCTCACCGTTCTCATGTTTGTAAATCAAGTCAACAACTGAAGACTTGGGACGCGGGATGACAACAAAAGAATCTCCCACCTCTTTACGAAGCTCCATATAAGCCTCTTGGCGATCGCTCTCCGTTTTGGCTTTGGCGATTTCGGCAAAAGCGTCTTTAGCAAAGAGCTTCTTGTCTTCTTGCGTCGCTGTCATCTCACCGATCACCTGATCGATGATTTCAGAGTTTTTGATAATCCCGACTTCATTAAGAACAATCGTATCTGGGGTCAACTGAAGTCCGACTTGGTTATTTTGCCCTGTTGCGGATTGATAAACATATTCGTCCCCGAGTTGCACCAGAACGCGGCCTTCACCCGTATACACTCGCTTGAAATCTTTGGTAGCAACCCACGCTATTACCATTCCAAGTATAAGCAAAGGTGCAACCCATTTCATTTGACGCCCAAACGATTTGAACATTTCTGCTAAGCGAATATTGGGCATGCCATTGGCATAGTCACCAACTGTCAAATCTCCAAAGCCTGGTCCTTGAGAGTAATTGGTATAATCACCTCCCCCGCCAGAACCGGAATTTGGATGCTTGCGGCGCAAAATAGCCATGAGATGTCCTCGTTAACGAATCCGTTAACGCACAAGACCGTGTAAAATTTAACAATTCCTTATCCATTCTTGTTAACACTTAAAAAAAGTCGAAAAA
>CAYXEB010000085.1:0-9655 GCA_964463835.1 uncultured Hellea sp.
GCGACTCTGTAAATATAAAGGTCAAAGATTTGGGCAAATTCACACCTATTCGGGAGCGGGCGATATATGCCTCTGACCCAGCCAATTGCCGCGGACGCCGGATTGAGCAGCCCAGCGGGTCTGAGCGTAGCCCGTTTCAGCGCGATAAAGACCGTATTATTCACTCTTCAGCTTTTCGTCGCTTAAAAGGAAAAACGCAGGTTTTCGTAGCCCATGAAGGCGATTATTACCGTACGCGGCTGACGCACTCACTAGAGGTCTCACAAATTGGCCGCTCAATTGCGCGCGTTTTGGGGCTGGATGAAGATTTGGCTGAATGCCTGTCCTTAGCTCATGATTTAGGCCATCCGCCCTTTGGGCATTCGGGCGAAGATGCCTTAGCTGAAGGTATGGAGCCTTATGGAGGGTTTGACCATAATGCTCAAACCCTGCGCATTGTTGAAAAGCTCGAAGGGCGTTACGCCGAATTTGACGGGCTCAATTTAACATGGGAAACATTGGAAGGGATTGCCAAGCATAATGGGCCGCTCATCAAATCGAAGAAAGATATTAAAACGCTCCCTTGGGCACTGAAAGCTTTAGATCACTGGGAACGCCTAGAGCTGGGAACCTTTGCAGGCCCAGAGGCGCAGGTCGCGGCTTTGGCGGATGATATTGCCTATAATAACCACGATATTGATGATGGATTGCGCGCGGGGCTGTTTTCTGTCGCCGATGTATCCGATGTACCGATTGTTGGAGAGGCCTTTGCTGATGTGAGGCGGCGTTACCCAGATTTATCGGAAGACAGGATGATTCATGAGGCCGTGCGCGACCTCATCGGCTATATGGTCTCTGATGTTTTAACCGAAACGCGCAGACGTTTGGCAGAAGAAAAGCCGCAAAACGCAGATGATGTTCGAGGTTTAAACCGCGCGATTTGCGATTTCTCAGCCGAGTTTCGCGAGAAAGAAGCTCCATTACGCAAGTTTCTGCATGAGAATATGTACCGTCATTACAAAGTAAACCGCATGATGGGGCAGGCCTCGCGTGTGGTGAAGGGCCTGTTCGATTTGTTTATAAATGATCCTGACATTCTTCCTACGTCGCAGCGTGATCTATGCAATGGCCCTCAGACGGAAATGACGGCGCGAATAGTCTGTGACTATATTGCTGGTATGACCGATAGTTTCGCTATAGCGGAGCATAAGAAGCTGTTCTCAACCGTAGGCTATGTGTAAATATCCGTTAACCATTCTGCCTTAATTTCATCAGATATATGCTAGAGTAACCGTGCGAATCGGTTGCTGTCTGGGATAGTGCTTGTTTGCGAAGGTTTTAAGATGACACAGAACAACAATGATATATTTTCTGCGGCCAATGCATCGGCGAATGATGAGCTAGCGCCATTTGATGTCCGTGATGCATCGAGTAAATCGGGTTTGATAAAACTCGCTCTCGGCTTTGGGTTTTTACTCCTCCTAGCTTTAATTATATTGAAGGTTTACCAACCGGGGACACGGGGCCGCACGGAGCCGCCAAAAATCTTAGCCGATAATGCGCCATTTAAAATTAAGCCTGCCGACGCTGGCGGCGTTGCTACGCCCAATCAGGATAAGACTGTTTATGATGTCATGGACGGTAAAACACCCTCTGAAACAGTGATCCCATCGCCGTCGCCTGAAGTGCCTATTGAGCTGCCTAAATCTGCAAATATTAGGGTTGATTCTGCCCCGATAACCATTCCAAAGCCAACTGTGACTAAGCCCGTCGTTAAATCACCCTCAGTCGCGCCTGTTGTCAAAGCGCCAAAGACCCCAACGATTGCCGTTGGCGATAGCGAATGGGTTGTACAGGTCGCCTCAGTCAGATCGCAAGCTGACGCGCAGGACGTTTGGAATCGAGTATCAAATAAGTTTGATAAGGTATTATCCTCTGGACATTACGCCGATATTAAATATGCCGACCTCGCTGAAAAAGGCGTCTTCTACCGTCTACGCGTTGCTGGATTACCTGATAAGTCTGCGGCCTCACGCCTGTGCACAGCATTTGAAACCCAGGGTCAGGCCTGTTTCGTGACCCGTAAATGAGTGAACTCGCGGTTATTTTAGGACTATCAGGGCCAAAGCTAACCGTCTCAGAACGCGCTTTTTTTCGCGACGCTAACCCGTGGGGATTTATATTATTCTCGCGTAACATTGAAAACCCCGAACAGGTGAAACGATTAACTGATAATCTGCGTGAGACTGTTGGACGTAATTGTCTTATCTTTGTTGACCAGGAAGGCGGGCGGGTTCAGCGCCTAAGACAGCCCCATTGGCGGCGCTATCCCTCAGGAGCTATTTTTCAAGATCTTTATGCGCAAAGCGAATCCATGGGAAAACGGGCGGCCTATTTATCATATCGGCTTATTGCAGACGACCTTCGCACTGTCGGCATTACGGCAAATTGCGCTCCTGTGCTGGATTTGCCGCGTAAGAATGCTGACCCCATCATTTCTGACCGTGCACTTGGAGCTCAGTCTGTACAAGTGATTGATATCGCTCATGCGGTTATGGCGGGACTAATGAACGGCGGCGTTGCGCCAGTCGTAAAACATATCCCTGGGCATGGCCGCGCCAAAGTTGATAGTCATAAGGCTTTGCCTAAAATTAACGTTACGCGGCAAACACTTGAGAGAACTGACTTTATTCCCTTTCGCGCTCTAAGCGATGCGCCCATGGCGATGACGGCTCACGCGGTCTATGAATGTAATTCACGAACGGCTATCACGGTATCAAAAAAATCTCTGACAGAGCTCATTCGGGCAGCTATTGGCTTTAATGGTCTTGTCATGAGTGATGATTTGGACATGAAAGCTTTAAGCGGGGGGCTAACTCGAAAGACTGAACGCGCTCTAGCCGCAGGCTGTGATATCGCATTACAATGCTCAGGAAAATTACCGGCTATGGTCAACGTTGCCAAAGGCGCAAAATATCTCGAAGGGCGAGCGAAGGGCCGGGCGCAAGTGGCTGATTATTGCGCGGAGCATATCACCGAATTTGACCGCGGTTCCGCCGAGGCTGAATTTGATCTTTTACTCGACCAAAGCTTTGTGCTGAAAGCTGCAGCATGAGCGACGACTTTCAGGAAGATATGAAGTTTTCAGCGGCAGATAATGCCGCCGATGACGGTGAGGGGCTTCTGCTCGATATTGATGGCTATGAAGGGCCATTGCATCTCTTACTTGAACTGGCGCGTAAACAGAAAGTCGATCTGGCACGGATTTCCATTCTTGAATTGGCTGAGCAATATATCGCTTTTATCAAAAATGCGCAGGATTTACGCATTGAACTTGCCGCTGACTATCTGGTTATGGCCTCATGGCTCGCCTATTTGAAATCTCGGTTGATCTTGCCCAAAGAGGGCGAAGAAGACCTCATGCCGGAGGCTGATGAACTGGCCGCTCATTTGGCGTTCCGCTTACAACGCTTGGAAGCCATGCGGTTCGCCGCAAAGGGCTTGTTCAGGCTTCCCCAAACAGGACAAGCAATCTATAAACGAGGGATGCCAGAAGGACTGCGTTCAAGGACGACGCCCTTATATGGCGCGGAAATTTTCGATATTTTGCAAGCCTACGGAAACTCACGCTCGCGCGTAGCTGTAAGAAATCACAAAGTGCACAAGCCTTTAGTTCTAAGTCTTGAGGATGCGCGGGTGAGACTGAAACGTGCCTTAGGCGGTATCTCTCTTAGCGAAGATGAATGGGTTGCCTTAGAAAAGTTACTGCCAACGGATGACCAGCTGAAAGAAGCTATTCCAGCCGCGTCGGTAAAAGCTAGCTCTCTGCTTGCTGGCCTCGAACTTGCGAAGGAAGGCGAAGTGTTATTACGTCAAACCGGAGCCTTTGCACCGATTTATGTTCGCGAGGCAGAAAATAACCGAGATTCGAAGAAAGATGTGTCATGAGTCAGAACCGCGTAGATAAAGCCGTTGAAGGCATAGAAGCTTCCGTCGTTTCGCTGACAGCGAGATTGCAAACCTCGCCTGATGGCAAGGCCATGGACGAAGAAATGCGTTTGATTGAAGCGCTTTTATTTGCAGCAGTTGAGCCGATTGATATCGAGACCTTGCGCGAACGCATGCCGGAAGGCGCGGATGTTGGCGCTTTAATTGCGCGCTTGGCCCGTGAATATACGGGGCGCGGAGTTAATCTTGTTCGAGTTGCCAAGCGCTGGCGCTTTCAAACTGCGCCCGATCTTGAGCCGCATTTGGTTGATATAAAAGAATCGCCGCGTAAATTATCCAAAGCGGCTTTGGAGACTTTGGCGATTATTGCTTATCATCAACCCGTGACCCGGTCTGAAATTGAAGATGTACGCGGCGTAGCGGTTTCCAAAGGCACAGTTGATGTTTTGATGGAGCTAGGCTGGATTAGGCTACGCGGGCGCCGCCGTACCCCAGGGCGGCCTGTGACTTACGGTACAACTGAAAATTTCCTCGCCCATTTTAATCTTGAGACTATCTCAGACCTCCCGGGGAAAGATGATTTAAAGGCGGCGGGTTTACTTGACCCGCGGTTGCCTAAAAACTTTGAAATGCCCGAACCCATGATGCCAGATGATCTTACAGCGAGTGAGGTTCCTCTAAGGGATGAGGAAGACCCTGAGTTTTTCGAAGACTTCATGCAAGAAGATGAGGGCGACAGAGCTTAGGTGGAGAATCACAGCTTTGTATTAAGTTCATTGCGCGTTGCCTAAAGAGATTTAAGTCGCTACATATAGACTAAATATTAGAGGATATGATTATGGCTCTTGGACCTTGGCAAATGTTGATCATTTTGGTGTTAGGCGTTCTTGTGTTTGGCGGGCGCGGCAAAATCTCATCGATTATGGGTGATTTTGGAAAAGGCATTACGAGTTTTCGTAAGGGTCTGAAAGAGGGCGTGGATGATGTTAAAGACGCCGCTGAAGATGCTTTGGACGTAACTCCCAAAGACGAAAAAAAGTAAATATTACTTTGCGCTAGAGGCGCTTTATGATCCCACAGTTTGGATTTATGGAAATGATTGTGCTGGCCTTGCTGGCTATCATCGTTGTTGGACCTAAAGACCTGCCTAAACTCATGAGAACCATAGGCCAGTTTATGGCTAAGATGAAGGCTATGGGGCAGGAGTTTAAGGACGCTTTTGAAGATATGGGCGCAGATGAAGAAATATCGGCCATGCGGCGCGAGATCGAAGAGCTTAAAAGCCTAGGTAAGCTCGAAAACCTAACGGATGGTAACCTAGCAGATGAAATGCGCGCGCTAGATAGCGATATTAGATCTGCAACAGATATGTCCTCTCCGAAAAGTAAAGGCAGATGAGCGCGCCTCAACGTCTTGAAGGGGATGAGGTAGAGGCGAGTAAAGCCCCGCTCTTAAGTCACTTAATTGAACTACGCTCACGCTTGATCAAAGCCGTTGCGGCGATTGTTATTGGGTGCGTGATTTGCATCCCGTTTTTGCGTCAGATTATCCAGCTCTTAATGTGGCCCTTCGAACAGGCCATTTTAAAATATAATGCAGGTTTGGTCGCAAAAGGGTTAGAGCCCGTTGATTTAGGATTGATAGCGACCCATCCGCTTGAGACTTTTTTTGTCAAACTAAAGATAGCATTGTTTGGTGGTATCGTTTTAGGATTTCCTATCATTGCCTATCAGATTTACCGTTTTGTCGCGCCGGGGCTTTATAAGAATGAAAAGCGGGCCTTTCTGCCTTATCTAATTCTGTCGCCAATTTTGTTTTTCTTGGGCGCCTCCTTAGTTTTCTTCTACGTTTTTCCTTACGTCATGGAATTTGCCTTAAATCAGCAAGCTTTGTCGGAAGGCGAACAGGTTGATCTTTTGACGAAAATTAGTGATTATTTGCGCCTCGCCATGACCTTGTTTCTAGCCTTTGGTTTATCATTCCAATTACCTGTTATTTTAAGCCTTTTAGGACGGGCAGGGGTTGTTAGCTCCCAGGCGCTCAGGAAAGCGCGTAAATATGCTTTATTCGGAATCGCGGTTTTTGCCGCCTTTGTTACGCCGCCCGATCCAATAACTCAGGTTGTTTTAGGCGGTGCGATATATCTACTCTACGAAATTTCGATCCTCTCTGTGTCAGTTCTTGAGAAGAAGGTCACCGAACAAACTAGCTAAGTTTGTTAGGATAATTTTAACTATAAACTTTAGCGAAGCCTTAACTATAAACATTCATGTTTGCCTCACAAAATAAACTGTGAGGATGAATCATGGCTAGAAAACTCTTATTAGCCTCAATATCAACGCTGCTCATTATGTCTGAGGCCAGCTTTGCTCAAATTAGTAATCAAGGCGATGATAGATTTGCGCCAAGAATTTACGGAAGCACTAGCATCACCCCGGCGCAATATTCGCATGATTCCGCGGCGACCATCAATTCAACGGGAACAATTCGTGTTGTGGAACCTGTTACGCAAGATTTTCAATCAACGATTTTAGCTGCTCCTACTTATTCCGAGGGCGAAGTTGTTCGTGCTCAGCATTTTAAGCCCGGTGATTTATCAGATGCTGAATACCAAGCTTTATTAGATGAAGCAGATCGCATCCGCGCCTATCAAAACAGCAGCGGTTATACATCACAGGGCTATATTTCTGAGAATAGCTATACAGTTGAAAATTCATCGGCCGGTACATATGATGTTGGAACCACAACAGTGTATCCTTCGACAGATAATTACGAAATTGAGCTCTTTACGCCGTCAACGCCTGATAATGGATCAATTTCTTACGTCGAAACGTCGCCGGTTGTAACGTCTTCTCTGCATAATCAAAATACTACGTCACACCGCGTATTACGCGGGGATACGCTATATAATATTTCAAAGCGTTATAATATCAGTGTTGATAACCTAAAGTCGGCGAATTACATGTCAGACAATAATATTCAAATTGGACAGACATTAAATATTCCGGCTGGAACAACTATCGTTTCAGAAAATACTTATGTAGCCCCGGTAACTTCAACGTCTAATCTGACCTATATTCGCAATGTCGAGCCTGTAACAGGAGCAAATTCAGGCGTTTATGCGGTATTGCCGAAAGACACACTTTATTCAATTTCACGACGCGCCTGTGTTAAAGTTGACGAGCTTATCGCTGTAAATGGTATTTCTTCGCCTAATTCGCTTAAGCCCGGACAGCGTTTAACGATGCCGCAAGGACATTGCTTGAATTAGCCCTCAATAAGAAGAATATATACGGGTCTTTTCCCGTTGCATAAGAATTTCACGCCCCTATATAGTTCCTTAAAAGTCCTATATTGGGGCGTAATTTATTGAGGGAAATAATGTTGAATTTAATTATGCAGTCCTCTCCGCCAGCAGGTGGAGCTTTGGTTCAATTCTTACCGTTGATTCTTATCGGTATTATTTTCTACTTTCTTTTAATTCGTCCGCAGAATCAGCGTATGAAAGCCCATCGTCAGATGCTCTCTGAAATAGTTAGGGGAGATACAATCGTTACAAATGGCGGATTAGTCGGTAAGGTCAAGAAGGTCAGCGATGATGAGCTGACAGTTGATTTTGGCGGACAATCGATTCGCGTGGTTAGAACGATGGTCGCTGACGTACGAAATAAAACAGTTCCAGCCAATGATGCTGGTAAGAAGAAGAAATAAAGATAATCACCTGATAGGTCATTAAGACGGACGCATTATGCTATTTTTCTCCAAATGGAAAATAACCTTTATCTTAGGGGCTGTCCTCTTAGGTTTGTTTTTCGCTTTGCCAAATGCCTTATCGCCTGATTTAAGAGAAAAACTCCCAGCGCCCTTTCAGCGGACATTGAACCTAGGCCTCGATTTACAAGGCGGCGCGCATATGCTGCTTGAAGTCGACTTGACGAGCGTTTTGGCGCAAGCCCTTGATAATGAAAGAGAATCTATACGTCAGGAATTTCGCGAGGCGGACCGCCTAAGGACTGAGTTTATCCGCGTTAATGAAGAGGGCGACGCCGTTGTGGGCCGCCTCCGAAACGCCGAGGATATGCCCAAGGCTATGGAGCTTTTAAGAAAACTATCAGTCTCTGTTGACCCAACCAGTCTTTCGCAAGACAAGACAACGCGAGTCGAACAAGAGGGCGAAAAGGGTTTTAAAGTTTCCATCACTGAGGCGAATATTGAAAGTATCCAAGCGCGCACGATTGCTCAATCGATAGAGGTTCTGAGGAAACGTATTGACCCGCAGGGCACGACCGAAATGACATTGGCGCGCGAAGGTGATGACCGTATTCTCCTACAAGTACCGGGCGCGAAAAACGTTGATGAAATTAAAGACCGTATCAATAAAACGGCGAACCTGTCGTTTCATATGGTGCGCAAAGAAAGCAACAGCGAAGCGGCTATGCGCCTTGCGGTTGAAGGAAAACTTCCTCCCGGCGCGATTTATGTTACCAATCAAGAAGATCCTGGTGGCTTGATTCTTGAAAAGCGGACGAAGATTACAGGCGAGTGCTTAAAATCTGCAAGCGAAGGCCTTCACCCGACAGCTAACTATCCAATTGTAAACTTTGGGTTCAACATCACCTGCGCAAAAATATTTGGTAAGCTGACTTCTGAAAACCTCGGCCAGCGTTTTGCTGTTGTGCTGGACAATGAGATTATTACGGCCCCGCGCATTAACGGTGCGATTACGGGCGGGTCAGGTTATATTGAGGGCAGCTTTACTATTGAGAGCGCCCGTGAATTATCTCTTCTTTTAAACGCTGGCGCGCTTCCTGCGAAATTGATTATTGTTGAAGAGCGGACCGTTTCAGCCGAGCTTGGTAAAGACTCGATTGACGCGGGTAAAATAGCCTCAATCATTGGACTGATTGGTGTGGGTTTATTTATGTGGCTCTCTTATGGATTTAGATTTGGAACTATTGCCAATATAGCGCTGAGCACGAACATCATTCTTATCGCCGGCGCTCTTTCTTTAATGGGCGCAACGCTGACATTGCCTGGTATTGCCGGAATCATTCTAACGATCGGTATGGCTGTGGATGCTAATGTGTTGATTTTTGAACGAATTCGCGAAGAAGCTCATCTCGGCCGCCCGCCAGTCAACGCGATTGAAACAGGCTATCGCCGCTCCTTAGCGCCAATTCTTGACGCCAATATAACAACCCTTATCGCGGCGGTGACGCTATACTTTGTGGGGTCAGGCCCTGTTCGCGGATTTGCGGTCACCCTAGCCATCGGTATTGTTATGTCAGTCTTTACCGCAGTGATTGTTGCGCGATTGATTACAGCGACATGGCTACGCCGTACGCGTCCTAAGACATTGCCGATATAAGCGAGAGATAGAACATGAAAGATATTTCCCTCGTTAGAATACTGCCTATGGAACCCACGGTTCCGTTTATTAATCTGCGTGTCGTAGCGGCTATATTGTCAGTTATAGCGCTAATCGCGTCCGTGTTCTTGTTTACAACGCGCGGGCTAAATTACGGGATTGATTTTACCGGCGGTACCGTCATTGAACTTGATTTTGGTCAAGAAACTGATTTGGAACTGGTCCGAAGCGCTGTCGGCGATATGGGATTTGACGGGGCAACCTTTCAAGGCATCACCCCGCCGCTAGAAGCGGGCAAGGATTATGAATTTATTCGCGTGGGTATTCCGCTACAACCCGAGACAGAAGAGACGGGCGCTG
>CAYXEB010000086.1:0-9575 GCA_964463835.1 uncultured Hellea sp.
ATCTTGTAACGGGGACGGGCGCGATGCATGATGATATGCGCGACACCTATGCCCAGGCTTTTGTTTTGCTCTGCGGTGCGTGGCGTTATAAGGCCTTTGACGATGAAATAGCTTTAAAGACCGCTGAGGATACGCTGAACTATCTCGATACCCATGTGAAGGCAGATAATGGCGGCTGGTATGAAGCTCTGCCTGCGCCTGCCACAAAACAGCGCCGCCAAAATCCGCATATGCATTTATTCGAATCCTTTCTCGCCCTTTATGAGCTAACGGGGAAGGCAATATATCTGGCTCGCGCAGATGAAATGTTCGCGCTTTTTGAAGCGCATTTCTTTGATGAGGAGCGCAAAGCGTTGCTGGAGTTTTTCAATCCCGATTGGTCGCCTGAGAACGGCGACGGCGGGCCAACGGAACCGGGACATATGATGGAATGGTGTTGGCTCTTGCGGGTTTATGAAAAACTGTCAGGTAAGAATATGGACCGCTATGCGAACGCGCTCTTTGAAGGCGGGATGGAGTATGGCCTTAACGCCAAACTAGGCCTATTATGTGACGCGGTGGAGCTGGACGGAACGCCCTCAAAACCAACCCTACGCAGTTGGCCGCAAACAGAGCTTATCAAAGCCTCTGTTGCGCAAGCGGCGGCGGGACAAAGTGCGTATCTTAAAGATGCGACGAAGGCCATTAGAGCACTCATGAAATATTATCTCGACGTTTCCGTCAAAGGCGGCTGGGCCGACCAACTCGACCCCGAAGGAAATATCATTTCCAAGGTCATGCCAACCAGTACGTTTTATCATTTGTTTTGCGCTGCCGTTGAAGCGGATAAATTGGCAGCGAGTTTGGGCTAATATTTCTGGTGTTGGTTGGAATTCTAACCGAGAGAGTAAAATTTTTTAACTCAACGGGCATTCGACTGAACTTGACTCTCAAAGTGTTGTGGGCTTTTGGCTGGTTTATGCTTGATTGTAAGTTTTAATACGTTTTGAACCCAATACTGATTACTGCAGTAATCAACTAACCAAATAATTTCGAGACGCTCTCGTCATTTGCGATACGGCGTATGGCTTCGCCCATGAGGGTGGAGATTGAAACTTCTCGGATTTTATCGCAGCCTTTGACTTTCTCAGGCTGTGCAATCGAATCTGTAATCACCACTTCGGTCAGTTCTGAATCTGTGATGCTTTTCACAGCGGGGTCAGAGAGCACGCCGTGAGTAATATAAGCAGAAACGCTACTGGCGCCGTGATCTTTGAGCGCTTTGGCAGCTTTGCAAATCGTGCCGCCGCTATCGATGATATCATCATAAAGAATACAGCGGCGTCCGGCGACGTCGCCGATAATATTCATGACTTCGCTCTCGCCCGCTTTGGGACGGCGTTTGTCGATAATCGCAATATCAGCTTCGAATTGTTTGGCAATCGCGCGCGTGCGCACAACACCGCCTGTATCGGGGGAAACGAATAAAAGACTATCGCGCTCGGTCTTGGACAGATTTTCCTTTATGTCATTGACGAATACAGGCTGTCCAAAAAGGTTATCCGTTGGAATATCGAAAAAGCCTTGGATTTGCCCCGCGTGAAGGTCAGCGGTCAAGACGCGGTGCGCGCCCGCTTTGGAAATTAAATTGGCGACAAGTTTCGCCGAAATCGGGGTCCGTCCACCCGTTTTGCGGTCCTGGCGAGCATAGCCAAAATAAGGAATGACGGCGGTAATGCGTTGAGCCGAGGCTCTGACCAAGGCGTCAATCAGAATGAGGAGTTCCATTAGATGGTCATTGGCGGGGGCAGATGTGGGCTGAATGAGGAAGATATCTTCGCCGCGCACATTCTCATTTATCTTGGCAAAAATTTCCTGATCGCGAAAACGTTCAATATCAACGGATGTTAAAGGGACATCTAAAAAGTCGGCTATGCCGCGCGCCAAAGGTTCATTGGCGGTTCCGCTAATTAGTTTCATGTGCTCATTCACCTTTGGAGCTATATTATTTGAGGCCTCTCTAAGGGGCCATTATGGTCTTGTAAATCATTGAGTCAGAATTATCGCGGATATGTTACGTCCATAATCGTTCACGCCCTGATGGGTGTTATATCGATAGCTGAAATACTCATTTTCGTGGCCATATGTGCAATCTGGCAAGGCGGCGATTCGCTCCACCCCGTCTTGGGCCAAGCGGTCTAGAATAAAGCCTTTAAGATCAAAATGCGGCTTTACGCTCGCAGGGTTCCTCGGTGAGCCCGTGACGAAGAACTTATCATAACGATCGTCACGCGATAGGAAGTTTTCGCGAAATTCTTGCCCGACTTCGTAATTGTCGCGTGATATGCAGGGCCCTAAAACCGCCGTAATATTCTCCCGCGACGCGCCAATGGCTTCCATAGCTTTTATTGTCGATGTGGTCACGCCAGATAAGGCGCCCTTCCATCCGGCGTGACAGACCCCGATGACTCGCGCCTGGGCATCATGAAATAATACGGGGCCGCAATCCGCCGATAAAGCCGAAAGCGCAAGGCCTGGCGTTTTCGTTACTAAACCATCAGCCTCGGGTAGCTCGCCTAATATGGGCTTTCCAAAAGGCGCGTCTACAATCAAAACATCAGCGCTATGGACTTGCGACAAACTTAACAAGCAGTTTTCTGACGTGCCTAATGCGCCTGCAACCAATGTTCGGTTTGCCTTTACATCCTCAGCATTATCCGCTGATCCCGCACCGACATTGAGGCTCTCATATTGCGCTTTAGAAACGCCGCCTCGGCGGCCAAAAAAACCATGGGCAATGCCCTCGTTTTCCAAGAACTCATGTGTCTTGAACGGTATGCTCATGTGACCTCTCTAAATCCGAGGGGCACCATGAGACCATGGGATTGAAAACAAATTGCTTTAAACAACTCGCCCATTTCATCACTCGCAGTAAGACGGTGAAGCTGTCGGCCGATTTTGTCTTTTGCCTCGGGTTTGGCCCGAGATAAATTTACCGCCCGTAGTTCTAATCCTAATTTGGAGAGGAACTCGCGTTGATGCACGGCGGGGGTAACCGCAAGGTCTATATTTCGGGCGAGCTGGACCAAAGCGTCAAAATCAACACGCGCGGTCAAATCGGTATTGCCCGGATCGGAAAAGACGCCGACTTTTTCATGACGTTTTAGCGCCTGAAGCGTGTCGCCAAATTCAGTAACTTCTGGGCCATAATCAATAAATAAGGCGCGGGTGAAATTCTCTTCACAGCGCGTTTTAAGCTGGTCTAAAACTTGCGCCGCTGTGAATGAAATTTCGAGCAGTTCTTCATTCTTGGCTTCAGATTGCGCGTCTGGCAGGTTAGCTTGGAGCGTTTTGGAAATCCCGATGGGAGAGACGCCATAAGATAGCTGGCCATCTCGGACCATGACCATGCGCTCATGCCACCCCGCGGTGCCTGCAAAACGGTCCTTTTGAATAAACTGCCTTATGGGAAAACAGTCAAAAAACTCATTTCCCAAAATCAGAGTAACACCCCCTTCGACATCGCCTAGCTCCTTAGCCCAGCTAACGGGACAGGGCGCCTCTGCTAGTGTCTTGGCTTGGACGGCTTCAAGCGCAGGGGAGACTTCGATTAACGTGACGCGAAGGGCATTGAGGAAGTCAGTTTCAAGCTTGGCGGCGCGTAAAATGTCGCTCATCATAATGCCGCTGCCAGGGCCAAATTCGACGAGCTGCAATCTCTCAGGACGGCCCAAATCATACCAACTTTGTATGCACCAAAGCCCTAGGACTTCGCCGAACATTTGGCTGATTTCCGGCGCAGTAATAAAATCGCCGTCGCTCCCCAGCGGGTCACGTGTGGGGTAATAGCCGTCAATGGGGTCGAGCAAACAAAGTGTCATATATTCGGCTACTGTCAGAGGGCCTTCGGCATTTATTTTGTCGATGAGGCGCGCTTTAAGCTGGCTCATCTCTAATCCGCTTAGGGGAGACAGGTGAGCGCCGGCTAGCCCATAACGTCACGGCAAGGCCAATTAAAATCATCGGCAGAGAATAGGTCATGCCGCGTGTTAAAGGGCCAAATAAGGTTGCGTCTGGCTCTCTGAAAAACTCAACGAAAAACCGGAAAGACCCATAGAGTAAAACAAACATGCCCGCACAAAGACCAGGTTTCGTTAGAGCTTTGAACCGCAGACATAATAGTCGGAGTACCAAAAAGATTACAATGCCTTCCAAAAAGGCTTCGTAGAGCTGGCTTGGGTGGCGCGGCTGACTATCGGGCGCAGTTGCAAAAATAAAGCCCCACGGCACATCTGTAACGCGGCCGTAAAGTTCTTGATTTATAAAATTGCCAAAGAACCTAACGGCAAGAATGCCAAGCGGCGCGCCAACCGCTGCCATATCGGCTATGCGTGCGAGGCCCAACTTCTTTCGCCAATGGGTGAAAATAACCGCTGCACAAACACCCATAAACCCGCCGTGAAAAGCCATGCCGCCCTGCCAGACTTTGAATACATCTAGCGGGGCGTTGACAAACATGCCCGGGCTATACAGCAAAACATAACCCAGACGTCCACCAACAATAATGCCGACGAGGCAATACATCATTAAATCTTGTAACATAATTTTGGTAGGTATGAGCTCGGCTTGCCGGCTCGCCCTGGCAATAATCCAAATTTCGCGTTTCTTCACAAGGCTCGCCGTGTAGAAATAGGCTCCGTAAAGCCCAGCGATATAGGCGAGTCCATACCACTTTACACTTAGCGGCCCGATTGAGATGGCATCGGGACTAATCCAATCTGGAAAAGTTATGGCGTTAATAATATCTATCATGGCCTTGCGTCAGTTTATTCTGATTCCCTACTGGAAAATCTGATAGCGCGCCCCTATCTTGAAAGAAAGATAAAACGGAGCCAATCATGCAAAGCAAATCTCGTCCGTTAGACGATTTAACCAACCTCATGACAAACGCTATGGGCGCCGTAAAAGGTGTTGGTGATGAGGTCAAAGCCATAGGCCGCTCTCAAGCGGAGCGCATTATTGCAGATTTAGACCTTGTAACCCGGGACGAGTATGAGGTGTTGAAATCTATGTTTGAGAATTCTCAAGCTGAAGTCGAAGCGCTGCGCAAAGATATAAATAAATTAAAAAAAGCGGCTAAGAACTCAGCTTAGAGACCCATCAAAAATTGGCCAATGCGCGGGAAAAGGCCGGGTATTTTTATTTTGTCTTGAGTCATCGCCAGACAGATGCAATTGCCTTAATCCCCAATTTCTAGGCTATGTTGATCCGCACCAGACATAATATGGATGTCTCCCTTGTTAAACGTCTCGCCGTTTAGATTTGTAGCTTCGCTGTAATATTAAAACCCACTCATCTCCTCTGTGAGAATGTTCCGGAATCACTGTGCTTGGTTTTTTTACGTTAAAGATTGAAGTTATTTTGTTAGCGCTGCAATTATAACCTCTCGCGCCCCTAACCCCCAGAGATTTGTATGCTGACCGCCTTGGACGATATAGGATTGTTTGGGGCCGTTATAACCATCAAATAGTTTTTGTCCTTGGGATATCGGTATAACATTATCGGCGGTGCCATGTGTCCATAACAGCGGAACATCCAACCCTTTAAGAGCTCGATCAGACCTATATTGGTCTTTCATAAGCCATTTAACAGGTAGGAAAGGCGTATGTTTTAGGCCCATATCCAAAACGGAATTAAAGGGCGCGTCCAAAATAAGCAAAGCGGGCGAATGTAGCTCGGCCAATTGCGCCGCAATGCCAGAGCCCAATGATGTGCCGAAATAAACGACCTGATCAAGCGGTACACCTTCTTGAATCAGGAAGTCGTGGTGAAGTTGCGCTGCCCGTTCAATGGACGCTTGAGTTGGACGACCATCACTGCCTGGATAACCGGGATAGCCCACAGAAAGCACGCCAACGCCAATATTTTCAAGATCTCTAAAAATATCGTGATTACTGAAAACAGCTGACCCGTTTCCGTGAAAGAACATGACGACTTTATGCGTATTATCCTTTGGTGGAGACCAGAAAGCGGTAAGCTTGTCGCCATTATCCGAATTTATGCTGATCTCTTGAAAGCTTGGTAAGTCCACGGCTTGCGGAGATAGATATAGCGGCGGTGGGAAGTAAATAAATTTACGCTGCATCACGTAGAATACAGCGACGACGATGCTATAAATTATCAACGCGGCTAAAACTATTAGTTTTAGCCATTTCATAAATTAAAGCGCTTTTATAACTTCTTCGACAAGCTTCTTGGCGTCCGATAATAACATCATCGTTTTATCTTCATAAAAGAGATCATTGTCGATGCCAGCATAACCTGGAGAGAGTGAACGTTTAACAAACAGCACGGTTGCGGCTTTGTCGACATCCAATATCGGCATGCCAGCAATCGGGCTTTGTGGATCTGTTTTCGCTGCAGGGTTTGTTACGTCATTGGCTCCAATCACAAAAGCCACGTCCGAATTAGCAAATTCGGAGTTGATATCTTCAAGCTCAAACACTTCATCATAAGGGACATTAGCTTCCGCAAGCAGTACATTCATATGGCCCGGCATCCGACCCGCAACAGGGTGGATAGCATAGACAACATCCACGCCTTCTTCTTTAAGCTTATCGGCCATTTCCCGCACCGCATGTTGAGCTTGCGCAACGGCGAGTCCGTAACCGGGCACAATAATGACCTTGGAGGCGTTCTTCATAATAAAAGCTGCATCTTCTGCAGAGCCGCGTTTGACAGGGCGTTGTTCTTTATTACCCCCAGCTGCCGCTGCGCCGTCCGCGCCAAACCCGCCGAGAATAACGGAAATGAAACTCCGGTTCATGGCTTTACACATAATATAAGAGAGAATTGCGCCTGAGGAACCAACTAACGCCCCTGTAACAATAAGCGCCAAATTACCTAAGGTGAAGCCGAGCGCCGCGGCAGCCCAGCCTGAATAGGAATTGAGCATAGAGACAACAACGGGCATATCCGCGCCGCCAATGGGAATAATAAGTAAGAAACCAATAACAAATGTGAGGGCGAGCAATATCCAAAGAAGCATAGGATCGCTACCGCCTGATTGCATCATCATCCAAATCACGACCCCAATCGCAAGACCGAGAAAGATATTGATGATATGGCGCGCGGGGAGCATAATCGGCGCGCCTGACATGTTCCCGTTCAGCTTCGCAAAAGCGATAACAGAGCCTGAGAAGGTAATCGCCCCAATGGCCGCGCCCAGGGCAAGTTCTAACAAGCTCGCAGGTTTAATGCTCCCAACCGCTCCAATACCGAAACTATCAGGTGATGAGAAAGCTGCCACAGCCACTAAAACCGCCGCAAGACCGACCAAGGAATGGAAAGCAGCTACGAGTTGAGGCATATCCGTCATCGGGATTTTCTTAGCAATTAATCCGCCAAGAACGCCCCCTACGGCCAAACCACCGCCAGCTAAAAGTAAACTTTGTCCGCCTAGGCCAGCGACCAAAATAGTCGTGACAATCGCAATAGCGATACCAACCATTCCAAACATATTACCGCGCCGCGAACTTTCCGGCGAAGACAGGCCGCGAAGGGCCAAAATAAAGAGAACCGCAGATACTGTATAAAGAACAGCCGCCAGATTTGCTGATAATTGAGGCATTATTTGCTCTTTTTCTTATACATGGCGAGCATACGCTGGGTGACGAGAAACCCGCCAAAAATATTTACCGCACATAAGGCAACGGCCAGAACGCCTGTCCATGTAGAGAGCACCGAGCCACCTTGCGTGCCTGCGGCTACAGCGATTAACGCGCCAACTATTATTACGGAGGAAATTGCGTTAGTCACCGCCATAAGCGGGGTGTGAAGAGCAGGCGTGACAGACCAAACCACATAATAGCCGACAAAAATTGCCAGTACGAAAATCGTGAGTTGAAAAACAATTGGGGAGACAGCCGCTCCGCCCGCCATAATAATTGCAGCTATCATAATATTAGCCCTTCAGTCTTTCATGAACAATTTCACCATTTTTGGTCAGAGCGCATCCATTGATAATTTCATCATCCCAATCAGGAGCGTAGGACCCGTCTTCTGCCGTCACAAGCGGGAGGAAGTTTTTGAGATTGCGCGCAAACATATTTGAGGCGTCAGAAGCCATTCGGCTTGGCCAATTTAAAAGGCCGACAATTTTCACGCCGTTTTTGGTCTCGACAATCTTACCAGCCTTAGCGCCTTCAACATTCCCGCCGCGCTCAGCAGCAAGATCAACAAGAACTGAACCGGGCCGCATAGTATCAAGCATAGCTTTTGTGACAAGCACAGGTGCGGCCCGTCCGGGAATAAGTGCTGTTGTAATCACAATATCTTGCTTGGCTATGTGAGAGGTTGTTAATTCCGCTTGAAGTTTTTGATATTCTGGCGACATTTGCTTGGCATATCCGCCCGCTGTTTCCGCAGCTTTAAATTCTTCATTTTCAACAGCAATGAATTTTGCCCCCAGTGAGGCGACTTGTTCTTTAGTTGCGGGGCGCACATCTGTCGCCGTCGTTACAGCGCCGAGGCGCCGCGCGGTTGCTATGGCTTGGAGGCCCGCAACGCCGACGCCCATAATAAAGCATTTCGCCGGGGCCACCGTGCCAGCGGCTGTCATCATCATTGGCATCGCGCGGCCATAAATTCCTGCACCTTCAACAACAGAACGATAACCTGCAAGATTAGATTGCGAAGAAAGTATATCCATACTTTGCGCGCGGGAGATACGCGGAATATATTCTAACGCGAAAGCTGTTACGCCGACTTTAGCGCAAGCAGCGACATATTTAGGATTATCTGTTGGGTTCAACAAACCCGTAATACCTGCCCCTTTCTTAAGGCCAGATACAAATTTAGCATCGCGTCCCGTGATAGACATAACTAGGTCAGCTGACTTAGCTGCGGCGCCGTTGGACGCCGCGATCGAGGCCCCCGCCGCCTTGTATTCATTATCTGAAAAATTAGCCGCAACGCCCGCGCCTTTTACGACGGTAACCGCATGACCGCTAGCGATATAGCCTTTGACCGTATCGGGCGAAGCACTGACGCGGGCCTCGGCGTTATCGCCTTGTTTGGCATCCGCATCTTTTAAAACAGCAATCTTCAAATCAACCTCTTATCTAAGAGTTATGGTCATAAATATTATGCGCCATATAGGTAATATCTGGAATAATAGGACTAGTTGTTTAACCAGGCCGAAAGTACAAAGCTAAACAAAGCAAAAGGAATAGCGCCTGCGATCATGCCTGCATACCAGCCGCCTTTAAGCTTAAGCGCCAAGCCAATAATCACGCCTATGATTAATGTTACGATTAGGGACATAAACCAGCTGAGCGGCGTTCCAAAAACAAGTGTCGGATAAATAACGATTAATGCAATAGCAGCACCCCCATAAACCGTGAAACCCATAAATCCACCAAAGGTTTTCTTATGTCCCCCGACACCCATAGTGCCCTTTACATAATCAGAATGATGATCAGCTGCCATTTTGTCCCTCTTTAAGACGATATATTAACGGTGCTCCGTTAACACCTGTCAACAGACTTCTCAATGGTTAAGACGTCGCAATAAAACATATATAAAATTTTAACCGT
>CAYXEB010000087.1:0-9549 GCA_964463835.1 uncultured Hellea sp.
TGGCACGATCATCTGGCATTGAGAACCCAAACCGTGCATTGACCTTGGTTACGCCGTCTTGCTCATCAAATGGATTTAAGGAGCCATCGCCCGCAAGAGGATTCGTCGAGGTTCTGCGAGAGCTTTGTGTGGCAAGATTAACATTACCCAGTAATCCCCATCCGCTATCGCCAAATTCTCCGTCATAAGTAATACCTAAGACGGCAGATACTTCAGGCGCATTCGTCAAAGAAAATCCGCAAAGTGGTATGGCGGGCGCAATTGTTCCGCCATCATCACAATCGTCACCATATTCGGCATCGGCATAGGTAAAGCCACCATTTAAACTTACAGCATCAGACAGACTTGCATTTAGTTCAGCCTCAAAACCCGTTGAAGAGACATCATCCACATTGAATGTCTGGAAACGCGTTCCCGTAAATTCCAAAACTTGGAAGTTATCATATGTTGACCGGAAGCCCGTTAAATTAAAGCGCACTCGACCATCCGCGAGTGTTGTTTTGATGCCGAGTTCCCAGCTATCAACTTCCTCTGAGTCAAATCGTGGGTCAGCTCCGCCTGCGGCGGCTGTTGGGTCAAGGTTAAACCCGCCCGCCTTATATCCATGCGCGAAACTACCATAGACGAGCAAGTCGTCTGTCAGATCATAATCAAGCTTCGCGGTGTAGATAAATTCACTATCTGAGAAGTTATCATCAAATTCACGTGGCAAGAACCCCGCGCCGACAGCGCCCGCGATTGGATTTATAGCCGAAGCCGTACTTAAGGTCGGAGCAGAAAATGGGAAACAGCTCAAAAATGCGGCGGGGCCAGTCGCAGCCGGGCTCGCGAATAAAGCAGCTGTTGCGGGACCCACAATAGGCGCTAACCCATTAAATACGGTATTAGATACACCTAACCCATTTACATTACCCGCAGCGGCATCTCCGCCGACAATACCTGCCAATATCGAACTTGCTATACATGCATCTGAGTTTGTCGCTGAAAGTTGTTCAAAGCTCCCATCTTTATCGTCATCGTTATAACGCGCACCTAGTGTCAGATCGAGGCGGTCCGTCACGGAGAAGATATTATGCGTAAAGACTGATAAGCTGGTCGCTTCTTGATTAAATCTATTGTCAGCAACGGCCCCAGCTGAGGTAACACCTGTCGCGAAAACGGACGGATTATTTCCATTTACGAAAAATGTACCCGCAGCGGCTATCCCGCCCAAAGCTGCCGCTGACCCAAAATTCGCAAGCCCTACGCTTGACTGAAAAGCGGGACCAAGCTCTAATGCAAAAATCTCATCAATTGTTTCATCGGCCCAATATCCACCAACAAGCCAATCGAGTCTTCCGTCCAAAGCTTCGCCTTGGAAACGTAATTCTGCGGTAATCGTTTCAATATCATCATCCAAAGCGGTGACTTCATATTGTGGACTTCCATTAAAGTCCCCTTGAGCAGACTCTGCAGAGAAATCACGATAGGATCCGATTAAAGTGGCTTCCGCAAAACCAAAATCATGCACAAATTCGCCAGAGACCCCAAAGGATTCTGACCCGTTTTCAAATTCCGCATCATCATTGAAGACTTGATCTTCAAGACTGTCTTCAAAGCCGACAGCTGGAAAAAAAGTAGCGCCTATAGGATCAGCCGCCAAGTTAGGACTTTGCGAAAGCGTCACAGAC
Source organism: uncultured Hellea sp. (assembly GCA_964463835.1). GTDB lineage: Bacteria > Pseudomonadota > Alphaproteobacteria > Caulobacterales > Maricaulaceae > Hellea. The sequence continues at coordinate 1,671 of CAYXEB010000087.1, forward strand.
GCGCAGCAAGACTCGTCAATTTCCGAGTAATCAGCGATCACACGCAGGCTCGTCGTATCGGATGGCTCCCACAAAGCCTGTCCTTTAATGAGAAAACGGTCTCTATTGTGACTTTCATTGTCCGGATCAATACTACTAGTTAGAAATCCGTCCCGCTCACGGTAAGCACCATTAACGCGGAATGCTAAATCTTCTGATGCGGTGAAGTTTGCACCAGCCTGAACGTTGATGAGATCAAAATTACCGTAAGTAAAATCAGCAAATCCACTAAAACCATCAAAATCAGGTTTCTTTGTCCGAATATTGAGAGCACCAGCAGATGTGTTTCGTCCAAATAGCGTACCTTGAGGTCCGCGAAGAAGTTCTAATGATTCAACATCGGTTAATTCGCCAAGGGCAACGCCTGGACGAGATTGATAGACACCATCGATAAAGACACCGACGGCGCTTTCAAGGCCAATATTGTTACCGGTTGTCCCAACACCGCGAATACGAATGGATGTCCCCTGTGTTTCCGTTTGCGAGGATTGGATATTAAAACCTGAGGCTACACTTGCTAAATCTTTAATGCTTGCAATGCCTTGATTTTCTAATTGTGCTGGGTTCACTACGGTAACTGAAATTGGTACATCCTGGACAGATGTCGCCCGCTTAGTAGCAGTGACAATAATTTCGTCAGCATCTTGAGCGAAACTAGCGGTTGAAATAGCCGTCATGGCTGAGGCTGCTAGCAAGCATGTAGAAAGGCGTGTGATGGTTTTCATGAACATCTCCCCGATGTGTAAATGTGAGCACGGATTCTTTTGAGTCCTTATTAATCTAAATAAATCACATGAGGGAGGCTTTGCCAAATACAAAATGTGCAATTTGTTGCATATCGTTTTAAGGTGATACTAAATTACCACACCTAGGCATTGTCACAGCTAGGATGGGTGATACAAAAATGTGTTTGGATTTAGCGGCGGCTTGAGGCGACAGCGCCAAGCATGGCTTTCGCGCGTCCAGAGACGCTATCTTCACAGGCTGCAATTTGACTATAGCGTCTACGAATTTTTCCGGGCGCGTCTTTCAGAGCTTTTTGCCCAAAGGTTTCAGCTTTATTATAGAGGTTTGATAGGGCTGCAGCTGAGCCTTGGGCGGCGATAAATCCGCCGCTGACTTTGACGTCTTCACTGGCATAATGGCGTTTATATCCATCTGTCCCAGCGCCAAGGTCAATGCGTTTATAACCGAGCGTCTTTGAGGCGTCGATGAGGCCTTCAAGAAGCTGTATGCCCGCCCCGTAACTATGAAGCTCTCCGTCATAGGCCACAATCCAGCTATGGAATGTATCCCCGTCTGAAAGTCCCAAATCAATAGCGGCTAATCTGTCGCCAAAATAAAGCGCGTGCATGTCACAGCGTAAATCTTCGCCTTGGCGCGACCAAAGAGTTTCTAAAAGAGACATGGTCCACTGGGCCGATAAGACATCATATTTGCCCGTTTCAGCAAATTTTTGTTTCTTCCACGAAATCAATTGATCAAAAACTTTTTGATCAGCGCAAATCCACTCAAAACGCGGCTCGCCAATATCTTCGCTGGCTTTGCGGATGCGCCGACGATTACTCTTAAGGTGCCGTCGATAGCTCGAATCGCGCTCTTTTCGCCAAGCCTGGGCGCCCAGTGAGATATCCATAACAACGCCGTCATCTTTACTTTGCGAAAAGCGGTCCAATGACGGGTTTACTGAGGCGCTAAAATGAAAAGCGCCAATTGATGCAGCTTTAATAACCTCAAGAGGCGTAATGTTATCTGTTTGGCCGATAAAGCCGTGATAATCTGTCATGGGCGCGCCAACAGGGCGCGCGAAGCGTTGACCTTGATAAGGAAGAAAAGCAATGGGGGTTTCGTCCTCATATACGCAGGCCACATGAACGTCGGGCCGAAGCTTGGCAACTAGACGGGTGTAATCTATATGAAAATATGGGCTGTATGTCGCTGGGTTGGATGCACGCAATGTCGCCCAAGCCGCAATATCATTGTCGTTCAAATCTTGAACGCGCTTTACAATTACTTTCTGTTTTCCAGCCACCAAGCCGTCTCCGGTATTATTCTTTTAAAAAGATTAGCAAAAAAGAGTTAGAAACGGCTTAAGATTTAAAATTGCGCCTGCGTATAAATCTGCCTATCACGGCTTTATGGGAGCCCATCACCATCACGGCCATTCCCATGGCCATCACCACCATGGACATGTGCATAATCATGCGCATGGGGGCGAGGTGAACCGCAAACGTGCCGGAATTGCAGCGGCCTTAACAGGGCTGTTCATGATAGCTGAAGTGGCTGGCGGCATCATATCAGGATCCCTCGCACTATTGGCTGATGCGGGCCATATGCTCACAGATTTTGCGGCTTTGGCGATGGCTTGGGGCGCTTTTACCATTGCTAAGCGTCCCGCAAATTGGAAGCATACCTTTGGCTTTGACCGATTTTCAATTTTGGTGGCTTTTGTAAACGGGCTCACCCTTTTATTGATTTCAGCTTGGATTGTTTGGGAGGCCTTTCACCGTATCCAAACACCGGGCGAGATTTTAGCTGGGCCTATGCTTTGGGTCGCAATTGGGGGATTGGTTGTTAACCTGGTTGTCTTCAAAATTTTAACGGGGGCAGATCAAGAGAATTTAAATATTCGCGGCGCGGTCCTTCATGTTCTGGGTGATTTACTAGGTTCGATTGCCGCGATCGTGGCGGCCCTAGCCATTATGAAAACAGGGTGGAACCCCATTGACCCGCTGCTCTCAGCTCTTGTTGCCGTGCTTATTTTAAGAAGCGCTTGGGTTTTGATAAAAGATAGCGCGCATATTTTACTCGAAGGAGCGCCAGCTCATATCGACCGCCGCGCTATCCGAGATGATTTAGCCCTCCATATCGACGATCTCATTCGAGTGGAGCATATTCATGCCTGGTCGATAACACCTGAACGGCCGATGTTGACGATGGAAGCTATTGCCAAACCGCACGCCAATCTTGAAGCCATAAATAAGGCGATTAAGTTACGGCTGAAATCTGAATTTAAAATTGATCATGCGACAGTCGATGTCTTGCGAGAGACGCCAGAGTAAGCCCAATAAAAGATTAATCCTCATAAATCCCAGCAGTGCCTAAATTTACTCATTCGCACATAAAGGAGTTATCGTGGAGTTCTCAAGTCCAAACCTCAACCTCGCATATTTGGCCCCCGCACAGGCCCAAAAGCATGTCACCCATAATGAAGCGCTCAGACAATTAGACGCTCTGGTCCAGCTTTCAGCCCTGTCGATCTCCAATGGAACTAAAGAGGATCCAATAAATGGCGATCGCCAAATTGTGGGGCTCAGCCCAGTGGGTATCTTTGAAGGTCATGCCAATGACATTGCGGCCTATCAGGACGGTGCTTGGGCTTTTTATAAACCGCAAATGGGATGGCGATGTTACGTTGCCGATCGCGCGCAGATATATGTTTTTCAATCTGACACTTGGATTAAAAACCAAAGCGAAGAAGTTTCAAAATTGGGCATTAATACGGCCGCAGATGAGACCAACCGTTTGTCAGTTAAAGGCGAGGCAACGCTACTTAGTCATGAGGGTTCTGGACATCAGCTTAAAATCAATAAATCTGACCTGTCCGACACCGCCAGCTTATTATTTCAAACCAACTATGCCTCTAAGGCTGAAATAGGGCTGACGGGTGAGGAAAATATCCATTTGAAAGTTAGCGAAGACGGTAATAGCTTTAAAGATGGTCTGATTATTAACAACCAAAGCGGACATGTCTCATGCCCAAATGGCCTTCAATTAGAGCAAATGGGGAGCTCCGTCGAAGTTAGCGGCGGCGAGGGCTATCATTACGGCATTCCAAGCGTATTCGTTAAATATTTCGCCCGTCAAAACCTCAACCTGGGTCAAGGCCGTGTCTATTTCTGCCCCGTTTACATAGACCGTCCAACAAAAATCGTTGGAGGGTTTATTGGTCAATTTGTCGCGAGCTCGACACCTGGGTCTGTCCTAAGAGTAGGCCTATATGAATTAGGGCAAGCCAACGCTAATCGTTGGGAGCTAGGTGCCCGAATTGCAGATCTTGGAACATGCCCTGCTGATAACGTAGGGCATAAGGACTTTGATATCACGGATCCGCCGACACTTGGCCCGGGGTGGTATGCTTTTGCCGTTGGAACAAATGGGGAGGGCGCACTAGTTCGCAATATTAGATCCATGCAGTCAGGACAGAGTTTCTTAATTAAATGGAGTAGCGGCGCAGGAGCTGATCTGCGCTTTTCTGGAGCGTGTAGTCATCTATATGACCCTAGCGCAGAGACAGAGATTGAAAATGGGTTTGCCGAAACTTGGCCAAGCCTCGTATTTAATTCAAACACGGTGCATCCTTATGGATTCCTACCCTTCATTCCAAAATGGGAGAAGTGGGAGATTTAACGGCAGGACCGGCTAGGGCCCATATCTACATGAAAATGATCGTGATGGGCGGCGTTGAAGTCTGGACTGAGCGTTACACGAAAAATCTTGCAGGCCTTGTTTCTGGCTTCTTTTAAGAATTTTTTTCGTGTTTTATTCTGACCTGACCAGTCTTTCTGTATGGAAATGATTCGCCCGTCCTCAAGCTCAAATCCCGTTATGTCCCAAGCATTGGCGAAGGCATGTTCGCTCCACTCCCCAGAATTATTCCCGTTCTGACGACGGCAAGAATAGGTTCCAACATGTAGTATCTTTGACAAGCCAGAGGAGAAATGTTTACGAGATAGCTCATTAAGCTCACGGGTCCACATATAACTTCCTATAGCCAACGGGCATTGCATCTGAGCCTCCTTGGGAACAATGTCAGTCGAATAGGCGCCGCTCACTTCACGCGCGATGTTCCAGCCGCAGGTTTTATTGGGTTTATGCGGCTCTGCCGTGACTGACTGCAGGAGCGGTGAATTATGGGCCATATCCATGCAAACTTTGGAGGGTGAAAGGGATAGGCGCATCAACTGACTTTTCGTTGCAAGACCCAAAGGCGCATCCGGATTAAGAGCTCGCCAAGGCAGATGCTGAACGGGAAGGGTTTTATCAAGCGCAAAGCCTGCGCCGACGACGACCGCCAAGATAAGACTAGAAATAAGGAGGGATCGTTTCCACATTTAACCCTTATGGCGCAGCTTAATTCACCACGCAAACGACTTGCGCAATGCGGCGATCGCGTCGAAATTTATCGGCCTGAAGTCCGTAAGTTTCCAGAGTTAACGCGGTGGGCGTGACGGGCGTTTTTGCCAAATATGTTTGAAGGTTTTCAGGCGTTACCGTATATATACGCCCGCGCCTTGGGCTTTCAGCAGAGACAACACCAATAACTTCGCCGTCTTTGTCTAAAACGGGCGCCCCGCTCAGGCCGCCCAATGACCCTAATAGACCTTTGGTTCGGCTCACCTCAGACCAAGCCAAAACCGATTCATCTGATTTATACCGCCCTCTTACGAGCATGCGGTTTCGCGCTAACAGCGATCCGACGACTTCCCCGGGGCGGCCTTGTGGGAATCCTAAGAAGTAGCCGCGCTCCCCAATTTGGCGCTCCGAATAAAGATCATTGGCCAGTGGTTTGCGGGTCCAGCTCGATGTTAGGATAGCTGTGTCAGTATCCTTTGAGACTTTCGCCGCTGTCTTGAGAATCTTTAATCCGCCGATATTCAGGCCAACTTCTGTGCAATTATCGACGACATGGCGCGCCGTAATCCATTGACCGTCATTGTCTATGGCAAATGCTGTTCCTATGCCTGAGCGCGGTTTGTCGACCTTGACTATTACGCGCTCGTCACGCGGACTTTCGCTCGGTAGCATCTCTCCGAGCTCTGGCGGGGGTAGGGGCGGGGTAATTTTTTCTGAGGCGCGATTTGAATTGGCGTAAATTAATATGACAATGATGAGGTAAAAAAGCCAGTCGGGAAAATTACGTAAAATCGCTCGCCACATGGAACGGCCTAGCCAGAAATTGCGAAGGCAAGAATGATAGACCCCGCCAGTTTAAAAGCGGCGAGTACTGTCGCGGCGGGGACTTCATTATCTATGATGCGCTGGGGCATGCCTTTGAAAATCGCGTCGGTTAATCTGAATAGAAATAATTGCAAAAATAAACTAATCGTACCCCAAAGCGCGACGTCAAATAGGCTGAATTTATTGATAAGGCAGGCGGCCAATGGCAGGGCGAGGCTGATAACAAGAGCGCTAAATGTAATGGCGGCGGCCATATTTCCATTTTGGACTAATTCAAGCTCTCTGTGCGGTGTCATTTTTACATAGATGAAAAGTCCGACAATATAAATCGCTGAGACAATAAGGAGATAGAAGATTAGCCAAGGAAACCCATTTGCGAGGCTATCAAGGGCAGGTGTCATATTTATATTTCCATTATCATAGATGCCCCAAAACGAATGAGCACTGTGCCAAGCGCGCTGGGAATTTCAAGCGCTAATTTAAGGTGTCACTATTGTTATTTGGGTTGGCGCGTGCATTTTTTCTAAATTCGCTTGCGCGCATTTTCTCAGATTCGGATTTAAGCTGCCCGCAGGCGGCCAATATATCGCGACCGCGCGGCGTCCTGATGGGTGAGGCGTATCCCGCTCTATTGACCATATCTGCAAAGGCCTCAATCGTATCCCAATCAGAGCATTCATAATCACTGCCCGGCCATGGGTTGAAGGGAATAAGGTTAACCTTGGCAGGGATGCCCTTAAGCAGACGTATGAGCTGCTTGGCGTGCCAGGGCTGGTCATTTACATCTTTGAGCATAACATATTCAAATGTGATACGGCGTGAATTTGACAGACCTGGGTAGTCGCGGCAGGCCTGCATTAAATCTTTAAGCGGATATTTGCGGTTAATCGGCATGATTTGCTCGCGTAGTTCGTCATTGGCCGCATGTAGAGAAATTGCCAGCATGGCCGAGGTGCGCGCGCCCATAGGAACAATTTCAGGGACAACGCCAGAGGTAGACACTGTAATGCGCCGCCTTCCAATCCCAAGTCCTTCGGGGTCGCAGATAATGTCCAGACTATCCCCGACTTGTTCTGTATTATAGAGCGGCTCCCCCATCCCCATAAAGACGATATTGGTGAGCTTGCGGTTTTCCTGCGTTGTCGGCCATTCGCCAAGATCATCACGGGCGATAATCACTTGCAAGACGATTTCATGGGCTGTTAGATTTCGCACAAGTTTCTGCGTGCCCGTGTGACAAAATTTGCAGGTCAGCGTACAGCCCACCTGGGAGGAGACACAAAGCGCGCCGGTTTTCGAGACATCGGGAATGAAAACGCTTTCAACTTCAATACCAGGGGCCATGCGGATAAGATATTTGCGGGTTCCATCGACGCTGATTTGCCGTTCAATAATTTCGGGCCGCTCAAGCGAAAACACCGTTTCGAGCTTGGCGCGCATAGGCTTAGCGATATTAGTCATTTCCGACCAATCCGTAACGCCGTAATTGTAAATCCAATGAAAAAGCTGCTTGGTCCGCATGCGGATTTTCTTAGGTTCAATCCCCAGAACGGGCTCAAGCCTTGATAAATGTGCGGCAATTTCCTTACGGCCCAAACCTACAAGCATAATTAAGCCATCGCTAGATGAAGATAACACGGGACGCTGGGTTTGGGATATTAAAGTCGTGCTCATAGCGTGCGCTCAATAGCACAAATCACGGATGAGGATAGAGTTGATTCTGTGCTTTAGATGTTTGTAAAGAGATAGATAAACCTATCCATAGTTGTGTCGACACAAATGCGGAGACCCCTCTCGATGAGCTATATTCGGAAATTCTAAGATGCTCAAATTATGCTTTAATAATATTAACCCTCAATAATAGCGTATCGCGACCTGA
>CAYXEB010000088.1:0-9433 GCA_964463835.1 uncultured Hellea sp.
GCGAAGTCGGCGTTGTTATGTCTGTTCAAGAAATGATGCAGGATTTGGGTATCACGACACGCGTCGGAACGAAGTAGGAGATTAAACTATGGGAAATGTTGTTCGTTGGATCTTTGGGATTCCAGTAGCCGCTATACTGACAGTTGGTCTGTTTGTCTTAATGATGACCTTGATTGCAGAGGAATTTAAGCCTCAAGAAAAAGTTGCGACAGCGTCTTTTGAAATCAATCCTACCGTTGAAGATATTAAAGTCATTAAGCGTGAAACGAAAGTTCAACAGGTTAAAAAAGTCGTCACGCCCCCGCCCCCGCCAACGATTGAGCGTCAGCAAGCATCAAAGCCGCAAGAACGTATCGCATCTCTAGAAGGGGCTATTCCAGAATTTGAAGCGCCTAAAATTGACCGTCAGAATTTTAAAATCCAGGTCTCCGACCGTGACGCGCAGCCATTGGTTCGTATCCCGCCAATCATGCCCCCACGCGCTGAAAAGTCCGGTCATTGCCGTGTTCGCTTTGATGTGAGCCCAGAAGGCGCGCCATTTAACGTGACCGCGACCTATTGCACGCAAAAGTTATTTGAACGTGCCACGATTAAGTCGGTACAAAAGTGGAAATACAACCCGAAGATCGTGGATGGCCGAGCCGTTTCTCGTTCGGGTGTTGAAAACAAAGTGACTTACCGTCTGACAGATGAGCGCGGGAAGATTATTCCGGAATAGGAATAGTGCCCGCAGCTTTGCGGGCCACCGCTCTTAATTTAGACCGTATAGAAAAGAAAAGTAACGGAGTTAGCATATGCTACGCAAATTGTCGAAAATGTCTCTTGTGAGTCTTTTTAGTGGCACAGCTATGTGTTTGGGGACCATTGGAGTTTCGGGCCTGGTGTCTGCAGCTTATGCACAGGCAACTGAAGGACGTCAGTTCTCAGCCAAAGCGGGTGAAACAGTCAACGAAGCACTACAATTTATTAATTCTAACCAACATAGCGCAGCTTTATCAAAACTTAGCGAGGCTTTATCTATATCCCCGCTAAACGCTTATGAGCGTTCGACAATTAATCAAATGCAAGGCGCAAGTTATTATGAGCTTAACCAATATGGGCAAGCTATTAGTTCTTTCCAAAACGCGATAAATGCGGGCGGTCTACTACCTAATGAAGCGGATTCGCTTCGTGTAAATATCGCGCAGTTGATGATTGCGAATGGACAATATTCGCAAGGTGCTGGTGAGCTTGAAAATTACTTGAACCGCGGCGGACAGCAAAAGCCGCAATATATTGAAATGCTGACCCAAGCTTGGGTTCAATCTGAAAATTACTCGCGCGCGCTTCCTTGGGCAGAGAAGTGGTTTAACGCGGCAAGTCCGAAAGAGCGTAAGCATTTTGACTTAATGAATTTTCTTTATAACAATCTGGGTCAACAAGGCCGTCAGGCTGATATCGTTAAGCAGATGATTAACCGTTGGCCTGAAGACAAAACACTTTGGGATGCTTGGGCGTCTATGCTGGCCAATGGCGGGCGTGAGCAAGAAGCTTTTGAAGTCACCAAGATGCTTTATTTGGGCGGCGCGCTAAATAGCGAAGATGAGTTGATGAAGGTTGTTCAGTATTATAGTTTCTATGATATGCCTTATCAGGCCGCACAAATTCTTGAAAAAGAAATGAATGCCAACCGGATTTCACGTTCCTCAGAGAAAATGGTTCAGCTTTCCTCATTATTCCGTCAGGCACGTGAATATAAGCGCGCTATTCCAGTTCTAGAGCAAGCGGCCGCAAGTTCGGGCCAAGCCAAGCTTTTCGCTGATTTAGGCGAAGCTCTTTATAATGAAGGCCAATGCGTGAAAGCTGAGACTGCGTTCAAAAGTGCGATTAATAAAGGCTATGACGCGGGTAAGTCATGGATGTTGATTGCGACTTGCCGTTACGAGGAAACGCAAAAACAAGATCGTATTAACTGTAAGATGTCCGAGGCAGACAAAGCCGCTGCGCCTATAAATAAAGCGCGTCAAAATGCAATACAGGCGTTTCAGCAGGTGCCGAGTTCTTCGCGCGAGGGCCGCAACGCGAAAAAATGGATTTCCTTTATTGAAGCTGAAAGCCAGGCTGTCGAAAACCGCTGTATATTTGAAGCCTCGGTTGAGAAGGAACTTTGCTTCCAAATGATCAAACAAGGCTACGACGCGGAAGTCTTCGTCGGAGAGTTTAAAGTTGATGACCCGAAATGTTTGAACTTTAAGGCTGAATATGACAGCAAGTTCCGCGTTAAAATCGTCGACGGTTAAGCGGAACAATAGAATTAAAAGGAGCCTCGCTTAGCGGGGCTTTTTTATGACTCTGACGTTTTTTTTGAAAAGACGAGGCGTCCACAAATGTCACCGTTAAGGATGGGGCATATGTTTTGTTTTCAAATTATCAAACAAGCTTACGATAATGACGTCACCTTCTTTCATCTTGATGAGCGCAAGTGCTTTCAATATTTGCCCGAGCTTGCAGAAAAATACCGGGAAAAATTAACCCGCGCTAACCACGCTAACAGCAAAGGCATATTCAAACGCCGTTTCTTTGAGCGCGTTATAGCGGCCGGCTTCGCCTTGGTGGCCCGCTTCCATATTAATCTTCAGCAGGATGGGCGCTTTCCCCGTTTGGTGCTCACGTAGTTTTGCTGCCCATTTCGCCGGCTCCCAATAGGTTACGCGCGGGTCGGTTAGCCCGCCCGTAATAAGCAAAGGCGGATAGTCCGTCTTGGCCACATTGTCATAAGGCGAATAGGCGGTGATATTGTCATAGGCGGTTTTATCGGTGAGCGGGTTGCCCCATTCTGGCCATTCAGGGGGCGTTAAAGGAAGGCTCTCATCGCTCATCGTGTTCAGCACATCGACAAAGGGCACCGCCGCGATCATGCCGCCCCATAATTTTGTGTCTTGGTTAAGCGCGGCGCCGACAAGTAATCCGCCCGCAGAGCCGCCATGCATAATTACGCGGCCCTTTGCGCTATAGCCAAGCTTGCAGAGGGCGCGGCCTGCATCGACAAAGTCGTTAAATGTATTGGGCTTCTTCTCAAGCTTGCCATCGAGATACCATTGATAGCCTTTGGCCATGCTGCCGCGAATATGGGCGATGGCATAGACAAATCCGCGGTCAACCAAGGACAGGATGCTGGTGCGAAAACTGGCGGGCATGGTCATACCATAAGAGCCATAGCCATAAAGTAGAAGCGGCGCGGAGCCGTCTTTTGGCGTGTTCGCGCCTTTGATTATGGTCACGGGAACGCTCTCCCCGTCGCGCGCTGTGATGTGCACACGTTCACATATATAATCCTCTGGATTATGCCCGCTTGGCACTTCTTGGGTTTGGCGCAAAATACGGGCGCGTGTTTCCATATTATAGTCAAAGGTTTGGCGCGGCGTTGTCGGGGATGAATAGACAAAACGCAGCCAAGGCGTATCATATTCATAACCCCCGCTAAGCCCTAATGAATAGGCCTGCTCGTCAAAGGCAATGTCATGCTCCTCTCCGTTTTCCATATCCCGAATGATGATGCGCGGCAGGGCGTTCTCGCGCACGAGCCTGACCAGAAAATTTTTATAGGCGGTTAGGCCCAAAATCAGCGTGCCAGGACTGTGGGGCATGAACGGCTCCCAGTTTTCAAAGGCGGGGCTATCTATGGCCGCGCGCATAATTTGAAAATCCACCGCGGCCAACGCATTCGTCAAAATATAAAAATAACCGCCGTGATCGCTCAGGCTATATTCGCGGCCCGCCTCTCGCTCGCTGACGCTTTGGGGCGCTGTCTCTGGCGCAGCGGAAGGGATAAGCCAGATTTCGGATGTGGTATGATTATGGGCGCTAATTTCAATGAAATTGCCGCTATCGTTCTCGCCAATGGAGACGAAAAATCCAGGATCGCTTTCTTTGTAAACTAAGCGCGGCTTAGCGGATGCGTCATGAATATCTTTGGCAAAGACGGCATAAGGGCGCTGACTATCATCACGCTCAACCCAGAAAAGCGTTGCGTTATCACGCGCCCATTGCAGCCCGCCAGCAGATTTCGTTATACCTGTGGGCGTAACCGCGCCGGTGCGAAGGTCTTTGATAAAAACCTCATAATTCTCCGCGCCGCTCGCGTCTAAGCTATAGGCGAGCCAATTTTGGTTATCGCTATGACTAACACTGCCTAAGTCAAAAAATGCGGGATAGTCTTTAGATAAGACCTCGGCGTCCAATATGATTTGCGGCTCGCCATTTGGCTTTTTGCTTTGTGGGTCAATTGGCGTGCGCTCATAAAGGCCGTGTTGATCCCCTTTGCGGTAACGATGGTTGTAAGCCCAGTTACGGTCCGGCGAGGGCACAGAGGTCGCGTCAGCTTTAAGGCGGCCTTTCATCTCTTCAAATATCTCATTTTTTAGCGCGCTTAGCTTTGACGTTACGGCCTCTGTATAGGCGTTTTCAGCTTCCAGATGTTTGCGAATTTTAGGGTCAAGTTTGGAGGTTTCCGACATCATCTCTTGCCAGTTTTCATCCTTCATCCAGCCATAATCATCACGGCGCTTAGAGCCGAGCTGCGTGATTTCTTTGGGCTTTTTTTCGGCAATGGGCGGGACGGGGCTGGTATCAAGTTTAGGCATAGTCATAGCGCGGCAATAATCCGATTGGCGGGTAATGCAAAGATAGTTCTCACAAAAATCTGGACAGGATACCGACTTGCGCTTAACTCAAGATATAAATTGGTTACCTCTCTCCAGGTGCATATCGTTCGACCGCACGCGCTTCGACATCCGTTTTATAGTAGGCCACATCCTTGAAACGTCCTGCGATATAATCATCAACCTGATCGTCGAAATGCGCAGAGTCAGGAGAACCGCTCTGGCCGCCCGCCAACAATGTTTTGGCTTTGACGGTCTCGCCAAATTCGACAACAGCGACAAAACTATTGCCCCGATATCCATAGAGCTTCTTTGTTCCATTTGCCTGACGGGCTCCATAGGCCGCTAAGGCACCCCATCGGCCAGAGGCCATTCCGACAGGCTGGCTTGGCTGCGAATCATCATGAGGTTGATTGATATCGCCCGTTAGGCGTTGAAAGCGGTTGATTTCACCCCACGACCTATTCCAGCTTCCATAATCCACGGTCATTTTATCCAAAGCGCCGTGCAAATGAGTCAATTGCTCTGAGCCACTTGCGTCTTCTGACATATGTAACAAAAGCTCCATTCGGCTCATCCGTTCTCGGGGCCGTTTCGCATTTTGTAGAATTTCCATGCCGTAGAAATGCGCCAAAGACATCGGCACTGATTCTGCAGAGGATTTATAATCCCAGCCCCGCAAGAGCTCGATGGCCTCCCGCAAGTCAGGATCGCCATTTGATGCGTCATAGGCCGACACCAAGCTCGGAATTAAAACCTCAAAACCCGGGAGCGCAGGATTATAAGCCAGATCAATTAAGTCCTGCATGGAGACATCATTCACCTCCTCCAATAAACGAACCGCATGGACGCCTCTGAAATTCTCCTTATCGGGTGCCATATAGGCGGGATAATTTTCGGCCTTGGGACTATATTTCCCCGCCGCCGTGAAGGGCGTTGAATTTGCATTTTGTATCCAGCCCCCAGTTGGGTTTGTAATGGTGATGACCTCATCAACTTCGTGAACGCCGTTCCAATCGGTGCGAGGGTCACTGCCATCAACGGGACGCGAATAATCGAAACTCGGATCGCGTTTGGGAACAAAATTTCCGTGGTAATAAGCAATAGTTCCATCTTTATCGGCATAGACCGTATTGTTCGAAGAATTGGTTCTAATATCCATCATCTTTCGAAACTCAGAATGGTCTTTGGTTTTGGTCCTCTGAAAGCTTTGTTGCAGCGCATTCACAGGGTCCCAATTAATTTTTGTCGCCACCCATTTGCCGTCAGAATTCACATGGGTAATGGGCCCATGATGAGTGTGGTAAGTTGGGAAAACGCGCTCTGATATCCCCGCGCCATCACGATATTTTAGCGTAACATTTCCGACATCTAATGGCCGAACCTCTTTGCCGTAACGATAAAATAACTCTCCATTTTTTCGTTTGAAAACATCTTCCACAAACTCGTCAATAAAATCGACGTAGGTCGAGGTGTGCATCCACCCATTATGTTCCGAAAAGCCTTGATAAACAAAGAATTGCCCCCATGTCACCGCGCCGTAAGCGTTGAGCCCTTGCTCACTGACCATATGGATTTCAGGGCGGAAATAAAAACTGGTATGCGGGTTAATCAACAGCAGCGCATTTCCGCTTTCGGTTAGATTCCCAGATAGGGCTATCCCATTTGAACCTTTAGGTTCTTTCAGAAATAATGTCTTATCTTCGGCTTCAGACAGCATTGGCGCGGCAGGTATATCCCCGCCGTAAAAAGCTCTAATTCCGGCCAATGGAATTTGCTCAATATCCCCGCCAATTGAGCCTTCTGAAAAGAACATCGGCATCCAAGGTTCAAACCGCGTCAGCAGCCGAGGCGTGACCTCCGGATAATCGGCAAGGTAGTCATTTAGGCCTGCCGCCCACGCATCACATAGCGCTTTTAAGTCTTCGGGCGCAGACGCGTAGGCAGCCTTAGCTTCGTCTACGCTCATATAAAGCCGCGCGCGTAAATCAGAAAATAAAGCGGCCTCGCCTTCGACTTCCGCAAGGCGTCCTGTCGCCCAAATATAATTACGTTCGATACGCGGAAAATCATCTTCTGCCTGCGCATAAATCATACCGTAAACGGCATCCGCATCTTTTTTCCCATAGATGTGGGGGATGCCGTAATCATCGCGAATTATTTCGACGGTATAGCCTATCGATGTCTCGGCAGGCGTATCTGCGCAATTTGAAAGAATCCCGCCCGCAAGCAGTGCTGCAAGCACAAACCGATATGACATAAAACCCTCCTGATGCAATAATGCTAACAGAGAGAGTCGTTCATTACGAGTATCAAGTTTGTTTAGGCATAGTCATAGCGCGGTAATAGTCCGATTGGCGGGTAATGCAAAGATAGTTCTCATAAAAATCTGGACAGCATTCCGACTTGCGCTTAACTCAAGATATGAATTTTTCCTATCGAAAATTTTGCGCCGTTTTGGCGTGGGGCGTGTTGATTTTACAATATCTTATTTTGCTACGAAGCGGAGAACACGGCGGTTTTGGTGCTACGAGCTTGGTGTATTTGGGTTACTTTACCATCTTGACCAATATCTTGGTCGCTCTGGCATTTTCTGTCGGGTTTTACAAAGAGGGAAGTGCCGTCAAAGCGTTTTTCAATCATCCATCAGTACGGGCCGCAATCGCGCTTTATATCGGGGTTGTAGCTGTTGTTTATTACGCCGCGCTCGCTTCTGCCCATAATCCTGAGGGTCCCTCAGCCGTTCTAAATGTTTTTCTACATGCTATCTTGCCGCTGCTGTATATTATCGACTGGTTGGTTCATGCAGGCAATGGCAAGATGTCATTTAAGCACCTTCCGCTATGGGTGCTCTATCCCTTGGCTTACGCGATTTTCAATATCGTAAGAGGGGCTTGGACCGGATTTTATCCTTATCCCTTTTTAAATATTTCTGAACTTGGTTATGGCGGCGTTGGTCTCAATATGCTCGGCTTTACCTTTGTCTATGCACTTGGCGGCGCAGCATTGATAGGGCTTGCCCGTTTTCTGCACCGGCGTATTCGCCTGCGGGCCGCCTAATTTATAATTGCCGTATGCGCGGGGTGGCTCTGTCTTGTAGCAGGAGCTCTGTAACAGCCCAGACGAGAGCGTCAGCACGGTCAGGCGAACCCGTTTGCGCGGGCGTTCCCATCACAGCCAATTCATCTTCGAGTTCGGTGAAATGCTGACAATGCTTCACTCGGCCTTGCTCATAGAGCATGACCACGGGTTCGGCGCGGGCCGTTTTGCCGCGGCTAGCCCGTACCTTTTTAATAGGAATACGGTGATCAATGGCGTGAAGGACTGTGGTGACGAGGTCGCCGCCCTGATTAACTTCTGCTAGCATATAATCAGCATCCCAGCCTTGAGCGAGCGACATGGCGCGCTGGGCCCAGCCTTCGGGCGATAGCCCCTGCACCGTCCCATCATGCAGGATATAGGCTTTGGCGGCGCGCCCCAAGCCCGCGCGACCCGCGATAATTAAACCGCAGCTATCGGCGCGCTGGCCTGCTGTGACGGGGGGGTCAATGGCGACAATGACTTTGTCCATTTCAGGATAGCTGCCGACAACGCAGCTCTCAATCAATTTACGGCTCCACAGCGCGCCGGAGATATCTTCCAAAAACTCCCCGCTCAATTCCTGCCGCCCGAGACGTGTCCCGCCGTAAGCCTCTTCCATCGCCGAGATAAAATTTGGCGCAAGGTTGTCTTTATTATCCTCGGTCTTGCCATGACTTATGACAACGCCTTTGGCTTTCATCAAATGCTTGAGGGCTGGAATGGGTTTTGGGGTTGTCGTCACGACCATTTGCGGATTGCTCCCAAGACGCAGGGCGAGGCGTAAATTTGACAAGGTGTAGGAGGGGTAATTCCATGCGCAAAATTCATCGGCCCAGGCGCAATCAAATTGCGGACCGCGCAGCCCGTCAGGGTCTTCGCTGGAAAAGACAAAACCAACCGCGCCATTTGGCCATTCGAGCCGGTGACGCGAGGATAAATATTCTGGCCGCTCGCTCGGATAGCCAATGTTTTTGAGCCCGCTTTCACCTTCTATCATCACCTCGCGTGCATCTTGAAAGGTAGGCGCGACAAGAGCGATACGCTTCTTGCCTTTATGAGCAACTTGCTCGCGTATCCATTCTGCGCCTGTGCGGGTTTTACCCGCGCCGCGCCCGCCCATTAACAGCCAGATGAGCCATGTCATATGATCGGGCGCAAATTGATGCCCGCGCGCGCGGTGCGCCCAGTTGCTTAAAAACTGCGCGGCGTCAAAGCTCTGAACCAAGTGCGTCATCAATATATGGCGCTTGAATGGCGTCATCCTCGACATCACGGATGAGGGATTTAAGTCGGATGTAAAATCGTTTGCGATCTTCTGGGGAGGGCGGGGGGAGGTCTTCATAGGAGAGATATTTCTGGTCTTCCGCCTCTTTGGCGGCTTTGCGGTTATAGCTGTTAAGGTCATCCAGCGCTTTAAGATGTGTGGATATTGAGCGCGCCAAGCCGTCTAGCTTTTGCGGGTCTACGCTGAGCGAATCCTCATCGGTCAGTAAGTTGATGTCTTCCATCAACCGGGCAATGGCTTGGGTGAGGGGGCCGGGAGGAATATGGGTCATGTCATCCTTTCGCTGTGAAACAAAAGAATAGGTCAGGCCTTATTTATGAGGATTAAGTTTAGCGGAAGCCGCGTAATACCCTAAGCGGGCGTTAATGCTGCGTAAGCGTATAATTAATTTATTGCGTGTATGGGGATAAGTGAAGTGCATTCCTAT
>CAYXEB010000089.1:0-9429 GCA_964463835.1 uncultured Hellea sp.
TTTGATAGCGAACTCTTTTAGTTGAGTTGATTTATTTGCAGAACTTAAGTGTAAATCTACAGCCTTCATTCGCTAAGGCTTAGCGGTTGGAGAGCGTTAACGCTAGCCTTCCATTGAGCCCGTTCTGCATCATTCATGGGGATAAGTCCTTTATCTGACAAATAGCCATCAGGACCGTTGGCGCGTTCACTTGTGAACTCTCCGAGATATTCCTCAATTCCTGGAACAACACCAACATTAGCTTTTTTTGCATAGAAATATAGCGAGCGTGAAACGGGATAAGAGCCATCGGAAATATTTTCAAATGTTGGCGGCGTTCCGTCAACAATACTGCCTTGAACGCTATCTGCGTTTTGGTCGAGGAAACTAAACCCAAAGATACCAAATGCCCCCGGATTTGCGTTTAATTTTTGAACGATAAGGTTATCATTCTCGCCAGCTTCGACAAAACCGTCATCTTCACGAATGGTGTGGCACAGAGCTTTATACGCGTTTTTGTCACTCTTTTTGAGGGCTTTGATCCAATCAAAACTCTTACATCCACCCTCCATAGCAAGTTCAACAAAAGCGTCGCGCGTACCAGATGTTGGCGGTGGTCCCATGACTTCAATTTTAAGCTCGGGAAGACTTGGATTAACGTCTTTCCATGTACGATACGGATTTTCCTTTGTGCCGCCATTACCGTCAGGAACATTTTTAGCCAGTGCTAAAAAGACATCTTTTAGGCCAAGCTCCATAACTGGTGATTTACGTGAATTGGCCAGAACAATACCATCATAGCCAATTTTAACTTCAACAATGTCATTGACGCCGTTACTCGCGCAGCGCTCGACTTCAGAGGCCTTAATGCGGCGAGATGCATTGGCAACATCAGGATGATTGGCGCCAAGACCTGAACAGAAAAGCTTTAATCCGCCGCCTGAGCCCGTCGATTCAACAATCGGTGTTTTAAATGACGTTGTACGGCCAAAATTTTCAGCCACTGTTGTGGCAAAAGGATAGACCGTCGATGATCCGACGATTTTGATTTGATCACGGCCTGTACTCTTATCAGCAGCCGCAATAGATTTAGCCGTATCTCCTGTTGAGGTTTGAGTTGACGTTGAGGTATTGTTATTTCCGCAAGCCGCGAGACTAAGGGCAAGGAAGCTTATGGCTAAAGGTTTAAGTGTCATATTTTCTCTCCACAAACGGGCGAGACGTCGCCTCGACTCGTCTTCATTCAACTATTTAGGAGGCTTCTGATATCGATTAACGAAAGAAATGTGACAGTTATATTATAGTTTTATGACATGGGTAATTGACGACAGGGGGCCTTAAGATTTGAGATCAAAGACAACTTCAACATCTGTACCTTTGCCCAGTTCACTCTCAATCGTAAAGCGTGCGCGGTGTCGATTTAGGATATGTTTGACAATAGCGAGTCCCAAACCCGTGCCCCCCTTTTCACGTGAACGCCCCTTATCCACCCGGTAGAAACGCTCAGTAAGGCGAGGTAAATGTTTTTTGTCGATTCCGTCGCCTTGGTCTTCTATTTTGACGGTTACGCTATGCGGCGAGGTTTCATCGCGTTTCAACGAGACATGGACCTGGGTTTCGGAGGGGCTATATTTCAAGGCATTCTCTATCAGATTTTGAAAAACTTCAATTAACTCGTCTCTATCGCCAGTAACCAAAACCGCCTCCTCGGGAGCGGAAAATTCAACGCGGTCTTTGTATAGAGGCGTACTTTCCATCAGCACGGCGATAACCCTTTTCATCGTTCGGGTGAGATTAATCTGATCCACAGGACGTAAATGTTCTTTAGCTTCAAGTTTTGACAGAGAAAGTAAATCGCCCACGAGCCGAGACATGCGTTCAGTTTCGCCTTGCATTAAGTTCAAAAAACGATCGCGAGCCTTTTCATCATACCGGGCCGGACCTTTAAGAGTTTCAACAATCCCAGATAATGCGGTCAAAGGTGAACGGAGTTCGTGACTGACATTTGCGACAAATGTGCTACGGGCTTTCTCGGCGTCAAGTTCAGCCGAAATATCTAGCAACGTAAATAGAATATATTCCCCCACAAGGGCGGCGCTCCCTTGAAAGGCTCGACTGCGAGAAAATGTTAGAGTTAAGTCACAGCTATGTAGCTCATTCGTTTCAACGGCTGATTTCAGACAGGTCATGGCTTCGGGCTGTCGCAAAGCGCGCGCAAAAACCTGTCCTGGAAGCCCATATCCCAAAAGGTCATCCGCGCTCGAATTCGTATGCGTTATAACAAAATTCTGGCCCACAAAAAAAGCAGGATATGGCAAAGCATCAAGGAAAGCCTGAAAATCTTCAATGTCCATATTGAAATCTCATATGTTTAAGCTTTACCCTAGCATTTTAATATATGCAGCTTAACCAATGTTCTTGTTCTTGATAAATCACTGATTGAACTCTTTATCAACCCGGCTTTATCCGAAAGTGTGTTTGGCTTCTACTTATTCTGACAAAGACTGAATAGAAAAAGGCGGTTAGCTGCGCTAGATATAGAATTTAAAAACTAAAGTCTTTGACGGACTCCATAGCGACAAAGGTGGAGGTATTGGCAACGTAGGGAAGTTTTGAGATCTTTTCGCCTAAAACCATTCGGTAAGCTTTAATGTTAGACGTCCGAATTTTTAAAAGATAGTCATAGGCCCCTGCTATCATGTGACATTGTTCAATTTCAGGGATGGATTGAACGGCTTCATTGAAAGCATTCAAGGCAGTTTCTCTTGTGTCTGACAATTTAACCTCAGTGAAGGCGACATGTTGCCGGCCCAATTTTTGAGGATTTAAAACAGCTCTAAATCCAAGAATGAATCTGTTATCTTGCAAGCGCTTTAAACGTGTCTGGCATGGGGTCTTTGAGGTGCCAATACGGCGAGCAATTTCGGTGACAGGGAGGCGGCCCTCACGTGATAAAATCTTCAAAATCTGAGTGTCTATATGGTCTAGTTGCTCTAAATTTTGTAATTTTTTATCCATACTGTATTTCTTTTGTCGCAAAATAAGTTAAATCGGTTTTTATCGAGGCATAATAGGTCAGACAGACTAATCTAACAATGATATAATTAATCGGGATAACATTCTAAATTTGCTAAGCATTTACGAGTTTTCATGAATAAACTATCTTTGTTACGCCGTGATATTCAGCAGTTACACTTGGCGGAAGACCGCGTCGTCATTCAGGCCTTGATAGAACAATCCAATATCAGCAAGGCCGAAAGAGAAGCCTTCTCTAGCCGTGCTGTAAAATTGGTGAATAATATTCGAGAAGATGACAAACCCGGCCTAATGGAACAATTTCTAGCGGAATATGGCCTCTCAACAGATGAGGGCGTGGCGCTTATGTGTTTGGCAGAAGCGTTGCTACGTGTTCCAGATTCTGAAACGATTGATGATTTGATCGAAGATAAAATCGCGCCGTCCTCTTGGGGGCAGCATTTGGGAAAATCCGCTTCCTCACTTGTAAATGCTTCAACTTGGGGGCTGATGCTAACGGGGAAGGTTTTGGATGGTGATAAAACCACGGGTCTGGCATCCATATTACACGGAACGGTGAAACGATTAGGTGAGCCTATCATTCGAGCCGCTGTCTCGCGCGCTATGAAGGAGATGGGAAATCAATTCGTTCTTGGAGAAACGATTGAAGAGGCGGTCAGACGCGGAGGAAAGAAACAATTACAGGGCTTTACCTATTCCTATGATATGCTCGGAGAAGCTGCGCTCACATCAAAGGATGCTAAACGGTTCTACAGCGCTTATTGGCAGTCTATAGATTTCTTATCGACTACGGTTGGAACGCAAGATATTCGAACAAATCCAGGGATATCCATAAAACTTTCAGCTCTGCATCCACGTTATGAAGTCGGCAAAAAAGACCGAGTCATGACGGAACTGACCACGCGTGTCTTATCTTTAGCTGTGAAGGCTAAAGATGCGAATATGGGACTGAATATTGATGCCGAAGAGATGGATCGTTTGGACTTGTCTTTGGACATCATCGAGACCGTTCTTAGAGATGATAGCCTTATCGGTTGGGACGGCTTTGGTGTTGTTGTTCAGGCTTACAGCAAACGGGCCTCTGCTGTCATTGACTGGCTTTATGAATTATCAAAAACACTTAATCATAAAATTATGGTTCGTCTTGTTAAGGGCGCATATTGGGATACAGAGATAAAACGGGCGCAGGTGGAAGGCATATCTGGCTTCCCAGTCTATAGCTATAAATCTGCTACGGATGTATCTTATCTTTGCTGCGCAAAAAAACTTCTGGGCATGACAGATCGTATTTACCCGCAATTTGCGACTCATAATGCGCATACTGTTGCCAGTATTTTAGAGCTTGCGTCAGATCACTCGGTCTTTGAATTTCAAGCTTTGCACGGCATGGGGGAGGTGCTTTATCGACAGCTTATGGCAAAGGGAGACCTGCGGTGCCGGATTTATGCGCCTGTCGGGGCGCACCGTAATCTTTTGGCTTACCTGGTTCGCCGCCTTTTGGAAAATGGAGCCAATTCTTCATTCGTCAATCAGATTGTTGATGATGACATTAGTCCCGGGGTTATTGCGCGCGACCCATTTGAAACCCTTGTTCAAGACTTGGCAGGTAAAGCCTCACATATTCTTAACGCCAAAGACCTTTTTGCACCTGTTCGTAAAAACTCGAAGGGGTGGGACTTGCATAATGTGAATGATACTGAGGCCATCGAGCAGGCTCGATCTGATTTCAAAGAAGCCCAATGGACCGCGCAGCCAATCCTTGCAAAAAAACAAATTTTTGCAAGAAAACATAAAGGCATAGCTGCAAAACGCGTCATGAATCCTGCTAATGATAAGGACGTGGTTGGTAAGGTCATTGATGCGAGTGAGACGGATGTTGAATTCGCCATTTCAAAGGCCAAGCCTTGGGCAATGGTTGAGGAGAAACGCTATGATATCTTGAATAAAGCAGCCGACTTATATGAGGAGAACTTCGGAGAGATTTTCGCCGTTTTAACACGCGAAGCCGGAAAGGTGCCGCAAGATGCAATTGCGGAACTACGTGAGGCCGTAGACTTTCTACGGTATTACGCCGCGCAAATTCTAACGCTAACGGATAGAGACATGCGTGAGGCGCGAGGCGTTTTCACTTGTATTTCACCATGGAATTTTCCCTTGGCTATTTTTACCGGACAAATTGCAGCGTCTTTGGCTGCAGGAAATGCAGTTTTGGCTAAACCCGCAGAAAAAACACCGATTATCGCGAGCCTTGCTGTAAAACTCTTACATAAGGCTGGCGTGCCCAAACCAGCACTGCAATTACTGCCAGGCCAAGGCCATCTTATTGGCGCTAAGCTTACGTCATCACCATTGGTTAAAGGGGTATGTTTTACAGGGTCAACGGCAACGGCTCAACATATTCATAGAGCCATGTCGGATAAGCTTGATCCATATGCCCCATTGATTGCGGAAACAGGGGGGCTAAACGCCATGATTGTTGACTCTACAGCCCTACCCGAACAGGCAGTTAAAGATATTATAAACTCAGCTTTTCAATCGGCAGGGCAACGCTGTTCTGCGCTGCGTATATTATACCTTCAAGAGGATATTGCTGAAGAGTTTAAGGACATGCTTTTTGGCGCAATGGATGAGCTAAAGCTCGGTGATCCATGGGAATATTCAACCGATATTGGCCCAATCATCACGCATGAAGCCAAGGACGAAATTGCGGATCATATCAATCGGGCCAGACAAGAAGGACGTTTGCTTAAAGATATGGTAGCTCCCGAAAAAGGCAGTTTCCTTGGCCCTGCGATCATTTCTATTTCAGGTCTTAAATCTTTAGATGGAGAAGTCTTTGGACCTGTGCTTCACGTTACAACTTTTAAATCGGATGAAATCGATAACATCGTAAAGGAAATTAACGATAGCGGATATGGTCTCACATTCGGACTGCATACGCGCATAGATCAGCGGGTCGAAAAGCTGACAGCGTCTCTATGTGTTGGAAATATCTATGTTAATCGCAATCAAATAGGCGCAATTGTCGGCTCGCAACCCTTTGGCGGGGAAGGGTTATCGGGAACGGGGCCTAAAGCGGGCGGTCCACACTATCTCAAAAGGTTTACGCGGCTTATAAACGGGGCGGCGCAGCATGAATTAATCGAAGGGAACTCTCTTCCATTAGATGTGGTTCAAAAGGCTTTGGATGCCTTAAAACCCGCTAAAAAAGTAGCGTTGAAGACGCAAGAGATGCCAGGGCCAACGGGGGAGTCCAATCGTCTGTCCACTTACGCGCGAGGGAAAATTCTGTGTCTTGGCCCAGCTTTAAAGGATGCTCAGAGTCAGGCTAAAATGGCTCGGCAAGCGGGGTGCGCGCCGCTGGTTATATGTTCCGGCGCGTCAAAAGATGATGGCCTGAACGGCACCATTAATTTTAATGACCTCGCGAATTTGCAAGGGTTTGACGGGGTTGCTTTTTGGGGACAATCAAAAGACGCCCGCAGCATCCGTCAAGCTTTAGCGCAACGACAAGGAGCAATATTGCCAATTTTTGATGATATGGATATGAAAGAGCGATGTGTTCTTGAGCGTCATGTGAGTATTGATACTACGGCTTCGGGTGGAAATGTTTCTTTATTAGCTGGATCGTAAGTAAATCTTATCGCAATGAGATTGACCAGTTAGTAGCCGATGGTACTTTACCTACAAAAGCGGGCATAAATTATTATGTTCTGTATCTCCTTTATACTCAGGAAACATAGTATCCCGCTCAAGACTGTTCCACCCGTTCGGGTAGGTGTATCCGTGCTATACATTGAGGTAATGAAATAGGCTGTTATAACTCTTTTATTCGTTTCGAGTTCGATTGTATCAGAAAGAAAAAATAAATGCCTAAAATTCGACTTGCTACAGATGTTGGCGGCACATTTACTGATCTGGTATATTACGAAATTGATGAAAAAACGGGTAAAATTAATAGCGTAAAAGCCGTCAAATCCCACACGACACCTCCAAATTTTGAAGAGGGTGTCATGGACGCCGTTTAGATTGCTGATGCAAAGTAAGCCGCTCAGTTCGGTAAATGTATTACATTTTTCTGATACAAGCGTGACAGTCATCATGGAACATGATAACTCTATATGTTAAATGGGGGCCTTAAAATCAATAAACTCAAAGATTAAGCACTTCATACGCGGCGTAAAACCGTGAGGCGTGAGAAGTATCCCTCTACAACATTGTATTTGAAGAACATTATCTGATTCAGGGTTGAATATGCAAAGTTTGGCAGCGGATATTGAATATGGTTAGACTTCAACATATGCAGCCTGATCAACTGAGCTATATACAAATTCTTGCTTACGGAAGCCTTATGTTGCCGCTGGCGATGGGTTTCTCGATTTTATTTATGTTTATCCCAACCTATTATGGAATGAACTTAGGGTTAGGGTTAGGTCTTGTTGGAGCTGTCATTGCCGCAGGACGTGTCTTCGATTTTATCTCCGACCCAATTATCGGCAATTTAAGTGACCGCACTGGCGGGCCTTTAGGTGCACGTAAACCTTGGATAATCTGCGGATTAGTTTTGTTTATTGTTGCAACCTACGGACTCTTCGTCCCCCCAGATTCGCCAACGATATTATATGTCTTCATTGCAGCCTGTATTTATTTCCTTGCGTTCACGCTTGTTGACATTCCCCTGAGCGCAATGGGTTTAGAAATGTCAAAAAACACGCATGAAAGAACGCTTTTAGCAGGAAGTAAATTAGTTTGCTTTGTTACAGGCGGCATTATCGGAGCACTCATCCCGACAATCTTTTCAAGTAATTTACCTGAAGCCTTAAGTTATGTTGTGATGGCTATTGCTATAACAACTCTGATTGTCCTTCCTTGTTTTCTTATGGTGATGCCGACAACATCACCTTCCGAGGCTCTTAAACGGCGACTTTCACTTTCACTTTCAACTTTCTATCAACCTTATATAAATTTTTTTCATCACCAGAATACAAGGCGCATAATTGGTGTGTTCTTTCTGGTAATGCTATGCCGATCCTTAAGTGGCTCACTGGCACTCTTATATTTAACTTATATTTTAATCGCTCCGGAGTTAATTGGGCCCGTGTGGATTTTAAACGGTTTAGGCTTGCTTTGCGGTGTACCCGCTTGGTATGTTTTATCAAAAAAACTGGGTAAAGTCCGCGTATGGCGATTAGGCATTCTAGGTAGCATATGTTTAGCTATTCCGCTGTTGACATTAGGTGAAGGTGATAACGTCCTCATGATGGTTTTAGCAATTGGCTTTGGCGTATCTGGCGCATCAGAGGTTATGATGCCAACATCATTGCTTGCAGATCATATCGCAAATGAAACGGCAAAGAAGCGAGATGTTCATCCAGCTGCACTTGCCGCATTAAAAAATGCAATGTCGAAATTATCGGTTATCGCGCCCCTGGCAATTGCTTTTCCTCTTTTAGGGGAGATCGGGCTATCCAACCTTACGGCGGAAACAGGGAATATAGCCAATAAGGTCAGCGCGATTCAATCGTCGACATTGATATGTTGTTACGCAGGCATCCCACTTATATTGCGATGTATTGCTTTAATAATAATGCCTCGCCTTTGGCACGAACTTACGATACGTCCGTAGATTTATATTTCATTATTTGCTTGGCTTATAAAGACACAGACCAAACACTGTTTAAATTGCTATCTTAACCCATCACTTACGGGCATTCCTCACTTGTGCTTTGAGTCTTTGCTACTCAAGCTATGCTCCAAGCAAAATTTTCTGGATTATTACGTGATTGATGTCACGAACTAGGGCTTGAAGTTAAATTAAATGGTTGTAAACTCCGTGAGTTTGATGGGGCTTTATAATGATTAAATCAGATTCTGATACATCTGCTGGTTTGTTATCTATCGCTCTCTCACCAGAACGTTTATATGATTTTGCAAGCTCATTTAATTTATTTGAAAAATTAGAAGAGGCTGACCCTCTCGAAAGAGCTATGCTTGATAAGGATCACGTTTTTCAAGCCATTGAGGTGGCGGACTTATTTATTCATAAAGAATCATCTCAATCTGATTCACTTCGTCAACTTATACATCGTACCAATGTCCCAATGTTAGCCCTTGATGCTCATGGGGCTGTTTTAGAATTAAACGAAATAGCCAAGTCCTTTTTTTCTATGAAGGATAGTGATGTATCATTTCTGAGTTGTTTTGATGAAAAATCCAAAAATGAAATATGGTCCTATCTAAATCGAGTTTCTGTCAACTCGATAGACTCAAACCCTAATTTTATTGATCTCATAGAGTTGGAGAAAGAAAAGTCTGGTCAAACTTATTTTGTATGTGTGAAGCCTTGGAAGTTAAGCACGGGAACTCACTGCTTGCTCATTCAGGCCGTCAACATCAGATGGCCAGCTCATATGA
>CAYXEB010000090.1:0-9365 GCA_964463835.1 uncultured Hellea sp.
ATGACGCGCCGGTCATCAAGCTCATCAATGGTATTTTGCAAGAAGCTATTCGCTCCCGCGCGTCTGATATTCATATTGAACCCTATGAACAGCGTCTATCTGTGCGCTTTAGAATTGATGGAACCTTGCGCGAAATGTTGAGTTTGCCAGCAAGATTGGCCTCATTATTGGTCTCCCGCGTCAAAGTCATGGCGCAGCTCGATATTGCCAAGAAACGCGTGCCGCAAGATGGCCGCTTCTCTCTTAACCTCGGCGAGAGGGCGATTGATGTGCGGGTGTCGACCCTGCCAGCCCGTCACGGGGAACGGCTCGTTATGCGGGTTTTGGAACAAGATCAGTCCCGCCTTACTCTGCCTGAGCTTGGTATGGAAACACAGGTTTTAAAGGCGTTTCAATCGGGCCTCTCTCGGCCCAATGGGATTATCTTAGTCACAGGCCCGACGGGGTCAGGTAAAACAACAACGCTTTACGCCGCGCTCTCTCAGCTCAATGATGGATCGCGCAATGTTTTAACTGTCGAAGACCCGGTTGAATACGCGCTGGACGGGATTGGCCAAACACAGGTGAATAACCAGATAGGCATGACATTCGCCGCGGGTCTAAGAGCCATTCTTCGCCAAGACCCAGATGTGGTTATGGTCGGGGAAATCCGCGATCCAGAAACGGCTGAAATTGCGGTTCAGGCTGCATTGACGGGACATTTGGTTTTATCAACGGTTCATACAAATTCCGCTGTCGCCGCTATCGCGCGCTTGCGTGATATGGGGGTTGAGCCCTTTTTGCTCTCCTCAACGATTACGGCTTTGGTCGCCCAGCGTCTCGTACGGCGTTTATGCTCAAACTGCAAAACGGCTTATACGCCCACCTCGGGCGAACTTGCTGAATTGGGGTTGAAGAAAACCTCGGCTTATTTTTACAAGCCCAAAGGCTGTTCCTCATGTCAAGATATTGGCTATTCGAGCCGTCTTGGGATCTATGAAATTGTAACTTTAGACGACACGCTGCGCTCCATGATCCATGACGGCGCCAGCGAAAGCGAGCTATCAAAATATGCCTTTAAGAACCGTAAAAACCTTTTAGCCAGCGGCGCGGATAAAGTTTTAGCAGGCGAGACCTCTGCAGAAGAAGTTCTACGCGTCTGTAAAGCTAAAACGGCGGAAGACATCTAATGGAAGCCTTTGACTATGCTGCGCTCGATTCTGCGGGCAAGCGTCAAAAGGGAACGCTCATGGCCAGCTCGGCGCGCGATGCGCGCGACATCTTACGGTCTCGATCTCTTATGCCTGTCGATCTTTCGCCTAGCAAAGCCAAGAAAGAGACAAGCCGTTCCGTAAGCGGCGGCGGACGGGTGAAGCATAAACACTTAACCCAAGCTACGCGGCAAATGGCTATT
This sequence comes from uncultured Hellea sp., assembly GCA_964463835.1. GTDB lineage: Bacteria > Pseudomonadota > Alphaproteobacteria > Caulobacterales > Maricaulaceae > Hellea. Next base: position 1,394 of record CAYXEB010000090.1, read on the forward strand.
TTAATTGACGCGGCAACGCCGATCGAAGAAGCTCTAAAAATTACGGCTCTACAATTTGAACGCTCCCCTATGAAAGCTGCGCTACTAGATATTCGCGCTCAAGTCATGGAAGGATTGCGGCTCTCAGATGCTTTAAGGGGGCAGCCTAAAATATTCCCGCAACTCTATACCGCGATGGTCGCGTCCGGCGAAACCTCGGGCCGTCTTCCAGCGGTGTTGAACCGGTTATCAGATGACCTTGAGGCCAATCAAAAAATGAGGCGCAAAATATTAGGAGCCACTGTTTACCCGATTGTTTTGACGATTGTGGCTCTTATCGTTGTCACGATATTGTTAATTTTTGTTGTGCCCAAAGTGGTCGAGCAATTTGAAAGTTTTGGTCAGGAACTCCCAGCCCTAACGCGCTTTACGATTGCGGCCTCCCAGTGGCTTCAAACATATGGTTTATTTGTTGCAGCGCTTATAGCGGTCTTGATTTTCGGATTTAAGAGGGCGCTTAAACAAGAGGGTTTGCGCCTAAAATGGGACGGATTTAAACTTAAGTTGCCTTTATTAGGCCGTGTGGGACGGAATTTAAATGCTGCCCGTTTTGCCCGCACAATGGCGGGATTAATTGATAGTGGCACGCCGGCTTTAACCTCTATGGAAACAGCCCGCCATACGCTCAAAAATACTGTGATGCTCAAAGCCGTTTCAGATGCCTGCGTGAAAGTCAGAGAAGGCGCGGCGGTTAGTTCATCTTTGCGGCGCACCGAGGTTTTTCCGCCTTTGGTTGTGCAAATGGTTGCTGGCGGCGAAGCGTCAGGCGATATGGGAAAAATGTTCGCCAAATCAGCGGATTATCTCGAAGACGAATTTGAGTCCGCTACGAGTGTTTTTCTCAGTTTACTAGAACCGCTTATCATTATATTTTTAGCGGCAATTGTGTTATTAATTATTGCGGCTATCTTCTTGCCTATTTTAAGATTGAATACATTAGCCTTTTAAAACGCGATGACGGACACGCTTTATGACCCCATATATTTTGCAAAAAATACTGTCGAAAAAAAATACCTTAAAAACGCGAGATGAAGGCTTTACCCTTGTGGAGGTGATGGTTGTCCTTGTTATCATCGGATTGTTGACGACTTTTGTTGTCATCAATGTTCTGCCTGCCCAAGATAGAGCTCTGGTTTCCAAGGCAAAGGCGGATATTCGTATTCTTGAACAGGCCTTAGAAATGTACCGTCTTGACGTCTTTGATTATCCTGAGGAAGAGGCAGGTCTGGAGGCTTTACTATCTGCGCCTAGCGGAGTCAGCAATGATCGTTACCGTAAAGGCGGCTACGTAAAATTATTACCCAATGATCCTTGGGGGCAACCTTATATTTACCGCTTTCCTGGCGAGCATGGCGTTTTTGATATTCTATCTTACGGCTCCGACGGGGAACCGGGCGGGATTGACCAAGCGGCAGACATCGTGAGCTGGGAGCCATAATTGCCGGCCCGCTCTCATCATGAGGCGGGATTTACGCTTGTCGAAATTCTCGCGGTTCTGATTATCATCGGGCTTATGTCCGCTGTTGTGATCTTATCTATTCCGCGTCCAGACTCGCCTTTAGAAAAACAGGCGCAGCTTATAACGGGGCATTTAAACCAACTTGCGCAAAATAGTATTATATCAGGACGAGTCGGGGCGGTCGGAATCTCCAAAGCGGGTTACGCGCTTTATAATTATGAAGATCAAGACTGGCATGAAATTACATCAGGGGAATGGGACACAAGTTACCGCGTCAGATTTAAACGCGAGAATAAGAACTTGGAATTACCCAAAGAGACAACCCCCACAATTTTATTTCAGCCAACAGGGCTCTCGACCGCCTTTGAAATATCTTTAACCGATGGCGGTGCTCAATACATAATTTCGGCGCAGGGTGATGGTCATGTCGCTCTGCGGGTGGACGAATGACAGCCTTGGGTAAGACAACGTCACAAAAAGATAGTGGCTTCACATTAGTCGAAGTCCTGGCGTCTCTTCTTATTTTCAGCGTGGCGATTATTGGCCTCACGCGTAGCGGTACGGAGTCCGTGCGGGCTATCATTGTTTTGGAACATAAAACTTATGCCGGTATTATTGCAGATAACCGTATTGTGCAGTCCCGATTAAAGCCGCTTAAGCTGGGTACATCAAGCGGCGTCGAGCGCGCGGCAGGCCGTGAATATGACTGGCGCGAAGAGGTGAGCGAAACGGAGAGTGAAGGGTTCTTTCGGATCAAGGTGACAATCCGCGAGCGCGATGAAGACCAAATTATCATCGAGCGAACAGCTTTTCGTCTGGGTGCATTGTGACTAAGATTAATACGGATACAAATAATGGCGAGGCGGGCTTCACATTAATTGAGGTTTTAATTTCGCTCTTTATCTTTGCCATAATTTCTGTGGGCACGATGAGCGCTTTAACCCAGAGCCTGCGCGGGAAAGCGCGATTAGACGCGGCGGTATCAGAGATCAATAATCTTAATAGCGCGCGGGCGATTATGCGCGCAGATATGGCCTACATCACGATAAGGCCGCTGCGCGATGAACTCGGCGGGGTCCTACCTTATAGCCTCACAACTGACGGGGAAGCTTTACTCACCTTTGTGCGGCAAGGCCGGCCTAATCCCGCGGGACTTGAAGCGCGCGGAGACCTAGAGCGGGTTGAATATATATTTGAGGATGGACGTCTTATTCGCCGTAGCTTCACTCATGAAAACCCGAGCTCTTCGCCTGAATATTTTGACCGGGTTTTGTTAAGCGATATTGAAGACATAACATTGCGCGCCCATGAGAGGGCCCAAAGCTCAGATGTCGTCTCAACGGCGGGATTAACGTCATTTGCAAGTGAGCAAATTAGAATTCCTCCTCCAGCACAAGCCGCTGAGACCCCGCAAACCCAAGGACTGCAAACCGTGCCGCCTCAAGCCATTTCATTTGAAATAACACATTTTGATGGGGTAGGCGTCACCCATTACTTTGAGCTCAGTTTATGACGCGCTTAGCAACGAGAGATACCCGTGAACGAGGCACGGTTTTACTTACCACCTTATTAATCATGGCCGTGATGGCGGCGGTGGCTGTCGCGATTATTGACGATATTCGCTTTGCCGTAAAACGCATGTCCAATGTAAATGATTACGCTCAGCTTGATTGGTACGTCAAAGGCGCAGAAGATTTTGCGGGCAGTTATATACAAAGTAATTTGGCGCTCTTGCCCGCCGAGGGCAAAAACGCCGCCTTGGGACGAGCGCAGCAATTTAGTTTTCCTTTTGAAGGCGGTCTTATTGGACTCGAGGTTCGTGATGGGTCTCATTGTTATGCGCTGGGCAGCTTGCTCAATACGGACGGTACTCAAAATAGTATTGGGGTGAGACAATTTTCATCTTTACTCAGCGCCTTAGGTTGGCCGGAAAATGACGCGCTAAACCAGAGTTTTATTTTGCTTGATTGGATTGACAGAGATACACAACGTTCGCCCTCTGGCGCTGAAGATGGTGATTATTTACGGCGCGCCGTGCCCCACCGAACAGCGAATGCGCCGCTCAGCTCAGTGATGGAGCTGCGCAATTTGGAAGCTATGACGGAAGAGCTTTATCAATCAATTCGGCCATATCTTTGCGTGAGGCCCGCGGGTGAATTGACCCGTTTTAATATCAATACGGCTGGCCAGCTGGATGTCTTTGTGCTCGCGGCTTTATTGGGCGGGGCTGATTTTATACAAACCGCGAGCGCTCTCATCGTTGAGCGCCCCGCAGAAGGCTATGCGGACCGGGCCGCCTTAATCGCGGCGCCAGCGATGGCGGGATTTGAAAACCCAGATGCGGCCCTTGACCAAATCATATTTCAACCCGAAAAATTATGGGTTGAAGCGAATGTGAGTTTTGGCAATGCATCACGCGATATCGTTTTTGAATTTGATATGCTGGACAATGGTAGCGCAAATCTGACATATCGGGGTTTAGGGGCTGAGAATTTAAGGCCGCAGCTAAAGGATTTAAATGACGTATCAAGTGATACAGAGCAGTAAAGCATGACGGAGAGACTGATTATTGCCATGCCAAGTCACGAGGGGGCTCCTGGGCTTTGGGGCTGCGTTGATGGGCATGAGGTGCTTTCACATGGCCGCGGCGCGCCCCCGCCTGCCAAGGGACGCGACGTCGTGGCTATATTAGCCGGACAATTGGTGCGTCTTTATGAGCATGAGCTTCCGGCGACGTCCAAACGCGATAGGTTGAAAGCGGCGGGGTTTAGCGTTGAAGATAAAATTTCACAGCCTTTAGAGGCGGTACATATAGCGCTGGATGAAAACCGTATTGGTGTTATGTCTAAGGAACACTTAAAAATGGCCTTAACGCAGCTCGCTTCAGCCGGACTAACGCCGTCTGCCGCTTACGCCGATTTTGAGATGATAGCGCAAGATGCATCTGTGTTAAGCCGCGTAATTTATAGCGGCCCCTTAGGGCATACGCTGGACGAGGGTTGGGGGGATAGCCCGCCTCCTAAAATTGAGGATGACGTATTTTTAGCCCAAATTGGAAAAGCAATTGAGAGCGGCGGTGGGTTGAATTTACTTCAAAATGAATTTGCCGCAAATTCAAGCTTTGCCGCAAATTGGGCGTTAAATGGAAAACTATTGGCGGGCTTTGGGTCAATGGCGGCGGGTTTGGGGCTTGCGGTTCTTGCCCTGCAAGTGGTCCAGGCACGAGCGTTAAAATTACAGGCTGATGAGTTGAAAATTCAGACGGCTCAAATTTACGCGCAGGCAACGGGAAAACCAGCACCTGCTAACCCTGCGCTAGCGGCAACCCGCGCGCAAAAAGCTGGGGCGGCCAATAGCTATGAATTTTTAGAGCTGTCACAGATTCTTTTTCAAGGTGTGGAACAGGTGGAGGGACTATCCGTTGATCAGTTGCGCTATCAAAAAAGTCGGAACGCCTTTCAGCTTCGGCTGAAATATCCCAGTTTTGAAAGCGCCTCTGATTTTGAAGCGGCCATTAAAACGGCTGGCGGGACATTACGCACGGGCGGCGTGCGTGAGCAAGCAGGTGAATTTGTCGGCGAAGCCAATCTACAGGCGGGTCGATAATGTTGAGTTTTTTAAAATGGGACGAGCGCGAAACCTATGAAAAAATAATCATGGGTCTGCTGGGGTTTGCGCTCATCTTAGCCTTGTTATCGTTTGTTCTCATTAATCCAGTGCTGTCCGCCAAATCCGATGCGCGGGCCCAGTCAAATAAGGCTCTGCGCGATTATAATATTGTTACCCAGGCCTTGCCGCAAATTGGTAGTGCGGACGTAGCGCGCAGCGGCCCTGCCTTTTCGCGAACCATCTTAATCAATGCTGCGCGTAACAAAAATATTCGCCTGACCCGGGTCCAACCTGACGGCGCGGCCATCAATGTCTGGATTGACGATGTTGAAACACGCAAATTATTCGGACTTATAAATGCGCTTATCGCTGAAAATAGCGCCGACCTTACCCGCGCAACGATTACTGCCAATGATAGCGGGCTCTTATCAGCTCAGCTAACTTTGGAGTAGATTAGGCAAATATCAGCCCTTGCAACGGCGAAGACATTCCCCTATAGGCGCGCCAGACTGTTACGGCGTGGCTTTCCTCACGCCGTTTTGTCATTGTAAGGCCCGGATTGGCTGGGCCAGACCGCAGGACACAACCTGTTGGCCGGACGATTACTAAAGGAAACTATTATGAGCGCGGCTCAAAACTCCCTCAATCCATCCACTGAAGATTTCGCCTCAATGCTTGAGGCCTCATTCGAGACCAATTCTATGACGGAAGGCTCCGTCGTTAAGGGTCTCGTTACAGCAGTTGAAAAAGATACTGTTGTTGTTGACGTTGGCCTTAAAACAGAGGGCCGTATCCCGCTTCGTGAATTTTACACACCGGGATCTGATGATACTGTTAAAGTCGGCGATAGCGTCGATATCTACCTTGAACGCATCGAAAACGCACTTGGCGACGCCATTCTATCTCGTGACAAAGCGCGCCGGGAAGAAAGCTGGATCAAAATGGCCAAGTTCCACGAAGGTGAAGAGCCTGTACCTGGATCAATCGTTGGCCGTGTTAAAGGCGGCTTTACCGTTGATCTTGGCGGCATCAATGCCTTCCTTCCTGGATCACAAGTTGATATCCGTCCTGTCAGAGACATTGGACCGCTGATGAACCAAGAACAGCCCTTTATGATTTTGAAGATGGACCGTGCCCGCGGAAACATTGTTGTGTCACGCCGCGCTATCCTTGAAGAGAGCCGCGCAGAACAGCGCGCTGAGCTCGTTGGTCAGTTGGCTGAAGGTGAAACACGTGAAGGCGTTGTTAAAAATATCACAGATTACGGCGCCTTCGTTGATCTTGGCGGTATTGATGGTCTGTTGCATGTTACAGATATGAGCTGGCGCCGCGTCTCTCACCCAAGCCAAGTTTTGGCCGTAGGCGACACCATTCAGGTCAAAGTTGTTCGCATTAATCCTGAAACGCAGCGCATTAGCCTTGGCATGAAGCAGCTACAGGAAGATCCGTGGCTTGCAGCGACAGCGAAATACACAATAGGTACGCGCCATACTGGAACTGTTACGAATATAGCTGATTACGGCGCGTTTATTGAGCTTGAAGAAGGCGTTGAAGGTCTTGTTCACGTCTCTGAAATGTCCTGGACGAAGAAAAACATCCACCCTGGAAAAATCGTTTCAACGTCTCAAGAAATTGAAGTCGAAGTTCTTGAAGTGGACGAAGAGAAGCGCCGCATCTCTCTTGGCATCAAGCAGTGCCAAGACAATCCTTGGGACAGCTTCTCGGAGCGTTTCCCTGTTGGTTCAACAATTTCAGGCGAAGTTCGCTCTGTGACGGAGTTCGGTTTGTTTATAGGCCTAGACGGTGATATTGACGGCATGGCCCATTTATCTGACCTGTCTTGGGACAAGTCAGGCGAAGAAGCTTTGCAAGATTATAAGAAGGGCGAAACTGTAGAAGCAAAAATCCTTGAAGTTGATATTGAGAAAGAACGAATCAGCTTGGGCATTAAGCAGCTCATTAAGGATAGTGGCCCATCAGCCAGTGCGAAAGGCGTGTCTCGCGGAAAGACTATAACCTGTACGGTCACAAATGTTCAATCTGCAGGTCTCGACGTTGCCTTTGGTGATGACAATGAGATTGCAGCCTTCATCCGTAAGGGAGATTTGTCTAGAGAGCGTTCAGAACAACGTCCTGAACGTTTCGCTGTTGGGGATAAAGTAGACGCCGTGGTGACACGCGCTTCAAAAGGCCAATATCAACTTTCGATTAAGGCCCTTGAGATTGCGGAAGAGAAAGAAGCCGTGGAACAATATGGGTCGGCGGACTCTGGCGCTTCACTTGGAGATATCCTTGGCGCAGCTCTAAAAGGCGACGAATAATTACGTTTAAGCCTTCATTAACTATAAAAGGCCCTGAAATCATTAAGGTTTCAGGGCCTTTTTTTATGGTTGCACAACATAAGAGTTGCGCTCCTAAATCAGATTTGCTTTAAATCATCTCATGCTTAGATCTGAACTAATTGACACGCTACACGAAGAAAACCCGCATCTGACCCGTTTTGATGTTGAACGCGTTGTTGCTGTAGTCCTTGAATCGATCACTCAAACTTTGGAAAAAGGGGCCCGCGTTGAGCTTCGTGGATTTGGCGCATTTTCTGTGCGTTATCGTAAATCAAGGGCTGGCCGTAATCCAAGAACCGGCGGAGAGGTTTTCGTGCCAGAAAAATATGTTCCCTTTTTCAGAACAGGTAAAGACCTACGTCAGCGCATAGACGCGACACGTTAAGCTCCATTTTCGCGTTTTCCTCCCAATTCCCCGCACTTAATTGCCGTATTGACGCAGATAGGCATTTTATGCCAATAAGCGTACATCTGGCCGGATAGCGGTCGTAATTACTAGGGGGATATCATGGGAATGATTTCT
>CAYXEB010000091.1:0-9362 GCA_964463835.1 uncultured Hellea sp.
TAGCACTCTAATAAATTTGACTCAAGAGTCAAATTTATGTATTAAGAGTCAAAATTATATTGAGGCGCGAATAATATGCCTAAAATTATCAGCAAGATAAATCCCGACAGCGCAGAATTTCGCGCTAATGCCCAGGCCATGCAAGACCTCGTCGATGACCTACGTGAGAAAGTGAGTAAGATTGCGCTTGGAGGATCTGAACGCTCACGCGAGCGCCATATTGGACGCGGAAAACTCTTACCCCGTGAACGCGTTGAACGATTGCTCGATCCCGGCACGCCGTTTTTAGAACTGTCTCAAATGGCGGCTTATGAGTGTTATGATGATGACATTCCCGCGGCGGGTATTATTACGGGAATAGGCCGCGTGGCCGGCCGTGAAGTCATGATTTTGTGCAATGATGCCACCGTTAAAGGCGGCACTTATTATCCTCTAACTTGTAAGAAACAAACACGGGCGCAGGAAATTGCGCGCGAGAACCGCCTGCCTTGTATTTACTTAGTTGATAGCGGTGGCGGCAACCTGCCCCACCAAGCCGAGATATTCCCTGATAAAGACATGTTCGGGCGGTGCTTTTATAACGAAGCCACAATGTCCGCCGACGGCATCCCGCAAATCGCAATTGTAATGGGATCTTGCACGGCGGGCGGCGCCTATGTGCCCGCTATGGCCGATGAAAATGTTATCGTTGCCAATCAAGGTACAATCTTTTTAGGCGGCCCGCCTCTTGTGAAAGCCGCGACCAATGAAGAAATCAGCGCTGAGGAGCTGGGCGGCGGCTTAATGCATACATCTGTTTCAGGCGTGGCGGATCACCTGGCCAGCAATGACGCACATGCCCTGCAAATCGGGCGCGATATTATTAAAAACCTTGGCCTCGCTAATTATAGCTATACTCCCCAAGACGCTGAACCGCCCGCCTATGATGAGGACGAACTTTACGGGGTTGTCCCGACGGATTTGCGTAAGCCTTATGACTGCCGCGAAATCATTGCCCGCATTGTGGATGGCTCCCGCTTTGATGAATTTAAAAAATTATACGGCGATACGCTGGTTACAGGCTTTGCGAAAATCCATGGCTATCAAGTCGGTATTCTGGGTAATAATGGCGTGCTCTTTTCCGAAAGCGCCATGAAAGGCGCGCATTTTATAGAGCTATGCGCCCAGCGTAAAATCCCGCTTATATTCTTACAAAATATCACAGGTTTTATGGTGGGTTCCAAAGCGGAAAGCGGCGGCATCGCTAAACATGGGGCTAAGATGGTTCACGCCGTGGCCAATGCCAAGGTCCCTAAATTTACTGTCCTTGTGGGCGGGTCATATGGCGCAGGCAATTATGGTATGTGCGGGCGCGCCTATTCCCCGCGCCTTATGTTTATGTGGCCCAATGCGCGCATTTCCGTCATGGGCGGCGAACAAGCGGCAATGGTTCTGGCATCCGTCCATCGCGACCGCGAAAAATGGACTGAGAAAGACCGCGAGGCCTTCATGCAGCCCATTCGCGAAAAATATGAGCGCGAAGGCCACCCCTATTATGCCAGCGCCCGCATCTGGGATGATGGCATCATCGCGCCAACAGATACAAGGCGTGTACTGGGCTTAAGCCTTGCTATGGCCGCCAATGCGCCGCTGGAAGAGTCTAAATTTGGCGTATTCAGGATGTAATAATGACAAAGAAGATTACAAAAATCCTGATAGCTAATCGCGGAGAGATTGCTTGCCGCGTCATCAAAACAGCTCGCAAAATGGGCATTGCGACTGTTGCCGTCTATTCTGATGCAGACCGTAAGGCGCTGCATGTCCGTATGGCAGACGAAGCCGTCCATATTGGTCCCTCGCCAGCCATAGAGTCCTATCTGGTCATTGATAAAATCATTGCCGCGGCCAAGGACACAGATGCAGATGCCATTCACCCCGGCTATGGGTTTCTATCCGAAAATCCTGATTTTGTGCGGGCCTGCCAAAAGGCCAAGATCACCTTTATCGGCCCGAGCGCAAAGAGCATGGAAGCGATGGGCCTTAAAGACGCGGCCAAAAAACTTATGGACGCCGCGGGTGTGCCAATTACGCCTGGCTATCACGGTAAAGATCAATCTCCTAAATTGCTGAAAGCCCAAGCGGGCACGATTGGATATCCCGTCCTGATTAAGGCCGTAGCCGGCGGCGGCGGGAAAGGCATGCGTAAAGTCGAAGCGGAAGACGAGTTCGACGCGGCTCTGGCCTCTTGTCAGCGCGAAGCCAAATCCAGCTTTGGGAATGATGACGTTTTAATTGAAAAATATATCCAAAGCCCTCGCCACATCGAAGTGCAGGTCTTTGGCGATACTCACGGCAATGTCGTCCATATGTTTGAACGCGATTGCTCGCTCCAGCGCCGCCACCAAAAGGTCATCGAAGAAGCCCCTGCCCCCGGCATGACCGAGGATGTACGCAAAGCCATGACTGACGCCGCCGTACAAGCCGCCAAAGCCGTGAATTATGTCGGCGCAGGCACAGTCGAATTTATCGTCGACGGCTCAGGCAAGCTGCGCAAAGACGGCTTCTGGTTCATGGAAATGAACACGCGCTTGCAGGTCGAACATCCCGTTACGGAGATGATTACAGGACTGGATTTGGTCGAGCTACAGATACGTGTGGCGCAGGGCGAGAAACTACCGAAGCAAAAACAGATAAAATTAAAAGGGCATGCGATTGAAGCGCGACTTTATGCGGAAGATCCTGCTAATGACTTCCTCCCAAGTGTAGGACAACTAAAAATTCTAAACCTCCAGCAAAGTGGACGCATCGATACTGGGGTAGAAGAAAGAGATATGATCTCTGTCTTTTATGACCCGATGATCGCAAAGCTCATTACACATGCGCCACATCGAAATACAGCAATTAAAAATTTAAAAAATATGTGTAAAGGCACCCGAGTTTACCCGCCGAGATGTAATCTACGCTTTTTGATCAACTGTTTAGGAAATGAGACTTTTCAATCGGGCCAAGTATCAACCCACTTTATTGATCAACACAACAAAAATCTAACACAGACAAATTTTGAAACAGATAAACAAGCCATAGAATATGCAATTGCCCCAACGAAATCAGCATTAATGTCGCGGGTGCATGATTTAGCCTATGCCCCTGGTCCAAGAATAACCGACCTTTGGGAGAATTCTCCCTTTGCAGATGATAGCGGATGGCGGTTAAATCAAGCGAACAGGCGGACATATGCCAAGTTCTGTAATGGCCAAACAACCTTATTCTCTCTGGATGTGCAGAAAGAGCTTAACATAAACTCTCGTGCGATTTCTCAACCTGAAGGCACTGTAGTTTTCATAGATGGTTTCTACTACCTCATCCAAGAAATAGGTGGAGATGATTTGAATGGTTCTTTTTCATCCAACGCCCTCACCGCGCCCATGCCCGGCAAAATTATCGCTGTGAATGCCAAGACGGGCGATAACGTCAAAGCGGGAGACCCGCTCATTGTGATGGAAGCGATGAAAATGGAAATGACGCTAGAGGCCCCGCGTGATGGCGTTGTCGCAGAGGTCACGGCTGCGGTTGATGCCCTCGTAACTGATGGCGAATTACTACTCTCTCTGGAAGAGGACAAAGAACAATGACAACATCCTACCCTACCCTTCAATTCGGACATTCCGAAGAAACGCAGATGATACGCGAGAGCGTCTATGCCTTTGCTCAAGAACATATCGCGCCTATTGCCGCCGATATTGACAAAGACAATAAATTCCCGCGCCATCTCTGGCCGATGATGGGTGAGCTGGGGCTTCACGGAATTACGGTGTCTGAAGAGGATGGCGGGGCTGGTCTTGGCTATCTACAACATACAATCGCGCTGGAAGAGATTAGCCGCGCTAGCGCCTCTGTAGGGCTATCTTATGGCGCGCATTCTAACCTTTGTATTAATCAACTGCGCCGCTGGGCTAATGCCGAGCAAAAGGCAAAATATCTGCCGGGGCTCATAAGCGGTGAGCATGTCGGCTCCCTCGCCATGAGTGAGCCGAGCGCAGGGTCTGATGTTGTCTCGATGAAACTCAAAGCCGAAGGCGCGCAAGGCGGTTACTTGCTTAACGGCAATAAAATGTGGATCACAAATGCCCCCGAAGCCGATACGCTTTTTGTCTATGCCAAGACCGATCCCAATGGCGGCTCCAAAGGCATTACCGCCTTTATCATCACGCCCGATATGGAAGGCTTCTCAACCGCGCAGAAACTCGACAAGCTAGGCATGCGCGGCTCTGATACATGCGAGCTTGTGTTCGAAGATTGTTTTGTCTCAGACGAAAACGTTGTCGGTAAAGTCGGGCAAGGCGCAGAAATCTTGATGAGCGGTTTGGACTACGAACGTGTTGTCCTCTCAGGGCTCAGCGTCGGTATTATGCAAGCCTGCCTTGATGTGGTGCTGCCCTATATTCATGAACGCAAACAATTTGGCAAACCCATTGGCACGTTCCAGCTCATGCAAGGCAAGCTCGCCGATATGTATGTCACGCTAAGCACCGCGCGCTCTTACGTTTACGCGGTTGCTAGCGCCTGTGATCGCGGCGAAACAACCCGTAAAGACGCGGCAGGCTGTATTTTATACGCCGCTGAAAAGTCAACGCAAATGGCCTCAGACGCAATACAGATGCTAGGCGGCATGGGTTATATCAATGAAAGTCCAACAGGGCGATTATGGCGCGACGCAAAACTGATGGAAATTGGTGCAGGGACGTCTGAAATCCGCCGCTGGCTAATAGGCCGGGAGCTCTTTGGGGAGACTTCTTAATGTCAGGTAAATGGTTTGACGAACTAGAAGTCGGGCAAGTTTTTAGACACGCGATACGCCGCACGCTGACCGAGACAGATAATCTCATGTTCACGGCTATGACACATAATCCTGCAAGGCTTCATCTGGACGCAGACTATTGTAAAAACGAAACAGAGTTCGGCAGGGTTTTGATAAATAGCTATTTCACCCTTGGTTTAGTGGTCGGTATTTCAGTGGGTGACACGACTTTAGGAACGGCAGTCGCCAATCTGGGCACAGATAAGGTCCGCTTTCCTAAACCCTTATTTCCGGGCGACACCATACATGTTGAGACCGAAATAAAGGCCTTAAGAGCCTCTAAATCACGCCCAAACCAAGGCATTGTGACCTTTGAGCACCGTGCTTTTAACCAAAATAATGAGCTTATTTGCATCTGCGAACGCACCGGGTTACAACTTAAAAGACCCGGAAAATAAACAGTTTTTACGTCCAATTTGCCTTGTTGTTCTTAAATACGCAGATTAGGTTTAATAAACCGCGTGACTTGGATAACTGATGATAAAATTAAAATATTGGTTTTTGCTGGGGTGCATCTTATGCGATCTACCTCTTAGCGCGCTCGCGCAAACACCGGACCAAGCTCCCACGCCAATAGCAAATCAGCCTGCCTCATCACTCAATGTCGTTCCTTCATTCTGCCCAAATGGCACCATAATTATCGTTGACGATGTGCAGCAATGCCGAATTGATGACACGCTGGAAACGCTTATTGCCGATTTCGAACAAGCCGAAATCGCGGGCAACCCGATTACCGCGGGACAAGAAGGTGACAGAGCGGCGCTTCGCCGGCTTCCAGATGTGAGTCCAGAAGGTGCTGCCAATTTTCAAGCGATGACAACAGAACTTATTCGGCGTCACACCAACTTAGCAACGCGGCCCATGTCGGGTGAAAAGCGGCTTAATTACGATCTTTTGGGGTTTGTCCTCAAACAGCGCCAACGTTTGATACCATTTGACCAAGCGCGGATACCCTTTACAAATGATAGCGGCTTTTTTAACCAAATGAGCTATATCTCGCGTCAAACAAGTTTTGCGACTATTGACGATTATGAAGCTTATGCAGCGCGGCTCACCCAATTGCCCTCATATTTTGCGCAGCACAAAGCGAATATGCGGCGCGGCATCGCGACGAATATGACAGCTTCCGCCGAAATTATGCCTAGTATAACCCAAGCTATCCAAAAGCTTGGAAGCGGACCAGCGAAAGAGCATAGCTTTTACAAACCGTTTTTGACTTACCCTGATACGTTTAACGAAGATGATAAAACGCGGCTCGCGGCGCTTGGTGAAGCTGCCATCGCGAGTTCCGTACTGCCGGCCTATAAGGAGCTAGAGGCCTTTCTAACCTCCGAATATAATCCCAAAGCCCGGCAAACGGTCGGGGTTGGATCGACCCCTGAAGGACGTGAATATTACCGGGCCTTGGTCAGGTTTTTTACAACATTAGATCTTTCGCCAGATGAAGTTCATCAAATCGGATTAGATGAAGTCGCCCGTATCAGAAAAGATATGGATAGCATCATAGAAGGGCTGGAGTTCAAGGGAAGTTTCGCCGATTTTTTAGAGTTCTTACGAACCGATCCGCAGTTCTACGCCACGTCAGAAGAGCAATTGCTCAAAGAAGCTGCGTGGCTCGCCAAACAAATTGACGGTAAAATGCCAGAATTCTTCGGCACCCTCCCGCGTTTATCCTATGGCATCATCCCGGTCCCCAAAGAAATTGCGGCCAATTATACAACGGGCCGGTATTGGGGCGGCAACCCCGAACAGCACCGCGCGGGAAATTATGTCGTAAATACATATGATCTCAAACAGCGTCCGCTTTATAATCTGCCAGCTTTGACGGCTCATGAAGGCGTTCCTGGTCATCATCATCAAATCGCGCTGGGACAAGAGCTTAAGAATGTCTCCCGGTTCCGGCGAAGCCTTTATCCTAATGCTTTTGGTGAAGGATGGGGTTTATATGCGGAAAAACTGGCGGGTGAAATGGGCATTTATAAAACGCCATATGAAAAATTTGGGCAACTCACTTATGAAATGTGGCGCGCTTGCCGCCTTGTCGTCGACACGGGTATGCATTGGAAAGGATGGACACGCGAGCAAGCCGAAGCTTGTTTTTTTGAAAACTCCGCCCTTGCGCCCCATAATATTAAAACAGAAGTTGACCGCTATATCAGTTGGCCCGGCCAAGCACTCTCCTATAAGATTGGTGAGCTTAAAATTATCGAGCTCCGAGAACGCGCGACCAAAACATTAGGGCCAAAATTTGACCTGCGTAGCTTTCACGACGCGGTGCTTAAAGATGGCGGTATGCCACTAGATATTCTTGAAGCTAAGATCGATAGATGGATTTACGAGGAAAACTCTAAACCCTAAGAAAAATCCCGGCGCAAAGGCCGGGATTTAAATCATTAGCTATAGCTATGGCCTAGAAGCGATAACGTCCGCGTAACATTAATGGAATTGATAAACGGCCATCGCCGTTGTTTATGCCTGCTAGAGGAGTCCCTGCTGCAAGAACTGATGTGTCTGTACGTGGCCCTTGCGTATACCGCAAACCTGATTCCAACGCAATTGTTGCATGGCGTGCTATCGGGGTTTCAATACCCGCCAAGCCAGCTGCTGAACCAACCCAACCACTTCTATAAAAAGGAATATCCGGGGCTAAAGCCGATGTACCGCCAACTGTAGCTCCTTCCAAAGAGATATCGTCCAAGCGAGTTGCACCAATTTTACCCTCTACATAAGGACGAATATTCCCAATTATACCTCCAAAACGGCGTGGCGCGAAATATTGACGTAAACCAATCTCAGCCCCATAACTCTGATAATCAGATAAAGATCCCGAAAGTGTTTGTTGATTAAGAATTCCGACGGTGCCTAAATCTAAGACACCTTCACTATCGGCATGCTCATAGAAAACATTACCCGTTACTTTTCGGTTTGGACTTAAAGCATATGAGCCACCAATTTCGCCGCGAATACCTTCGTTATAAGCCTCGGAGAAACTAATATTATTAATTGCCACCCCCGGATGCGCTTCGTCGCCCGAAATAGCGGTTCCTCCGACGTTAAAAGTCGGTCCAACGGCCGCTTCAATGTTCCATCTAGCAAGGCATTGACCTGAGTGACAACCATTTGATGATCTTGTCTTGTTGGTTTTATAGCCATAACTACCTGAATTCTGCTGGTAATTATTGTTCCGGTAGTCTGTTTTATTACCAAGACCTAACCAAGAACACCCTGATAACGCAATCGCAGACACGCTTAAAATTAATATACGCATATTTCCATTCCCTGTTGTTCTAAATTGGCACAATTGCCTTAGACGTCAGTATCTGAACGTCTTTCTTGCAATGAAGAGGCCAACTCGATTTATGGGAATGCTCAATAAGCGAGAAAGTTAAACATATAAAAAAAACCCGGGCGTTTTGCCCGGGTTTCTGAATTCATGGTTATTTTTGGATTAATTAAAAGGCAACGCGTCCGCGAAGATTTAGCGGGATTGACCATTGGTCATCTGCTCCGCCGCCAGCAACATCCAGGCCGTCTGTCCAGCGAATACCGGACTCAATACCAATTGCGCCGCGCTGGCCTACGGCCACTTCAGCTCCGACCAATCCTGCCGCTGTTGGGTTCCATCCGCTATCAATAAATTCACTTTCATTAAAGACTGAACCATCTGCGACGTCTACTTGTGTCAAGGTTACAGAATTATTCCGTCTCGCACCGGCTTTACCCGTAACATATGGACGGAATACATTATTATAACCAACATACTTACGAACACCACCTTCAATGGTGTATGTTTCAAGGTCTGAGAATTCACCTGTTAGGTTACGTGTAGCGCTACCCGGACCCGTTGTTGCTGTGAAATTGCCTTGGGGATCAAATGTACCCGGCGTAAAGGCACCAAAGTTTTCAACTGAATTGCCGTCGGCTTCACCATATACAAAAGTTCCGAGTAATGTCGTATCACGACTGATATCATATTCAGCTGAGCCGCCGACCGTGTATAAATCACCGAAGGCATCATCGTAACTAATTCCGGGAGTTGGTGCAGCAAAACCGCCGCCGCCGTCCGCTTGACCCCCTGGTCTTGGGTCAGAAAGATCACCATCTATATTAAATTCAGTTCCAGCCAAAAGACCTAACCCGAAAGGCAGGGCTGCAGCTGCAACGCCTCCGCCTATACCGCGCAACTGAGGCACACCATAATAGGCTGGGTAAGCTTGAGGCACATAAATTGGCGCGCCTTGCACCGTTTGTACGCCCGCACCATTTAAAAATTGACCATTAGAAAATTGAGTTCCAACCACGCCATTGCCTACTGCTGATCCAAACGGGGCACTACTTCCGAGTGTCGTTGTACCAAATCCGCCTACGCCAGTTCCGAATCCTGCGCCGGCACCAAATCCGCCTACACCAGTACCAAATCCTGCGCCTGTATCAAATCCGCCTGCGCCAAATCCGCCCGGGCCAAAACCACCTGCGCCAAATCCGCCAGCTCCGACTCCACCTGGGCCAAAGCCTCCTGCGCCAA
>CAYXEB010000092.1:0-9131 GCA_964463835.1 uncultured Hellea sp.
TGATTGATAGTGATGCAGGGGCGTCCATGGAACAGAAAAAAGAAGAGGGGTACTTTTAATGGCCCATCTTGATGATCTTATTAGCACTGATATTCTCGGTTACTTGACGGCTCAGGAAAATAAGTCTTTCCTTCGCTTTATTACCTGCGGCTCCGTTGATGATGGTAAGTCTACTCTAATTGGGCGCCTGCTTTATGATTCAAAATTGATTTATGAAGATCAGCTCGCAAGTATCGAAAAAGACAGTAAAAAATCAGGTACTCAAGGCGATAAAATTGACTTAGCGCTCCTTGTTGACGGGCTAGCCGCAGAGCGTGAGCAAGGTATTACGATTGATGTGGCTTATCGTTTCTTCTCTACGGATAAGCGTAAATTTATCGTCGCGGACACACCCGGACACGTTCAATATACGCGGAATATGGCGACAGGCGCGTCCACAGCCGATGTGGCGGTTCTGTTGATTGATGCGCGTTACGGCGTTCAAGAGCAAACGCGCCGTCATGCCTATATAGTTTCCTTATTGGGTGTGAAACATGTTGTTGTGGCTATCAATAAGATGGACCTGAACGGTTTTGATCAATCTATCTTTAATAACATTGAAGTTGATTTTCGTAACTTTGCTAAAGACCTTGGTTTTGATGAAATCATGTGCATTCCGATGTCCGCTCTGGACGGGGACAATGTCACAAAATCTTCAGATAACACAAAATGGTTCAAGGGACCTAACCTTTTAGAATATCTCGAAAATGTTGACGTCGATAGCGCTACGCTTGACGCGCCATTTCGTTTGCCCGTCCAATGGGTGAATCGTCCGAACCTAGACTTTCGAGGGTTTTCGGGAACGATAGCTTCGGGCACGGTCGAAGTGAGTGATGAAATTATTGTCACGCCATCTGGTAAACGCTCGACGGTAAAAGAGATTGTGACCTTTAATGGCAATCGCGAGATAGCCCGTGAAGATATGGCTGTGACGCTTACGCTCAGTGACGAAATTGATATTTCTCGCGGGGATATCATTTGTAAGATTGACGCGCCTGCTGAGCAAGCAGATCAGTTCCAAGCGCATATTCTTTGGATGAGCGAGAAAGAGCTTTATCCCGGACGCCAATATCTACTCAAGACAACAAATAAAACCGTTCCTGCCAGCGTCTCGAACTTGAAATACCGTGTGGATGTAAATGACTTCTCCGAAGTTGCCGCAAAAACATTGGGGCTAAATGAAGTTGGCGTGACGACGTTATCCTTATCTGCGCCAATCGGTTTTGATGCCTATAATGATAACCGCGCGACAGGTAACTTTATCCTTATTGATCGTCAGAGCAATGAAACGGTTGGCGTTGGCATGCTGGATTACGCGCTTCGCCGCGCAAGTAATGTGCATTGGCAAGATCTGGACGTCGGTAAGGCAGCGCGTTCGGAGCAGAAGAACCAAAAACCAGCCCTGCTTTGGTTTACGGGTCTATCTGGCTCTGGTAAGTCCACCATTGCGAACCTTGTTGACAAACGTTTGCTAGATTTGGGCCGTCATTCTTATACGCTAGACGGTGACAACGTACGTCATGGGCTTAACCGAGACCTTGGCTTTACCAAAGAAGACCGCGTTGAAAATATACGCCGTATAGGTGAGGTAGCGCGCCTTATGGTCGATGCCGGATTAATCACTATGGCGTCCTTTATCTCGCCCTATCGGGCCGAGCGTCAAATGGCGCGCGATCTTTTAGAGGATGGTGAGTTCATCGAAATTTTTGTTGATACACCGCTTGAAGTCGCTGAAAAACGTGATGTCAAAGGTCTCTATGCCCGCGCCCGTGCCGGGGAGATCAAAAACTTCACTGGGATTGATAGCGAATATCAAGCCCCAGAAAATCCTGAGATCACAATCAACACCGTTGATATGTCTGCAGATGAAGCGGCTGAAATCATCGTTAAATATCTTGACGAAAATGGCTTTCTTACGGGTATAGACGCTTAACATGAAATGTTATGATGTCTTTAATGGTGATGCAGACGGGGTAATTTCACTCGTCCAGCTACGCCTTGCAGAGCCGCGCGAGGCTGAACTCGTGACCGGCCGCAAACGCGATATTAAACTCTTAAGCCGCGTCGACGCAAAGGGCGGTGATCAAATTACTGTTCTTGATATATCCATGCGCAGTAATATGGCTGATTTGAAACGCCTTTTGGACGTCAATGCATCAGTATTTTACGTCGACCACCATAATGCGGGCGATATACCAGAACATCCCAATTTAATCTCGGTCATAGATACATCACCCGAGATGTGTACAGCGATGCTCATTAATGAAGCTTTAGATGGTGAGTATTTGCCATGGGCTATTACCGCGGCTTTTGGAGATAATTTCCCTGCATTAGCGAAACGAAAAGCCGCGGGTTTGGGCTTGCCATTAGAGCAGCTCGATCGTTTAGGCATGCTTGTCAATTATAATGGTTACGGCGGGTCTGTAGAGGACTTACATATTCACCCCGCCAATTTGTACCGTGCTTTGGAAAGGTTCAAAACGCCGATGGATTTTCTTGCCTCCAATAGCGAAGTATATCGTCTGTTGGATGAAGGTTATGAAACGGATTTGTGCCAAGCTCAGAAAGCCGCCGAGATAGATAAAACAGATAAGGGGGTTGTTATCACCTTGCCTGACGCGGCCGGTTCACGCCGTATTTCCGGTGTCTTTGGAAACCAACTGGCGCAAGATAACTCAAACCGCGCTCATGCGATTTTGACAGCGCAAGAGGGGGGGTACCTTGTCAGTATTCGCGCGCCGCTCTCCAACCGCGAAGGTGCGGATAAGCTCGCGCTGCAATTTGAAACGGGCGGTGGCCGTAGCGCGGCGGCAGGCATTAATCACTTACAAGAAAGTGAACTTACCCGCTTTATTGAGGCCTTTCGCGCAGCATTTTAAAGCCCTATAGTCTTTTTAAGAGAGAGATTTATGCTGGATTTATTCGCACATATAAATGCGTCCCCCATCCATTGGGTCATATGGATGAATCTTCTGGGCTTGATGAATTTTGGCGCAATTATTTTCGCGCTCAAAGATGTTCGCGCGCGCTGGGTGGTACTCGCCATGATTGGCAATATTATTTTTATGAGCTTGCTATTTATGCAATTTGGCTACACCCGCATTTTGGGATTATCCCATATTGTTTTTTGGACGCCTCTACTGACCTATCTTTGGAAGAAACGCGCAGCCATTCAAAATCATATTTGGGCGACGCGGTGGATGTGGGGTGTTATGATTGTGAATGGCCTTTCCCTGCTTATCGATTATACAGACGTAATACGTTACGTCTTGGGTGATAAAGCCCCGCTTTAGGAGAGAGAGACATGCCAACAGAAAAAGTCGAGTTTATGGGCGCTTTTGGCGATACGATATCTGCTAAAATCGATTACCCTGCAGGGGAACTGCGTAGTTGGGTTCTCTTTGCACATGGATTTTCTATTGGCAAAGATTTGAAACCCGTACGCACAATATCAAAGTCCCTAGTTGATGATGGTTATGGTATGATGCGCTTTGATTTTACAGGTCTTGGTGAGTCTGGCGGGAATTTTTCTGACACGAATTTTAGTTCAAATTGTCAGGACATCAGAAATGCCGCCGCTTATTTACGTGAAAATCACAGAGCCCCCTGCGTGATGATTGGTCATAGTTTCGGCGGAACCGCGACACTGAAAGTCGCCGATGAAATTCCAGAATGTAAAGCGGTCGCGACGATTGGTTCTCCTTGTGATACAACGCATATTGTCCATCAGTTTGCGGATAAGCTTGAAGAGATTGAGGAAGCCGGGGAAGCGAAGGTTTTGCTCGGCGGCCGCCCTTTTATCATCAAAGAACAATTTCTGGAAGATATTGGTAATCAGGATATTGCTTCTGAAATTGAGGATCTGGGCCGCGCCCTTATGATTTTCCATTCTCCGCAAGATAGCGTTGTGGGGATTGATAATGCCGCTCATATTTACAGTAAAGCCAAGCACCCAAAAAGCTTTGTGAGCCTTAACGGCGCAGATCATTTACTCCTAAAAAATCCAGCCGATGCCGAATATGTCGCCCATGTGCTTGCAGCCTGGGCCCATCGTTATATCAATGCCGGCTGCGGCTCGAGTTAAGTGCCATAAGAGCCTTACTGCTGGATAAATTCTAGACGCTCAATTTTGCCCGTTCTTGTTTATAAAACGGTATGGCCCAAAGGTAGATTAACCCGCCGAGCATATACATTGCCGATGAGATAACCAAAGCCCATTTCATCCCATAAGCCTTCGCCCCAACGCAGGATTTTCGCAGGGGTTCACCAAAAGATGTATCACGAGGATTGCAATCAAAACTTAGATTTTCTGTTAATCCCAAACCCTGTATATTCAGAGATGTAAAGATGTCCGCGACAGCCCCTACAAAAGGTGGTCCTCCTCCATATCCGAGTAAATTTATCGCAAATAGTAAAATCGCAATGGCCATTGCCCGCATGCGCGTTTTGACGATGGACTGCACAGCAAAAAAGGACGCCCCGATATAAAAATATTTGAAAATGCCTGCTACAAAGAATGCGATATAGGCGAATTTTATATTCGACGTTAGAAAAGCAAATATCAATATTGGACCGAGGATGAAAAAGCTTATAGCGGGGAGCCAGAGTGTGGCGGAGACCGATCTTTTGGAATAGTGTTTAATAAGAACTCCGCCAATTATTGTTCCCACTGCGCCCATAAAAGCAAAAGGCGCCATATAATAAATCGCTGCGTCACCAGGACTCATTCCATATGTATATTGAAGGAAGAGTGATTGGAACATGGTCAAGCCATAACCACCAAAGGTAACGCAGGACATGGCAATCGAAATAAGCCAAAAGGCTTTATTTGTGGCTAAGTTTCTGAGAGCTTCCATCAAACCCGCACGATCCTCTGGCTTTGTTCCGGGGGGATCAGAATAACCTCTTGGGGGTTCTTCTACCGTCATGAGCATGATAACGCCAAGCACAACACCTGGTAGACCTATGAATATGAAGGCTTCACGCCATGTAAATGCTTTCAGGATAAAGCCGCCTGATAATTGCGCGAAAACAATTCCAAACGTCACGCCAGTTGCATAGATACTTAGTGCGACGGGGCGGTCGAGGGGTTTGTAATAATCTCCAATCAGGGAGTTGGCGGGCGGCGTACAGCCTGCTTCACCTACGCCCACGGCGAGGCGGGCGATTAAAAGTGTCCAGAAACCTACGGCTAAACCGCATAATACCGTTGCGAGCGACCATAGGATTACGCAAACGCCAATAATACGTACGCGACTTACGCGTTCAGAAAGACGCGCGATCGGAATGCCCAACGCCGTATAAAACAAAGCAAACCCAATACCTGTCAGTATACCAAACTGGAAATTTGTTAGGTTGAATTCTTCGATAATAGGGCGGCTCAAAACACTGATTAATATGCGGTCCAAAAAATTAAAAAGATAAATCACCGTCAGCGTTAATAATACGTAGCTACGATAGCCCGCAGAACCATAGCTCTGTCCGGTATTGACTCCAGCTGCGCTAGCTTGTGACATATGTCTCCCTCCAAATTCGGGCTTTACAGAAACTCATTTAAAGAACTACGTTTGGCCTAAACATTTAATGGTTTGCTGAAACGAGAACCTTGTGTAACCTCGCTGTGTGAATAAGCGCATTAATTTACGAAAATTTTTATCTGTCCTAGCCTTTGCGATGGGTGCACTCATTGCGAGTTTAGGTGTCCTCTATCTTGCTATCCAACCGCCAAAATTAGTTGTGCCCGAAAGGACTGATCTAAAACTTGGAAATCTAACGATCTGGAATCCGGGCTCTGAGGTCGTTGCGTCGCAAACGATGCACATTTCAGACGGCCTCATTCATAAAATTGAGCCATCAGAACCTGATGATACCAACACAATTTGTGACGGTTGTTTTGCGATGCCCGGCCTCATCGACGCTCATATTCATACCCCTCCAAAGATTGCAATTGGAAATCAAGACCTGTTTTCCTTGCTGTACCTGCAATATGGCGTCACATCAGTGCGCGATTTAGGGCAATTTGATGACAGCCTCCCAGACCTTATAGCGCGAATAGCTCAAGGCAAGCTTATCGGCCCTCGCATGTATCACTGCGGCCGCATACTTGATGGTGACCCGCCAAGCACACCAGGTGCAATTTTGGTGAAAAATTTTGAAAACGGTAAGCGCGCCGTTTCTAAACACGCACGTCAAAATGTCGATTGCATAAAAATTTACGGAAATTTGTCGTTAGACGCCTTTAAGGGTGTTTCAGAGGCCGCTGCTCAACTTGGTTTGCCGCTCGTTGGGCACACGCCGAATAGGATGTCTTTCAACGACATCCAAAATTTTGAGAGCCAGCATTATACGGGAATCCCCTATTTGACGAAGCCTGCGCCGACGGATTGGGCTTATAAAAGCCAAGACCTTATCAATATGACCCAAGATGAAATTGATAAAGTCTTGGATGTGATGGTGGAAAACAACATTGCGTTTTTGCCAACCAATGCCAACCTTGAATCACGGCTAACGGTTTCAGATAGAGAGCGTTTTCCGCCATCAGAGGGTTTTAAGCATATGCCAGAATTTTGGGAAATTTCCTGGCCAAATGTTGTCTCTGCTCCAGAGACAAATGCGGAAATTCAAACGGAACTCAGTGCACGTCCTTATGCACTCTCATTTATCAAGAAAGCGCATGAACGCGAGATTGATGTATTGGTCGGAACTGACGTTGTCCTGCCCTATGTTATTCCGGGTGAGTCTATGCACCAACAACTCGCGATAATGGCAGAAGCATTAGGGTCAAGTGAGGCGGCCCTAGAGGCGGCAACGCGCACGAACGGTCGTCGCATCGACGCGGGAAAAATTGGTGAAATCAAAACTGGCGCCTTTGCGGACATGCTTTTGTTTAAAACTGACCCGAGAGGCAATTTAGACAAGTTAAGATACTGGGATTACGCCGTCCTTGATGGACGGCTCTATGCTCGGGCAGACGTCGATGCAGCCGTGAAAACCTTCGATAAGCACTTTAAGGGGCCGCTTTATTCGACTGTTACGAACATGGCATATGGTTTTCTTGCGGGTGATTATGAAAATTCAGAGGTCAGTAAGCATTGATCAACTCTTTGCCCCGGTGCGGGTGTTTTAAATAAGGGTCTTGATTTAAACCCTCCATCATTTACATGTGCAACAAATTGCATATTATTACCGTAAGGCCACTCATGACATCTCCTTTGTTTCAACCATTTACATGTCGCGGCCTTAAACTACCAAACCGTATTGTTATGGCGCCGATGACACGAAGTTTTTCACCCGGCGGTATTCCGACGGACGATGTTGCGGCTTATTATGAGCGCCGGGCGGCTAACCATGTCGGCCTTATTGTCACAGAAGGCACGACAACGGATCGTCCCGCTGCAAGTAATGATACCAAAGTTCCGACCTTTCACGGAGACAAGGCCTTATCAGGATGGGAAAACGTCGTCGAGAAAGTTCACGGGGCAGGGGGCAAGATCGCGCCCCAACTCTGGCATATTGGCATGGTGCGCAAACCTGGAACAGGTCATAACCCCGACGCAGCAACGGATAGCCCCTCTGGCGTGACACATACGGGCAAGGAGGTTGCCTCTATTCCAAGCGATGAAGAGGTAGCCGATATGGTTAGCTCTTACGCCCGCAGCGCAAAACACGCGGCTGAGCTTGGGTTTGACGCGATCGAAATTCACGGCGCACACGGTTACCTTATCGATCAATTTTTCTGGGGCCTCATGAATAAGCGCGAAGATAAGTATGGGGGTGACCTCACAGACCGGGCAACATTTGCCGCTGATGTTATTCGCGAATGCCGCGCCGCTGTGGGTGAGGATATGCCCATTATCCTGCGCTACTCTCAGTGGAAGCAACAGGACTTCACGGCAAAACTCGCACAAACGCCGGGAGAACTTGCTGCCTTCCTCGAAGTCTTCGTCGATGCCGGCGTTGATATTTTTCACTGTTCGCAGCGCCGCTTTTGGGAAGCGGAATTTGAAGGTTCAGATTTGAACCTTGCCGGATGGACGAAAAAGCTGACAGGCCGGCCTACCATTAGCGTTGGTTCGGTAGGATTAACGGGCGAATTTGTTGCTGCCCTTGGCGGACAAAACTCAGAGGTTGCTCCGCTCGATAAATTGATAGACCGTATGGAACGAGATGAATTTGATCTGATTGCAGTGGGCCGCGCCATACTTCAAGACCCTGAATGGGTGTCCAAAGTCAAAGACGGCCGATTTAAAGACTTACGCCCCTATGATGCGGGTACAGCGCTTACCACCTTGTATTAATTTTAAGCTCTAGGCCCTTAACGCCTTATCATGATGCTTAAGGTGATCTTCGATGAAGCTAGCGACAAAATAGTAGCTGTGATCATAGCCGTCTTGCAGACGCAAGGTCAGTTTTTGATCCATTTTCTCGCAGGCGGCCTCAAAGAGATCTGGCCGAAGGTGTTCTTTCAAGAACTCGTCATCTGCGCCTTGGTCAATGAGAATATGTGCGGGTGAGGGTTGTAGCATGACAAGCTCTACCGCGTCATAGCGCGGCCATGTCCCCTTATTATCCCCGAGATACCCTTGAAACGCCTTTTGTCCCCACGGAACTTGCGACGGAGCGACAATGGGCGAGAAGGCAGAGCAGCTTTTAAATAAAGTCGGGTTTTTAAGATGCAAAGTAAGCGCTCCGTGCCCGCCCATGGAGTGGCCAGAAATACCCATGCGGCGGGTATCCGCCATAGGAAGGCTGGATTTAATCCAAAACGGAAGCTCATCGCGGATATAGGTCTCCATAGCGTAATTTTCCATCCAAGGCATGACGGTCGCGTCGAGATAAAATCCAGCGCCCTTGCCAAAATCGTAACGGTCTTCCGTATCTGGCACATGGTCTCCGCGCGGGGAGGTGTCAGGGGCGATGATAATCAAACCAAGCTCAGCGGCCATACGCTGCGCGCCCGCTTTGGTGGTAAAATTTTGTTCTGTGCAGGTCAGTCCAGAGAGCCAAATGAGAACGGGGCAGGGCGTATCCTTAGCTTGAGGCGGCATGAAAACCGCAACCTTCATGTCACAAGCACAAGCGTCAGAGCGGTG
>CAYXEB010000093.1:0-9009 GCA_964463835.1 uncultured Hellea sp.
GCTTTTGGGCATTTATCGTGGTATAAACTTCATCAAGGTGTCAGACAGGAGACGGTTTGTCTGATCTCGACACGCAAAAAAGTGCTTAAATTGCTAAGTTACACTGGACTGGCGATAAATTTCCTGCAAAGAGCAACAAACAACACATAGGGGCGCAACTATGACAAAAGCATCAGATCTATTTATTCGAGCACTTGAGTTAGAGGGTATCGATTACATCTTCGGCATTCCAGGCGAAGAAAATCTTGACTTTCTTGACAGCTTATCGCGGTCAAAGTCAATCAAACTCATTTTAACACGACATGAACAAGCCGCAGGTTTTATGGCGGCCACAATCGGGCGTTTCACAGGTAAGACGGGTGTCTGTCTCTCAACTCTTGGTCCAGGGGCCACAAATTTTGTAACAGCTGCAGCTTATGCGCAGTTGGGCGGGATGCCGATGATGATGATTACTGGCCAAAAACCAGTTAAAAAATCTAAACAGGGCCGGTTTCAAATTCTCGATGTGGTGGACATGATGGGGCCCATTACCAAATACACTCATCAAATTGTTTCAGCCGATAATATACCAAATAAGGTGAGAGAGGCTTTACGTCTTGCTGAGGAAGAAAAACCTGGCGCAGTACATTTAGAATTTCCAGAGGATATTGCCGAAGAACAAACAGATGAACTCCCGATGTCGCCTTCGACATCAAGACGGCCAGTTCCAGAACAAAAATCGATAAATGTGGCTATCAAACAAATAGAGGCGGCCAAATCCCCTATTCTTGTTATTGGCGCAGGTGCCAACCGGAAATTAACGAGTAAAATGCTGACCGCATTTGTTGAGAAAACTGGCATTCCTTTTGTCACTACTCAACTTGGCAAAGGCGTTGTTGATGAACGCCATCCACTCTTTATGGGCTGTGCAGCCCTTAGTGCTGGTGATTTTGTTCACCGGGCGATTGAAGCGGCAGATTTAATTATTAACATTGGACACGATGTAATTGAAAAACCACCGTTTTTTATGCAAGTCGGGGGCGCAGAGGTTCTTCATGTTTCTTTCAATTCAGCTGAAGTGGACGCCGTTTATTTTCCTCAGGTCGAGGTCCTTGGCGATATTGCCAATGGCATTTGGCGGATATCAGAGGGCATTACGGTTCAAGATCACTGGGACTTCAGCCGAATGCTTGAAGTCCGCCAAGTAGGCGCAGCTCATGAGGAAGAAGGCACCGATGATATGCGCTTCCCGATTTACCCACAAATGCTAGTAAATACGATTCGGAACATTATGCCTGAGGATGGAATAATCTGCCTTGATAATGGCGTTTATAAAATATGGTTTGCGCGCAATTATAAAGCTTATAGTTCAAATACGGTTTTATTGGACAACGCGCTCGCAACCATGGGGGCGGGGCTCCCGTCGGCTATGGCAGCTCATCTGGTGTATCCGGAGCGAAAGGTAATGGCTGTTTGCGGCGATGGCGGGTTTATGATGAACTCGCAGGAACTCGAAACGGCTGTCAGATTGAGAATGAATTTGACCGTTTTGATTCTCAACGATAACTCCTACGGCATGATACGCTGGAAGCAAGCCAATATGGGCTTCCAAGACTGGGGCCTAGAGTATACAAATCCTGACTTTGTCAAATATGCAGAGAGTTACGGCGCGAATGGGTATTTGGTGGAATCGTCAGCAGAGTTACCTGAATTACTTGAAAAATGCCTGAATACAGATGGCGTTCACGTTATCGAGTGCCCAGTTGATTATTCTGAAAACGACGAAATATTAAATAACCAAATTAAAGCCCTAAGCGCCGCTCTTTAAAATAGCCTTTAATTACAAGGAGGCTAATATGGCACTTGAAAAAGCATATCCATTCTATTTGGCGAACAAAGCCGTGTTTGCCAATCGAGATCTTGAAGTCACTGATAAATACTCAGGGGATGTTATCACCTACGTTGCTTTGGCAAGCCCAAAAGATATCGATAATGCCATTGCGGCAGCGGTTGCGGCGGCAAAACCAATGGCGGAAATGCCTGCTTATCAACGCAAATCTATCTTAATGCACTGCGTTCATAGATTCCGGGAACGCTATGATGAACTTGCAGACGCGCTGTGTTTGGAGGCGGGCAAACCGATCAAGGACGCTCGAGGTGAAGTTGACCGTCTTATCGATACCTTTGAAATAGCTGCGGAAGAATCTGTTCGCATGAAAGGCGAATTGCAAACACTGGATATTTCAAAACGGGCCCACGGGTATCGCGGGATGTGGAAGCGTGTACCTATTGGTCCATGCTCTTTTATATCCCCATTTAATTTTCCACTTAATTTGGCCGCGCATAAAGTTGCCCCGGCGATTGCCGTGGGGTGCCCATTTGTCATGAAACCCGCGAGTCGCACGCCGCTTGGCGCTTTGATTATGGCGGACGTCCTCGCTGAAACTGACTTGCCAGATGGCGCGTTTTCAATCCTGCCCTGTTCACGCGATGGGGCTGATTTATTCACTGTTGATGACAGATTGAAACTATTGTCATTTACAGGTTCTCCTGATGTTGGTTGGGCTTTGAAGGCCAAGG
Source organism: uncultured Hellea sp. (assembly GCA_964463835.1). Classification (GTDB taxonomy): domain Bacteria; phylum Pseudomonadota; class Alphaproteobacteria; order Caulobacterales; family Maricaulaceae; genus Hellea. The sequence continues at coordinate 2,560 of CAYXEB010000093.1, forward strand.
CGGGAAAGAAGAAAGTTATTCTGGAACTTGGCGGGAATGCCGCTGTTGTTGTTGATAAAGATACAAATCTTGAAGACGCGGCAGATCGCATTATTATCGGAGCATTCTATCAGTCGGGACAAAGCTGTATCGGCGTGCAAAGAATTATAATTCAGGAAGACGTTTACGAACCTATGAAAGCCTTACTGGTAAAAAAATCGAGCGCTCTAATTAAAGGTGACCCGCGTAATCCGGGTACTTTCGTTGGACCCATGATTTCTGAAAAGGAAGCGACGCGGTTAGAAGGCTGGATAATTGAAGCTAAAGGTAAAGGCGCGAGCATTTTATGTGGCGGTATGCGCGATGGGGCTATGCTAGATGCAACCTTGTTGGAAAATGTGCCACTAGAGTGTAAAGTTGTTGTTGAAGAAGCCTTTGGGCCCGTTGCAGTATTATCGAAATTTTCGACTTGGGATGATGCCATAACTCAGGTCAACGATTCTAAATTTGGACTTCAAGCCGGAATATTCACCCGTGATTTTTATAAAGTTCAGCAAGCTTGGGATGAGATGGATGTTGGCGGAATCGTTGTCGGAGATATGCCAAGTTTTCGAGTGGATAACATGCCTTACGGTGGCGTAAAAGACTCGGGGCTTGGCAGAGAGGGCATCCTTTTTGCAATGGAGGATATGACCGAAATAAGAAACTTGGTTATTCGTACTCCGCCCATAACGTAGCCGTAGCGAACGTCAACATCAACAATTCCACATTGTTCCGTGTTCGAGGCAGGACAATGGGAAGGTAGCGGCGGTCAAATGAATAGCGTTTGGCTTCTGTTTCATCAAAATCAATGCCAAGACCCAGGGCGTCACTCACATAGAATAAACCGTTTTCAAGGTAATGATCGGAATGAGGGGTGGCATATTTGCGGGATGTTCGAATAATCACGTTATTGAGCAATTTTGGCAAATCAAGGCGTAATATTATACTTTACTGGCCAATCATATCCGCTTTTATCGACCTCTTGAATGTAGCTTTTTAAGATTTCAGAGCCTGGCATATTTCTACGATTAGCTTCTTGAGCCATATCATTAGGAAAGCCTCCTAATGAATTTGCCCACGTTTGCCGTATTTCCTCTGGCAGAACCCGCACGGTTGCGCCTGAATTTTTTAAATTCTCTAGGCCCTTTTTTTGCCGGTTATCTAAATCCTTAGCGGCTACTTTTTCATACTCTAAGGCGACCTCTTTAATAATGGTCTGAATTTCAACAGGCAGTTTATTAAACCGCTTATCATTAGCGGTCACAACAACCGCGCCGCCCATCGCGCCAAATCCAATTTGCGTATAAAACGGTGCTGGCTCATGGAATTTGAAACTAAAATAAGCGGATGGAAACATAAGCCAACCTTCATAAACGCCTGTCTCTAGCGATAAATAACCATCGGGCAGAGAAGACTGAACAGGAATAACGCCTGCATATTCAAGCCATGGCAGGTTTGGCCCTGCCCCGCCGATTTTCACCCCGTCTAAATCTTCGATATTATCCCACGGCTTGACCGTGCCAAGATGGTAATTATCCCAGCCGTTAAGCGCTAAAAGGCTTTGACCATAATGATCGGTCAGCTGCGCTTCCAGCCAGGGGTTATTTTTATAAATCGCCCGCGCTGATTGAACGGAGGTCTCTGCCTGTTGCGGCCCGAAGGGAACGAAATACATGAAATTATGCAGAAAAAGTTTGGACGGTTCAAAACAAACACAATAGGCGCCAATATCGAGAATGCCCGATTGTACAGATTCCAAAGTTTCCGAAACCGTGGCGATTGATCCGCCATAGCCTTCAACAAATTGAACCTTATACTCTGTTTCTTCGGCAACACGCCTTTCGACTTCTGGCACGAAAAACTTTTCTAGCTGTGTCGTGTAAACCGCGGGGCCAGACGGATGCCCTGCTCCAATTCTAAGTGTATAAGTATTGGAATTAACAGCCGTACAAGACGTCAATGCGGCAGCGGAAATTGCCGTCATTAAACCGCATTTTAAAGGGCTCATATAGTTTCTGAAAAGGCCTTTAAGCGCTTTAAACATCAACCCACTCCCCGTCCACTTTGAGACGGTGGGTGATTGTATTGGAACGCTCAAGAGTGGCTTCTAGAAAACACCCCTTCCGGCCCGCTTCGAACAGACGGTGCAGATCCTCTGCGGACACATCCGTATCAATATCTATATCCAAGTGAAAGGCTATCGGTTGGCCAACATAGGGTTCTCGGCCAATTTGCTCGCCTTCCCAATGTAATTTAGTTGAAATGACAACATCGCGAATAGGAATACGTAGACGCTTAGAAAAGGCTCTGATTTGTGTCATCAAACACGCTGTTAACGCGCCTGTAAATAAGGCGAGCGGCGGCGGGGCTGTATTTGCGCCGCCATGAATTTTTCCTTCATCTGTGGCTAATGAAAAGCTTTCGCCCGTCGTCACGAAATCGACATCAATATCGCATCTTAATTTTCCACTAGATCGCGCGACACCTGTAAAAATAACATCGAATTTTTTGGTTTCTGCTTGGCTCATGCCTAACTCCTTTTTCTAGTTCTGTCTTTAACTTCTATTTTTTGTCGGTGTGAATTGGGACCCACCATATGTTTGTTCCGTCGGCAATATTTCCATCTGACTCACATTCACACGCCACGGCGCGCCGACACAGTACACAATCGCATCCGCAATATCTGACGCCTTTAACTCTTCTACGCGTGTATCTGTTGTTTTTTTCAGTTGGTCGGCGTCATCAATTGCAACATTATAAAACTCACTAATGACGCGGCCCGGATTAATCTCCGTAACGCGAATACCTGTGCCTTGCAATTCCTGACGTAGGTCGCGCGAGAACTTATGCATCGCGCCTTTGGTCGCGCCGTAAAGCGCTGCAGGCGCGGGATATAGCGCTAGAACGGAACTCATATTGACAATATGGCCTTTGCCGCGTTCTACCATACCCGGTAGAACAGAACGAACCATATGAAGGGCTGAGATAACATTCGTATCCACTGTCATTTCTATATCCTCGATCTCGGCTGTCCAGAACGAACCTAAAGCGCGGCCTAACCCCGCATTATTGACCAAGATATCAACAGGATTATTTTCGCCAAAAGCTTTCACCGCCGCGCGGTCGCGCACGTCAAGTTGATGCGCAATACAGCCCGTTTCATCCGCAAGCTTCTCCAGGCGTTCCAAACGCCGCGCCGCCGCATGAACGATAGCACCTTCGGCGCGCAAAGCTCTCACTGTGGCTTCGCCAATTCCGCTTGATGCACCTGTTACGAGCGCTGTCATGTTCTTCCCTAAGGCCATATCTATTCCTTTTCAGCTTTCTCAGTTAAGCGTAATGCTTAGTTTTAGGCATCTTCCCAACGCCTGAATTAAATGTATTGGTCGGGTCGAGTGTTTGATAAAACTGACTCAAATCGGGCTCTGCTTTGTAGAGGTGCCCGACATTATGCTCAGCCGGATATTTTGCGCCGCGCTCATCAAGGAGTTTCAAATATTGGCTTTTAAAGGCTTCGGGATCCACCCCTTTTTTGACGACAAAATCATGATGGATAACGAGGCAAAAGAAATGGCTAAGGCATAAAGGCGCGGCCAATTGATCTAGCAAATCTGGCGGTAATAGATTATGCCAATCTTCATCATCGCGCCTTAGAGCGATATCAAATGGGAGTAAGCCGCCAACTTTTTTAGCATGGATTAAATTAAATCGGCCTGACGCATTTCCGGCGACAAAGCGGTGCAAGATTGCGGCTTTGGCTTCTCGGGACGAGCACTCAAAGAAGCTTCCACTACTTGCCGCATCGTTCTCATAATTTTCTAACAAATTTCGAGTTGCGGAAATGACCTCATCATTGGCCTTTATCACCAAGTGATGCTCATAACGATCACGGAAATTGCGGATGCGTTTAGGCAAATGCTTCGGCCAAAGCGCGGCGAGAACTTGTAGGCTCCTATCCGCCATACTATTTGGCAAAAAAGGTACGCGGTTTAAATAACTATCCACAAAACGTTTAAGCGCCCATAATTTTGGCATGGCGCCCGTACCAAAATATTTAAGTATCAAAAACGAATCTTTGCAGTATTTAGCTGAGGCATCAAAGTAGCTGCGATGCATATATTCACCCATTTCGGGTAATACATCAAATTTTGTGAGTATGTGCTTACGCAGCTGCGTTAGTTCCGTGGGATCATTTGTTCCGATATAAAAAACAGCCTCTTGGTCGGGCTTTTCAAATGTATCGAGCCTAACAGCAAAAACAGCCAGCTTTCCTGCGCAGCCACTCGCCTCAAAAAGACGCCGTTTATCTGCATTAAAACGCGCTGGCGTATTGGCATCGACCTCTCGAACGCGGTGGCAATATTCATGATCAGAGGCTTGGCGAGAGCTTGGCGGTACGGCTTGGGCGTCAAATCTGCCATTGTCTAAATTGTCGAGAATAGTTTCAGGCGCATTCCCCAAATCAATTCCAAGGTGATTTACAAGTTCTAACTCCCCTTCCGCATTGACCTGCGCAAAAAGGGAGAGTTCGGTATAGGCTGGCCCGCGGTTCACAAGATTACCGCCTGAATTATTACTAATCCCTCCGACAATAGAGGCTCCTATACAAGAAGAGCCAATAATGGAATGAGGAGAACGGTCGATATTTGCGAGCTTATTTTCAAGTTGATAAAGCGTTGCGCCCGCACTGGCTAAAACCTGCGTTCCGCCATTAAGAAGAATAATGTTATCGATTTTAAGCGTATTGATTATCACAACGTCACGGTCATAATCATCTCCATAAGGCGTTGATCCCGCTGTCACGCCCGTATTCGCCGCTTGCATGATAATAATTTTATCATGCGCGACGCAGGTTTTTAAAACCTGCCACATTTCAACGAGTGTCTGCGGTAAGATTACGGCTTCGGCTTTTCCGCTGCCGATTTTAATGCCTGTCGCATAGGGCTTAACGCGGCGTGGGCTTGTTAAAATTTGATTGGGTTTTACACTGTTTTTTAAATCAGTCAGGAAATCGATAGAAGGTTGCAATTCAATCGTCTCAGATGTCTTTGGCTGATTTAAATCTGATATCATAAACCCAAGCGCTAAGACGCTTCCCGATTTTTCTTAAGATCCAGCGCAACATCAACGATCATGTCTTCTTGACCGCCGACCATACGGCGTTGTCCAAGCTCGACGAGGATTTCTCTTGTGTCCATATCATAATCTTCCGCCGCTTTTTCAGCATGCCTTAGGAAGCTAGAATAAACGCCTGCATACCCCAAAGACAGTGTTTCGCGGTCAACACGCACAGGACGGTCTTGTAAGGGGCGAACCAGTTCTTCAGCTGCGTCCATAAGTTTGAACGCGTCACAGCCATGGTTCCAGCCCATTTTGTCAACAGCCGCGATAAAGACCTCAAGCGGGGCGTTCCCCGCCCCTGCGCCCATAGCCGCCAGAGAAGCATCCACACGGCGCGCTCCGTTCTGGATGGCGACGATAGAATTGGCGACTCCGAGGGATAGATTATGATGGGCATGAACGCCGCGTTCTGTTTCAGGTTTAAGAACTTTATCATAAGCCTGCATGCGCGCGGCATAATCATCCATATTCATCGCGCCGCCGCTATCGGTGACATAGACACAGGTCGCTCCGTAGCTCTCCATCAGCAGGGCTTGCTGAGCCAGCGCCTCTGGCTCAATCATATGGCTCATCATCAGAAAGCCAATTGTATCCATGCCAAGGTCGCGGGCAATGCCGATATGCTGACGAGAGATGTCGGCTTCCGTGCAATGGGTGGCAACTCGAACCGATGTTGCGCCCAAGCTATGAGCTTGGCGTAAGTCATGTTCTGTGGCGATGCCTGGCAGGCAGAGCGTGGCAATTTTAGCGTTTTTGACAGAACTTGCAGCTGCCTCTATCCATTCCCAATCTGTGTGACGGCCAAAACCGTAATTGAAGGAACTTCCTTCTATGCCGTCTCCATGGGCCACTTCAATCGCGTCTACGCCGGCCTCATCCAAAGCCTTGGCAATCTTAGCAACCTCATCAACTGTATATTGATGGCGGATGGCATGCATGCCGTCACGTAAGGTTACATCTTGGATATAAAGCTTATCCTCTTTGGGGTTGGTTACCTTGCCAGACATTACCCAACGGCTCCGAATTTTTGTATAGCGATTTTTTCAGCCGTGGCTTTTCCGGCCGCCGTCATGATATCGAGATTACCCGCATAGGCGGGCAGATAATGCGCCGCGCCTTCAACTTCGAGGAAGACCGAAACTTTAATCCCTTCCACAGGCTCCATACCGGGCATGCGCAGCGGGTTGTTTGGTCCAAAGCGTTCAAATTGCACCTCTTGTTTCAGGCGATATCCGGGAACATAGCCCTTAATGTCATCCACCATATCTTTGACGGATTTTTCAATCTCGGATTCTTTTCCGCCGACTG
>CAYXEB010000094.1:0-8232 GCA_964463835.1 uncultured Hellea sp.
GCCGGGAATATGCGGGTCAGTGGCTCGATACTCAGCGCGAAGAATTTAAACGCCTCGGCGTGGTCGGCGATTGGGATGAACCTTATAAGACGATGAACTTTCAATCTGAGGCCGATATCTGCGGCGAGCTTCTAAAAATCGCTAAAACAGGGCAGCTCTATCGCGGTTCAAAACCTATTATGTGGAGTCCCGTAGAGCAGACAGCTCTGGCCGAAGCCGAGGTGGAATATAAGGATAGAAAAGCAACGCAGATTTATGTGAAGTTTCCTGTTCGGGATATTAATTTTGTTTCCACCGTTGGTGAGCAAGATCCGAATGAGGCAGGTGACAAACTTGAAAAAAGCAATGTAGTAATTTGGACTACAACACCTTGGACAATACCAGCTAACAGAGCTGTTAGTTATTCTTCTAAAATAACCTATGGATTATATGAAGTAAAAGAACTTGCAGAAAGTGAATTTGACCCATGGTCGGCAGTAGGCGATTGTTTAATAGTTGCGGACGACCTTTGGGAAGTTGTCTCAAAGTCTGGTTTGATAGCGGATGCAAAAAGAATAGCCACAGTAACAGAATTAGATAACTTAGTCCTCGACCACCCCCTCAAAAAAATGGACGGCGCAGACGGTAAATATGACTTCCCCGTACCCCTTCTAGAAGGTTCTCACGTTACGGCGGATGCGGGTACTGGCTTTGTCCATACCGCGCCGAGCCATGGTGAGGATGATTATGTCGTTTGGATCTCCAATCAGAAAAAACTCGAAAGTCTGGGCATTGACCCCATTGTTCCTATGACGCTTGATGATGCGGGCTGTTACACGGACATTATGCCGGCCCGTTTTCAAGGGCTCGATGTTATCAGAACGAGCGGTAAGAAACGCGGGCAAGACGGCAAAGCCAATGGCGAAGTTCTCAAGGCGCTTGTGGAATGCGGGAACCTTTTGGCGCGTGGTATGCTCACGCTGCGTGACGCGCATTCTTGGCGTTCCAAAGCCCCCGTCATTCGCCGCGCCACGCCGCAATGGTTTATCTCTATGTCCAAAGACGGGCTGAGAGATAAGGCCCTTGACGCGATTGCAAAAACTGATTTCTGGCCAGAGCGCGGACGTAACCGTTTTAAGGCCATGGTCTCTGACCGTCCTGACTGGCTTATCTCCCGCCAGCGCAATTGGGGCGTGCCGATTACCATTATTGTTGGTCCCAATGGTGAGCTACATACAGAACGCGCAGACGCAGAAGCCATTAACGCGCGTATCTTGGCGGCCGTTGAAAAAACGGGTGTGGATGGCTGGTTCGACACGCCGCTGGAAGAGCTTATGCCAGAGAACAATGAAGGCTGGGCCAAGGTCACCGATATTCTCGATGTCTGGTTTGATAGCGGCTCAACCCATGCCTTTTGCTTAAAGCGCCGGGATGACCTACCAGACCGCGCGGACCTTTATCTTGAAGGCACGGATCAGCACCGAGGTTGGTTCCAATCCTCCCTGCTTGAGAGCTGCGCCGTTTACGGGCAGGCTCCTTATGACGGCATTCTGACTCACGGTTTTGTGGTCGATGAAAAGGGTATGAAAATGTCCAAGTCGCTGGGCAATACGATGAGCCCCGCAGACATCAACAAACAATATGGCGCTGAAATTATGCGTCTGTGGACAGCCAGCTCAGACTGGGCCAATGATTTGAAAATCGGCAAAGAGATTATCCAAACCAATGTCGATGCCTACCGTAAGCTGCGCAATACTTTGCGCTATATGATCGGAGCGCTGGACGGCTATGACGAGTCTGAGGCGGTGGATTACGCCGATATGCCGGCCTTAGAGAAATGGGTATTGCACCGCCTGTCAGAAATTACAGCCGAGCATGAAAAACGTGTGCGAGACCATGACCACAAATGGGTGTTCTCGACTTTGTTTAATTTCTGCACGCTTGATCTATCGGCCTTTTATTTCGATATCCGCAAAGACGCGCTTTATTGTGACCCGCTGGGCTCCACGCGCCGCCGCGCCTGCCGCACCGTCATGAACGAGATTTTCCTGCGCCTGACGACATGGCTCGCCCCTATCCTGAGCTTTACGATGGAAGAAGTCTGGCAGGCACGCTTCCCGAGCGAGGATAAATCCGTGCATATGGAACTGTTCAGAGCGGCGCCTGATGAGTGGAAAAATGAGGCCCTTGCGGCGAAGATGGAAACCGTGCACGAGTTTCGCGCCAGCGCCTCGGAAGCGATTGAGCCGCTGCGTAAGGAGAAGATTATTAAATCTAGCCTCGAAGCCCGCGTTACCGCGCCCGCTAATGATAAGCTAGCGGCGGCTTTGACCGCCCTGAAAGTCTCCCGTCAGGAAATCTATACCGACCCCGCCGACCCAAATGATACTTTGGCTGATTATCTGATTATCAGTGATGTGGAGCTCAGCAGCAAAGCACAAGGAATGACCATTGATGATTTAAAAGCTGATAGCGCCTTTACCAAATGTGAGCGCAGCTGGAAATACTTCAAAGGCGAAGGCGATATCACCCCGCGCGACGCAGCGGCTGTCGCGGCTTTGGCTTAAGCGACGCGTGCTTTAAGCTGGGGCATGAGGATTTCATTGGAAACAATGATATCGCCTGTGTCCAGCACGTCCCCGCCAGAGAGGCTCTCAACGATAAGGCCTGCTTCGCGCGCAATGAGAACGCCAGCGGCTATATCCCAAACGGCGAGGCCGCGCTCCCAGAACCCGTCATAACGGCCTGCCGCCGTCCAAGCCAGGTCCAGCGCGGCGGAGCCCATGCGGCGCACGCCGGAGCTATGACCGATAACTTGGTGAAGCTCTTTGAGGAATTTAGCGTGGCCCGGGCGTCCCAAAAAGGGAATGCCCGTTGAGAATAAGCTATCTTGGAAAATATCGCGTTTGGCGGGCCGTAGGCGGCGATCGCCCCCGCCCCTTGTGCCGTCATTTAAAAACGCGCCTTTGCCTTTTTCGGCAAAGAACATTTCATCGGTAATAGGGTTGAAAATAACGCCCGCAACAAGCTCTTTGGGGTTGCCATCAATTTCTCGCTCAAGCGCGATAGAGATCGCAAAATGTGGAATACCGTGAAGGAAATTTGTCGTCCCGTCGAGCGGGTCAATAATGAAACGGTGGGTCTTATCAGAGCCAACAATGTCGCCGCTCTCTTCGGCGAGAAAACTATAACCAGGGCGGTCGCGGCTCAGGTTTTCAATAATGACTTCTTCGGATTTTTTATCGGCGCGGGAGACAAAATCTGCTGGGCCTTTACGCGCGACTTGAAGGTGCTCAACTTCGCCAAAGTCTCGCAGCAAGCTACGAGAGGCTTTGCGCGCTGCAAATTGCATGACCCGCATAATGGGCGAGAGATGGCTAGTAGCTTCTGAGTGGGCGTTCATAGTTATCTGCGTTATCTGCTTTTTAAATTTCTAAACTGATGAGCCGCGAAATTGTCAGCGCTGTTTAATCCGCGCGTTTCACATAGGAGCCGTCTTCGGTGCTGATAACCAATCGTTCACCCACACCGACAAATGGCGGTACATTGGTACGAATGCCATTTTCAAGCGTTGCGGGTTTAAAGGAATTGGCCGCGGTTTGGCCTTTGACAACAGGCTCTGTATCTTGGACTTCAAGAATGACCTGTTCAGGCAGGGCCAGCGATATCGGGCGTTCTTCGTAAAACTCGACTTCAACAGCCATGCCGTCATTAAGGAATTTGGCGCTCTCGCCAACAAAGTCTTTTTCAAGGTTCACTTGTTCATAGGTCTCACCGTTCATGAAGACGAGGAAATTACCATCCTCATAAAGATATGTATGCGTCTTTTGTTCAAGGCGGACTTTCTCGACGGTTTCGGCAGCGCGGAAACGCTCATTAAGCTTACGGCCATCGAGCAGGTTTTTAAGCTCGACCTGATTAAAGGCGCCGCCCTTACCGGGTTTTACGGCATTACATTTCACCGCCACCCAAATCGTGTCTTGGTGCTTGATGATATTACCGGGACGAATTTCATTGCCGTTCATTTTCATGAGAGGTCTCGCAGGTGTTTAAGTTGCGCCCCTTTAGCGGACAAAAGAAACCGGAGCAAGCAGCGATGCTTACTCCGGGCGTTATTATACCTTTGTGAGGAAGACGGGCTTAATCTGCGTCAGCGAGCTTTTTCTCTAAGGCTTTCACATTGTTTTTGACATTGCGTTCAATCAAGCTGCGCTTTGGGTCGAGCAGAATATGGGTCGGACGTTTATCCAAGGTAAAGTCTAAGAGGCTTTCAGCTTGGGTGACATTTACCATGCGCGTTGCAAATGGGTTCGCGCCTAGATCCTCTTCTGGGTCTTCGGTGTAAAACCCGATTTCGACCCATTCGCTTAGCTGGGCACCGTCTATCTCAGTGATAGAGGTTTCCTTTCCGTCTTCTTCGGAGGCATATTTTTTATCAACTTTGAGAGGAATAGAGACTTTGAAGTCTGTTCCCGTTTTTGCGGTTTTCACATCATCTGTGAAAGAGAGATCCCAAAAGGTAATTTTGTTCCAGTAGTCCTCGATGAGGGAATGATATTTAGGCGCGCTTTCTTCTTTTAATAATTCAATCAGTTCAAGCGTTGTGGGATAGGGCGCGCCTTTTGTACCATGATATTCGGTTAGGAAGCGTTTGACCGCTTTTTGAATTGTATCATTGCCGATAATATTGCGCATGCCCCAAAAGACCCAGCTGGCTTTCTGATAATTAAGATATTGTTGATCTTCGGCTTTCGCTAAAATTGGCTCATCATCGCGTTCAAAGGTCCGTATCGCCAGATATTGTGTTGTGCGTTCTTCATGTACGCGGCGGGCTTTGGTGAAGTCATAATGTTTTTCATAGGCCAGCATGGTCGCATTTTCCGTGAGGCCTTCAGATAAAAGATTGGAGCCTTTGGCAAAAGCGCCGATGACTTGATGGGCGAACCATTGATGCCCAATTTCATGCATAGTGACATAGGTCGCGTAATCCACGCGCTTGGGATCCTCGGCGTCTCCGGGGTCTTGCACAAAGCCAAGGTTTTCTGAAAAAGGAACAGTTCCCGCAAAGGCCTGCGCGAAATTATCAAAGGGAAACTCCATGATACGAAGCTGCGCATATTGATAGGGGCTAAAGGTTTCTGTGAAGACCTCCATAGACCTGCGCATAGCACCAAACATAATGTCGATATTAAAATTATGCGAGGGATGAAAATAAATTTCCAGCTCAACATCATCGCCATTTGGATTATTCCACACTTCCTTACGTACTTCATAATCCGCCGTGAGGAAGGAAAAGAAGTTTTGAATAGGATTAATTGAGCGGTAGCTCCGACAGCGCCGCCCATTCTCAACCGTTTCGCCCCGGAATTGACCTGGCGCAATTGGGATTTGATTTTCATTTGTGCAGATGCGCGCATCAAAATCCACCGTATCTGCGTAACCAGAAAAGCTTGTTAAAAGATTAAATCGCCGAGCGTCTTCATCGTCACGGTCTGGCCACTTAACTCTCTCCCCCAGCTTATGTTTGCGGCGCTTATCGGGGTCAGTTAGAAAACCGTTTTCCAAATTTCCGAAGACGAGGAGAGCGTCCGTATTGTTGACGAAGGTTCCATTTTCGGCGATTTTAGACGCAGTGGTGAGCGTGGATTTTTTAAACTTCGTGGTAAAATTAACCTCGCGCGTCTCGCCTGGCGCCAAAGGCGGGCTAAACTCAACTTCTTGTATCTCATATTTTTTGAGCCCGTCAGCGAACTTTTCGCCTGTGACAAGCTTGGCGCCTTCAATATCAAGCCGGGTAATGTTTTTTACGCCGACGCCAGAATATACCGTTGTTCGGCTAATGGCCTCGTCATAAGGATTATCTATTGTGTAACGCCCTCGAAATTCGCCCGTTCCTTTTTCAGGATAAAAATCAGCATCAACACTCACAGAGGTTATACGCGGTTCCTTATTTTTCCAAATATCGCCAACAAGTTTTTCTAACTCAGCTTGGCTGGCTTCCATTTGTTTCGGGTTTTGATAGCGCTCAGCTTTATAGCTTTGTAGCCCAGCAAAGCCGAAGCCTATAAAGGCGAAGGTGCCAAGGGTCGCGGCCGCGATGGAGGGCAGTTTCATGCGTTTTCGCATATTTTTAAGCCGGCCAATAAGACCTATCTGGTGCCCGCGTTTCCAAACCCAAATGGACAAAACGCCCAGCAAAGCGATAAGACCCATCCAATATCCAAACTCCCACCCAAAAGAGTTGGGACTCGCAAATCCTGCCATTTCTGAATAACTTCCAGCGTCAGCATCCCCGAAATTCATGAGCGGGTGATAGAAGGGCAATTGACGGATAACGACAATTAAAATTGCTAAGACGCCGCCGCTCACCAGCATGCCAATAATGCGCCCAGGCATAAAATTCTGGATAAACATCACCAGCATGCCTTGGAAGAAAAACCCGATGAAGAAACTGATAAGCCCGATGGCTAAAAAGGTTGTTGGTACAACAGGAACGACGTCCCATCCTAGGAATAATTGCGCAATCATAGCCGCGATAAGCAGAGCTAAGATGACGGATAAAATTAAGAGAGCTAAGGCGCCCCATTTCGCAAATAAGAGTGAGACATCTTTGACGGGAGTTGCGTCAAGAATGCCGTGCATATTCGCAGTCCGGTCTCGCCACATTATGTCTGACCCGAAAAAGACCATAATAATCAACATGGGGATTAAGAGTGAGTTTAAGGCTATACCCGTCATAAAGCGAGATGTGGGCAGGGTTGTGCTTGCGCCCATAAAAATTGTGACCAATAGAACCACAATAAAAAGAGAAAAGGCAATGCCGACCAATATCATGAACGCCGTACTTTTAACGGTAGACAGATATTCAAATTTTAGCCGCGCCAAAAAAGCTTGAAGCGTAAAGCCATTTCCAAGATTAGGTTTTAAGGCCTTCACTTTGCTCGGAAGCTGATTGGGCCCAGCTTCCGTTAGGCGTCTTTTGCCGCGCCGCAGGTGAATGCCGCGTTTTGAAAAGACAAATGATAATCCGAATAAACCTAGCCCGACGAGTCCGTAGATTAATCTGTTTAGGCCGAGCCATCCCGTAAAGGAGGCCATGTTTTCATTCTGCTCTGCCGCGGGCCAGTATTCCGTCTCAAGCGCTAATGAAGTCGTTCCAAATGGGTCGGCCAAAGCAGCGACCCAGTCGTCAGGACGCTCGCCCGCGACCACGCCGGCAATTAAGTATAGGACCAATAAGCCCACAGCGCTTACATAGACCAGCGCGCGGTTGCGGGTTGTTACCGCGATGGCTGTGTAAATCGCAGATACAATGAGGGCGTTGACAACTATGAAGAGGAAAAAGGGTTGTATATAATGTATTAGCTCAAAGCTTTTAAATGTCTCTTGATCTGCCCAAGGCATGTAGGGCCCTGCCATGGTGCCAAAGATAAGTCCGGTCAAGCTGAGCATTGTGGCAAGCCACACCCCGACCATACGTGAAACAACCATATTGGATGTTTTGACGGGGGTTGCATGCATGATTTCGACGGATTTATGCGTATCATCTCGCATGACGCCGGTCACAACAAACACGGCGGCAAAGAAAATAGAAAAGAGGCTAAAGGCGGAAATTGTTAGCGCAATTGGGATAGCCCCGTTCACTTTAACGCGCTCACCGCCCGCAACCCCAATGGCGAAGTCTTCATGGGATGAAAATAAAAGGGCTAAGCCAAATAAAACGAGAAAGGCAATCCAAAAGCCAACCTGCCGCGTGTGAAGTGAAAGTTCAAATTTTAAAAGATTACGCAGCATGGCGAGACCCTATGTTTGACAGAAAGCCATTGAGATAAGCAAAATAGGCATCTTCAAGCAGGACATTTCGCGGCTCCCACCCCGTTCCCGGAGACTTCGCCGCCAGGACAGACACAACAGTCGCGCCGCGCAGTCGCCGCGTTGATAAAACCTGCATATCTTTTTTGAGCTGATCGACAGTGTCGTCATTTTCAATCCGCTGGCCCCAAACCTGCCCGTCAATTCGGGCGATGAGGGCTTCAGGCGCATCGCGGACAATGAGCTTTCCATTCCCCATCACGCCCATATCAGTACATAAATCTCTGATATCTTCGATGATATGGGTAGAGAGAATAATGATTTTATCATCCCCGGCGCGCGAGAGTATATCTAAGAAGCGTTGCCGCTCTAACGGGTCAAGCCCTGCTGTGGGTTCATCGACAATAATAAGGTGCGGATCGCCAATTAAAGCTTGGGCGA
>CAYXEB010000095.1:0-8054 GCA_964463835.1 uncultured Hellea sp.
ATATGACTGCGAAAAGTAGCAAAGATTTGTCATTAGACGAACTTCGCCTATTGGGTGAGGCCGTGGATAATTCTACGGCGCCAACCGCATTATTTGATAAAGACTACAACCTCATTTATTCAAATAAAGCGACACGAAATGTATGGCCAGAGCTTCATGAAAGTCTTGCAAATGGTAAAGGCTTGGAAGAGACTTTATATGACATGTGTCACACGCTTTTCTCCGATAAGGGCGAAAAGGTTGTTCAGGAAGCGGCGCGCCATATTTATTCTTCTTTTCAGTCTTTTGAAACCTATGAAATTAGGGCACGCGATGATCGTTGGATACAATTTAGTCATCGCCCAATAGGCGATCAAGCGATTGGCGGGGTTGGGGTCGAGATTACCGATTTGAAAAAGAAACAAAAAGAGCTCCTTCATTCCAAGAGAGGGCTAGAAAACCTAATTGAAACATTAGAATTTGGCTTATTGGTTATCGATGATGACGGGAATGTATCAGTATTCAATCCCGCTTATCAGGAGTATTGCCGTTCATTTGGGATTGAGGTCACACATGACATGAGTCTTAAAGAGCTCTCAAAAAAATTTATTGATGCGGGTATTTGGAGCACGGGCGATGTTAGTTTTGATACGTGGTTTGATGCTTTTTATAAGATTAAATTTGCTAATCACGATTTGTGGAAACGCGAGTGGCAATTACCTGATGGCCGTTATATCTTACGGCAACAAAGCTATAAAAAATTCGTAGGTCATATCATCACCATATCCGATATTACCGCCGTGAAAAAAGCACAGCTCAAAGCTGAATCGGCAGAGAGAATTAAATCAGAGTTTCTCGCAAATATGAGTCACGAGATCCGAACGCCTATGAACGGTATTTTTGGTATGGCGCATTTATTGGAGCATAGCGACATCGATGGTGCCGAGAAAAAATATGTCAAAATTTTGCGGGAATCCAGCGAATCTCTGCTCTCCATCGTAACAGACATTCTCGATATTTCTAAGATCGTATCGGGGAAGCGACAGCTTGAAGAAATTGATTTTAATTTGCGGGAAAGCTTAGAAGATATCGTTAATCAAAAAGCAATGACTGCGAACGAAAAACAGGTTGAGATATTTTTGGACGTTCAAGCCGATCTCCCTGAAACCTATCTTGGTGATCATATGTGCTTTAAACGTATCGTCATGAGTATTTTGGATAATGCTTTAAAGTTCACTCAATCAGGTCATGTGGCGGTCTCTGTAACCGGAGAGAAAACTGGGCATAAAGTTAATTTGTCCATATCTATTGAGGATACTGGCATCGGCATTCCTGAAAATAAAATGGATGATATTTTTGAAATGTTCGAACAAGCTGACGGCAGTCGGAGCCGACAATATCAAGGCGCTGGCCTAGGCTTAAGTATCGCGCAACAACTTGCTAATCTCTTAGGAGGCGACATTTCCGCCAAAAGTGTTGTAGGTGAAGGATCAGAATTTATTGTTAATCTCAACCTACCTGTTAGTTCCCGTCAGAAGAAACAGGCTTTGAATATGACGAGATTTGAAAGAGCAAGCACATTGATTATCGTTAATAATCAAATTGCATCTGACCTTATCACAAAACAGATCGCGTCTTTTAATTCCAATTCTTTAAGCGTGAATTCTCTCGAGAATGCTATTAAAGCCGTTAAACTTGCAAAAGATAAGGGCGTTAATTTTGATTTTATCGCGATAGACTCAAGTATGATGGGCGAAAATAATGCAGAGTTTTTGGATAAAATGCAGGGCTTACCAGAATTTTCTTCGGTACCATTTATGATACTTACCGACTTTTCGCATAGTCAAATATTCGATAATTTGGCGGTGCATAGAGATGTGAAAATCGTGGCAAAACCGCTTAATACGACATCACTCTATTTTGCTATGACCTCTTTAGTGGAAGCGCAAACACAAAAACTTCTTATTGCGAGCTAAGCTTCTTGCGTATGAGTTCGGGCTCATATGATGTAATTTCAAATAAGACGCTTACATGCTTTCAATCGTGGGAAAGCCGCTCCAATATGACCGTTTTAATTGATAAAAATAGCACTTCAGACAAGCACCTTAATGCGGATGCAAGCTTTGTGTTTTCCTTGCAGGAGCCAATTCAATCTTTGTAGGCGAAACGTTTTTGACAACCGATAATCCATCGCAGACAGAAGATAGAGCCTTGTTTACGCGACTTGGAATTGTCGCGGAATAGTAAATGCGGCTCTACTCATTGGTAATAAGGTCATAGGCGAGTGCACGAAAGTTTTGATGGATGGTGGGGTCTTCTTCGCTAAAAAATTGTAGCATCAAAATTCCAAAGCTATCATTTGGCGGATCAATCCAGAAGGTGGTTCGCGCTGCGCCGCTCCATCCCCATTGGTCGAGACCTTCACCCGTGCGGGCAATGTGCTCGGGCGTTTCTTTGATCACAATACTGCCGCCATAGCCAAAACTCTTATGCGTATCTTCGCCCAGCCATGGGAAGAGGAACGTTGGATTATCACCCATCTGGTCTGACATCATGGTTTGAACGGTTGTTTTTTTGAGAATACGTTCTCCATTATAAACGCCTCCGCTCAGCATCATTTGTGCAAATTTGGCATAATCATCCTGCGTCGAAATTAATCCGCCCCCGCCTGATTGGAATGCGTTTTCGGTTAAAAAGGAATCCGAGTTTAATGCGGGTTGATTTTCAATTTTTTTATAGGTTCCGTTTTTCCTTTGGATGTAATTGGTTGCAAAGCGCGCTTTTTGGTTTGGCTTTACATAAAACCCAGTTTCATCCATGCCCAGCGGGTCAAAGATACGTTCTTTCAATATATCGCCAAATCTTTGCCGCGTGACAATTTCTGCTATCCGGCCAAGCACGTCAATGGAATAGCTATAATACCACGCCTGACCGGGCTGAGTTATCAAAGGCAGCTTTGAGAGCTTTGTCATTTTGGTTTCAAGGGTTTCACTGGGGTCAAACAAACCCGCCTTGGCATAAAGGGTTTCGACGGGGTTGACGTCGCCAAAAATGCCATAAGCAAGTCCCGCCCTGTGAAGCATTAAATCTTCAAGCGTCATAGGCTGCTTTTGCGGTGCCATTACGGGTTTCCCGTCTTCACCCTTCTGCGCGACGAGCATATCCACGAGCTCGGGGATATATTGGATAACCGGGTCGCTTAATGAGAGTTTGCCTTCATCTTGCAGGTCCATGATAACCGCGGAGGTTATGGGTTTCGTCATGGAATAAATCCGCCAGACCGTATCCAGCTCTACGGGTTTATTTTGTTCTCTATCTCTGAGGCCAAACGCGCCTTTATATACGCTCTGCCCGCTTTTAAATATTAGGGCCGAAACCCCTATAACTTCTCCGGATGTCACGGCATTGGATAAGAAATCATCCATAGTCGATGCATCAAATTTTGAGGCCGTGGATTGAGTGGGAGTACAGGCCATTAAGGGTGCTGCCATTATTGTTGCTAAGAGTGTTTTATAGAGGTACAGACCAGCATGCACTTTATTGCGCAATGTCATAGGTCATATTGACCGTCACGCTAATTTCCTGCTGGCCCGCTGAAACAGGGGTGCTTACTGCTCTGGACTCCAGAGCCGCACCGTAAGAAACAGCTTGCGGCGGACGGAAATGTCCGCCTGATTCAGATAGCGAGGTCAGTCGGCCAAGCTTAACACCTGCAGCGTCCGCCATGGCTTGAGCTTTGGCTCTAGCTTCGCTTATCGCGTCTTTGCGGGCTTGCTCTTTGGCTGAATTAGAGTCCTTTACCGCAAACTGGACGCCGTTAATATTATTAACGCCCGCTTTGACGAGGGCGTCGAGCATCGCGCCGACATTATCCAAATCTTCGGTTTTGGCAGAGACGGTATTGCGCGCTTCATAACTTTCAATTTTTGGAGCTTTCCTATTTTGGTAATTATATTTGGGCTGCAGGGAGAGCTGTGAGGTCGTGATAAATTTTTTCTCAATGCCCGCCGCTTCTAGTTCTTCAAAGACGCGGGTCATTTTTGTCGCATTTCCAAACATCGCTTCACGCGCCGTTTTACCTTGAGTAACGACGCCCGCAGATACAGTGGCCATATCAGGGGCCTTATTGGTTTTGCCCGTTGCCGAGACTTGGATAGTTGCTGAGGGAATCTGGCTGGCTGTGACGTAAGTCGGGCCACCTGAATTGCAGGCTGTCAAAGCCGCCGCAGCAAAGGTCGAAATAAGAATTGCTTTCATTGTGTCCTCCGTTTCTCGACGCGTAGCACAGAGGAGAGCGCCCGACAATGGAACCTAATTTTAGACTTCCAATATAGATCAAGGATTTGACAGCTGACATCTTGCAAATCTTTGCGTAAGACATCGGCCAATGGCGAATGGGTCGAGATTGGATAACGAATTGAATATATTTCTTCACATCGGACACTTCAAAACAGGAACCTCAACATTTCAACATTTGTTATCAGGCTCACGTGAATTACTCGCTGAGCACGGGATTTTATACCCTGATATAGGAGGGCGTTTTCCTTGGCAGCATGGAGATATTTTAAGTCCTGCAACACATAAAGGCGAATATAGCGCTCTGGAAACGCTTATTTTCGACACGAAGAAAAAGGGGTTTAAGACGATTATTCTCTCCGGCGAGGTTGCCTCAAATTGTCGCCCTGCACAAGCCAAAGAGATGACACGGCGGCTACGAAAACTAGGAAACTTAGAAGTCTTTTACGTTGTCCGGCATTGGCAGAGTTATTTGCCGTCTAGATATTATCAAAATATCAAGAGAGGTGATGGTTGGAACTGGTATTCCTTTATCGAAACTTGCGGCCGCGATTTTGGGATAAATGTAGATATAAATTATGGCTTGGTTGCCAATGCCTATTCTGAAGCTGACCGCCTTCATTTGGAGCCTTATCAAGGAAATACCAGCGCTAGGTTGTTGCAATTGATGAAAATTGGATTTTTGCGAGATTCGAATATGAAATCCAACGAATCTAAAACTTTTGAAGAGGTTGAAGTGCTACGATTGTCCAATATTTTAGTACAACGTCACCTCGGAGTTGAGCACAATTTACATTACAATAATTTGAAAAATGGGACACTTGCAAATCCAGGCTTTGAGCTTCTTGAGCTACGGAAAATGGTTTATATGAAACCTAAAATTCAGGAAAAGCTCTTGGAAATAGTTAGAAAAACTCAGCTATTGATACCACTAGAGGAATTTGATTTTTCGATTTGGGAAAGGGCCTTAATGGGCTCGGCAGAATTTAGAAAATTTGACTTTGATTTATGGAAATTAGGTCCTCCAAATAATTTTCGTGTTGCAACTGCGTCGTTTGAAAATAATTTGATGTTACGGCAAACACATGAAAGCGGTGTCTTTCTTTAATGACCTATAATCTTATTCACGGGCGCCGACAACGCGCATTAAACCTTCTTGTGTGGTTGAGGCAATTAACTCACCCTTTTCCGTATAGAAACTTCCGCGATTGAAGTTACGAGAGCGTGCGGCGCGGGGGCTATCAATATGATAATATATCCATTGATTGACCCGAATTTCGCTATGAAACCACATCGAATGGTCAAGGCTGGCCCCGATAATTTTATGCGACTGAAATGTCATATTGTGCGGCAGCATTCCCGTCAGCATCAAAGCTTTGTCAGAGATAAACGCCAGTAGCGTGCGGTGTGTTATGGGGTCATCTCCAATGGCGTCATTGAACTTGAACCAAAACCCATATTTGGGCTCGTAAGACCCTGGCCGAATTGTCTTGCCAAGATTGGGCGTGCGCATGTCGATAATGTCTTTATCAAAGATCAAATATATGGAGAGGAATTTTTCAATCGTCATGCCCGGCACGGTTTTTATAAGATCTTGGGCTGTTAAATAGTCTGGTTGTAAATCATGTGGCGTTGGCAGGCCTTCGGGGAGGTCCATTTGATGCGAGCGGCCATCTTCGAGTTTTTGAAACGAAATGGAGCAGTTAAAAATGGCCTGACCCTTTTGTTTGGCAACAACGCGGCGCGTTGAAAAACTTCGCCCATCTCGAATGGGATCAACCTCGTAAATGATGGAACGGGTCAGGTCTCCGGGCCTTAGAAAATAAGCATGCAAAGAATGCGGGCGGCGCTCGGTTTCAACCGTGCGCACGGCGGCGTTTAGGGATTGGCCTAAAACCTGTCCGCCAAATACCCGCGGTAGTCCCATTTCAAGGGCGTCCCCTTTAAACAGGAGGTTATCAATCTCCTCGACATGCATTTTCTTTAAAAACTCGTCGCGCGTAAACATGTTAGTATAATTCCGCGTCCCATGTCAGAAAACAAGCTTTACTTTTGCATAGCGGGTTTGCGAGAGTGGCTCATGACAAATTCTTGGGACTCCGAATTAAATGAATTAGCAAAACGGCAAAAACTCGCCGAAAAAATGGGCGGACCAGATAAGCTCAAACGCCAAAAAGAGCGAGGCAAGCTCAATGTACGTGAGCGCATGGACCAGCTATTGGATAAGGACTCCTTTCGCGAAATTGGAAAAATTGCAGGCAAGGGAACATATGACGCCAAAGGGGATTTGAGAGACTTTAGCCCATCCAACTTTATCTTTGGGCGCGGGAATATTGCGGGCCGTCCTGTTGTCGCCACGGCCGATGATTTTACCGTCAGGGGCGGGGCGGCTGACGCGGCTATCCACCGTAAATTTACCCAAGCCGAACAAATGGCCCATGAAATGCGCCTGCCGCTTATCCGTATGATAGACGGGACGGGTGGGGGCGGCTCGGTCAAGATGATTGAAGAGATGGGCTTTACCTATGTGCCATATGTGCCGGGCTGGGAACATGTTGTCAAAAATCTCAATTGCGTTCCTGTGGTTGCTTTAGCGCTGGGCCCGACAGCGGGCTTGGGCGCGGGGCGCTGTGTTGCCAGCCACTACTCAGTTATGGTCAAAGGGCTCTCTCAAATTTTTACCGCAGGCCCGCAAGTCGTGGCGGCCCTAGGCGAAACCCAAGATAAAGAAAGCCTTGGGGGTTCTAACATTCATACACGCAACGGGGTGATTGATGATGAAGCAAAATCAGAGGCCGATGCTTTTGAGATGGCCCAGCGTTTTTTATCTTATTTGCCCTCTTATGTCGGCGCGCCCTTAGAGCGAGTCGAGACGACGGACCCGCCGGACCGCGCAGAAGAGACGCTGCTCTCGATTGTGCCGCGCGATAAATCCAAAGCCTATAATATGCGGCGCATTGTCGAAGCGGTTGCAGATAAAGACAGCGTTTTTGAAATGGGCCGCCGCTGGGGGCGGGGCGTGATAACCGCCTTTGCGCGTTTTGACGGCTGGCCTGTGGCGGTGCTGGCAAGTGACCCGACTTTTCTGGGTGGGTCGTGGACGGCGGACACAGCCGAGAAAGCCAAGCGCTTTACCGCTCTGGCCGAAAAATTCGCTATGCCCGTTATTCATTTGGTCGATAATCCCGGCTTTATGATTGGACTAGAGGCCGAGCGCACGGCCACGATACGGCGCGGGATTGAAACTATGAACGCGATTTATAACGCCACCGTGCCTTGGGCCAATGTTATCATTCGCAAAGCTTATGGCGTGGCGGGGGCGGCCATGTCTAATCATGCGCGATATCAATACCGCTTTGCCTGGCCGAGCGGGGATTGGGGAAGCCTGCCGATAGACGGGGGCGTAGAGGTTGCCTATCAAAGCGAAATCGCCGCGTCCAAAAACCCAGAGAAAAAATTGGCCGAAATCAAAATCCGCCTCGCCAAAGTCACATCACCATTTCGCACAGCCGAGCATTACGCTGTCGAAGATATTATAGACCCGCGAGAGACGCGAAGATTACTTTGTGAGTTTGTCGCGCTTTCAATGCGTTAATATCTGGACGTTAATTTCGGGGCGTAAATTTTTAAAAACAATGCAAATTGCCTCTTTGCCTTGCCCGTCCGCCGCGCTATAGAGCCGCTTCATTGACCAGTGGGGGGATAGCTCAGTTGGTTAGAGCCACCCGCTCATAACGGGTTGGTCGGGGGTTCAAGTCCCTCTCCCCCTACCACTCACC
>CAYXEB010000096.1:0-8016 GCA_964463835.1 uncultured Hellea sp.
AGTGTCTTGTGTGGATAGCTCCCGTTTTGCAAGTTCTTTTTGACGTTTCGGCATGCCTAGGTCTGGTACTGTGACGCCAGCTGACGTCTACTTCAGCCGGGCCCAATCTACTTTAAACAGAAGAGAAAGGATCAAAACCAAAACAATCGAACATCGACGTTAGCATTACCGCAAAGCCGTCGCTTAAATATCAACCAAAGAGGTCAACAAAGTCTCTCTTAGCTTGACCCATAATCTGTGCCATTTTTATATGACGACGGACCGTAATTGGCATGTTTATTGCGTAATGTTTCAACTACCGAAAAGGTTAATTATGCATTTTAAAGCCCCATATCGCTTATTTGGTTTTTCAGTTTTCATGTATATATCATTTACGAATTCGTTCGCTGCACCAGAACTCGAAAATCATGCTGTTGAGGTATCGAAAGCACGTAAAATTTTTGAACAAGCCAAAGCATACCATGATGGACAAGGTGTGCCGCAGGATTTGTTACAAGCCTACTTACTGTATACGACTGCTGCCAAATTGGGTGATGTGCATGCTAAAGTTAATTTAGGCTACATGTCATTTATGGGTGAGGGAAAAGAGCAAAATTATTACGAAGCTAGAAACTGGTATACCCAAGCCGCAGCCGCAGGCGACGCCGATGCTATAGCTACATTAGCAATGATGGACCGCCATGAGTTAGGTGTCGTAACTGAGGATATGGCTGAAATATTAGCCCCCATATCTCGATTGCAACAAACTGACGTCGATTCAGATGATATACAGGTTTTGGATTTTGATAGTACTATTATTAAGTTTGATGATACAGAAGTTCAATCTACAACGACACAAATCAACGATTCTGATGACCTTGCGCAGGAATCAATAACGCCGATAGTTTTTCCTCGAAAAAATGATCCAATAAAAAGTGAAGACGTCATTCTCGACGCGGAGCTTATTCAATATGAGGCTAGAGCCTTGGATTTATCTGCGGATACCGCGCAGCCCGCTGTTCCTTCAAATTCGCATACGACGAGCGCTCTTGAGGCGCTGTTCTTGAGTGCCTATAGCCATCACCCCGCGTTAAATAGTTTGCGCGAACAGACTAATGCCTCCAGAGAAGCTATTGTTGAGGCTCACGGCAGCTATTTACCTCAAGTGAGCTTGAACGGAAGCATCTTTAAAACTGACCGGGATGGTGAGCTGCAAACAGGGGTGGATTTTAATCAAAACACGACACCTCAATCTGTATCTCTAAATCTAACTCAAACCCTTTTTAATGGAGGTCGGCGCAAACTGGCTAAGCGTAATGCTTTTTACGTGGCAGAGGCCAGTCAAGCCAACTTTATGGACTCATCGATGCAAATCGCTGCTGAAGTCATTCAAGACTATATGTCTCTTTACCGGGCTCAGAATGAAGTTAATGTTTTGTCTGAAACTGTAACGACATTACAAGAACTTGAGGAGATTGTAATTGCGAGGCGTAAAATTGGCGATGCTACAACTACGGATGTATCTCAGGCCAATAGTCAGCTTATCAGTGCGCGCGCCCAACTTTCGGCCTCAAAGGCCGATATCGCGAATATGCAGTCAATTTTACTTTCTAAAACGGGACAGTCTGTTGAGGTAGCGACACTTCCAATTGAAGCTACTAAATCAATACCAAATAACCTAAAGGATTTGCAACAGTTGGCACGTGATGGAAGTGCCGCGTTAAAAGCGAGCGAGTTCACAATGCTGAGCCGCGAAGTCACTTTAAAGTCGGAGAAGCGTAAGGGCTACCCGACTGTTTCTCTTGAGGCTAATGCATCGTCCAGGCGAGATACAAGCCCTACAATCTTAAGTGATGATGATCTAAACATAGGGGTTAGAGTTTCAATGCCGATCTACACAGGCGGAATTGGAGCTTCTCAAACGCGACAAGCCCAATCTCTATATAATGCCGCGCGATTTGATTACGAAGATGTTGGCAGGCTTATTGATTTACAAGTGATGCGGTTCTGGTCACAGTTGCAAAGTAATCGCGGGGTAATCGAAGGCCAACGGGCCAGCGTAGCTGCAAACACAGAGACTTTAACCAGCGTGAGCGAAAGACAAAAGGCGGGAATATCATCTAGTCAGGATGTTTTAGATGCCGCGCGAAATAAGCTGGAAGCTGACCTAGCGCTAGCATCAGCTGAGCATGAACAATATACTATACGGTTATTGCTAAGATTACTTATTGGGGAATTAGGCACTCATGAATTCGAATAAATAGATTTTAAAAAAACAAATTTTATATTGAATGGTTTGAGACTCTATCTGCTTTCTCTTCATTAGTATATTACAGTGTAAGGTTAAAACTCTGCATAGTTTATAAGAAGAAAGCGCAGATATGCGTCACAAAAGAAAGTTAGGGTAAGGACGTGGTTCAGAAAAAATCTGACACTAAGATGACAGAGCTTGGCACGGCATTGCTGCGCACTCGCAGCGCCCTTATTGGTGTGGGTGTTTTCAGTGCCGTCATTAATATCCTCATGCTGACGGGCCCCTTATACATGCTACAAGTTTATGATAGAGTTCTGATAAGCCGAAGCATGTCTACGCTTGTCGCTTTAAGCTTACTCATGGCTGGACTATATGCTTTTTTGGGAGGCATGGAGTTCATCCGCTCCCGCGTGCTGGTTCGTATCGGAAACCGTATTGAAGAAGATCTCAAAGAACGTACATTTGGCATCTGGTTGAAACAGGGGCTTTATGGAAAGCTCGGAGCAACCACCCGTCCTTTGGACGACTTGTCGTCGGTGAAAAATTTTATGTCTGGCCCAGGTCCTGGCACTATATTTGATCTTCCTTGGACACCCTTATTCATCGCCGTCATTTGGATGTTGCATTGGACATTGGGTGTCGCGGCTCTAATTGGAGCCATACTTGTTTTTATCGTGGCTTCGCTCAATGAATTGACAACACGCAAAGCTCTTACGGATGCTCGCCAGCAGCTTGGGCGAAGCCGACAGATCGCTGAAGATTGTCATCGTCATTCCGAGACTGTGACCGCTATGGGGATGTCGCGGCATATTATGGCTCGCTGGCAAAATGCGCATGAGGAAGGAGCTCGCTTACATACAATCGGAAGTGATCGTGCCGGAGGTTATAGCGCGACAACAAAGTCTTTTCGTATGTTTTTGCAATCAGCAATCCTTGGGTTAGGGGGGGGCTTAGCTGTTCTTCAAATTATAACTCCGGGGGCTATGATTGCAGCTTCAATTATTATGGGTAGGGCGCTCGCTCCAGTTCAAATGGCGATCGGTCAGTGGAAAGGGTTCATCAATGCCCGTGCGGCGTACAATCGCTTGAACTTATTTTACAAGGCCGTGCCGGCTTTGGAAGAGAGCCTTCAGCTCCCAGACCCTAAAGGACACATATCGATGCAAGGCGTCACAATGTTGGCGCCGGGTTCAGGTGAAACAATTCTTACGAATGTGAGTTTTGAGATCAACCCTGGGCAAGGCCTAGGTGTTATTGGTCCAAGCGCCGCGGGTAAGTCGACATTAGCCAGGCTGCTAGTCGGGTTATGGATTCCGCGCAACGGTTTCGTACGCCTTGATGGAGCCACATTCGATCAATGGGATATGGAAAGCCTTGGGCGTCATATTGGCTATCTACCACAAGATGCTGCGTTATTTGATGGTACGATCAAAGACAATATAGCCCGGTTTGATCCGCAAGCGGCTGATGAGGCGGTTGTGCAAGCCGCGCAATGGGCTGGCGTTCATGAGATGATCTTAAAAATGCCGAAGGGCTATGAGACCTCCATCGGGCGGGAAGCTGTGGTGCTCTCTGGAGGTCAAGTACAACGCATTGCGTTGGCACGAGCTCTATACGGTGATCCAAAGCTTGTAGTGCTTGATGAGCCGAATGCTAATTTGGATAATGAAGGCGACACGGCCTTGAGCGCTGCAATAATGGGCAGCCGTAAACGAGGAAGTGCCGTAATCATTATGACACACAGACCAAGCGCAATAGCGTCGGTTGATATGCTATTGCTGTTAAATAATGGTCGTGTTGAAGATTTTGGGCCAAAAGAACAGGTGTTAAAAACCATGCAAGAGAAACATAAAAAGCACAAAAAGCGAGAAAAACAAAAACCCAAATTTTCGGCCTTAAGTACTGGGGGTGTGACGACAGGCGGAACCAAATTATGATTCTGAAACAAAATAACGAAGATGGTAAGTTGCAACCTAATCAGGTTTCGTCTGACATAACTAAAAATAATAATTCCAGCTACGGTGGGTATTTGTTGACGGGCTTTGGGTTGATTGTTGCTCTGGTGGCTGGTTTTGCGGCTTGGTCTTTTTTCGCGCCGCTTCAAGGTGCGGTTATAGCACCTGGCACAGTTGTGGTCGAAGGAAAGCCCAAAACTCTTCAGCACCTTGACGGCGGCATTGTCGAGGAAATCCTTGTGCGAGATGGCGATAATGTCAAAGCTGGCGATGTAGTCATACGCCTTGAAGCCACTTCACTCAGTGCAAACCGCAATCTTTTACAAAACCGCTTAAATGAGGCGAAAGCTCTGAAGGCAAGATTGCGAGCTGAACGCAATGGCGATCAACGAATTGATTGGACATCCATATTTTCGAAGACCGACAAATCTCCCAACTTAGCCATCCTCATAAACGATCAAACGAAGTTATTTACCGCGCGCGAGCAAGGTTTTTACGGGGAGATTTCCCAGTTAAGAAAACGGGTGCAGCAATCTGAAAATCAGATATCTGGTTTTACGTCACAAGTCTCGGCCAATCAGCGCCAATTAGTGCTCGTTCAAAAGGAATTGGTTGGACTGCGGCCCCTATTACAAAAGGGCTTTGTAAGTCAAACCCGTGTTTCAACATTAGAGCGAGATCAAGCCGCACTCGAAGGTCAAATCGCGAGCTTGCAGTCTGACATAGCCCGAACGAGAACTGTAATCGGGGAAACAGAGATTGCTATCTTACAAGTGACGCGCTCCAGACAAGAAGCAGTTTTGACCGAACTCCGGACCATTGAGTCGCAAATTAGTGATTTAGAAGAGCAACTTATTACCGCCAGAGATCAAGTGGGCCGGATTGACGTTATTGCCCCCGTCTCGGGACGCGTCCATAATATGACGATTACCACGATAGGCGGCGTGGTTACGCCAGCTAACCCCATTATGGATATTATTCCCGATACAGATCGCCTTATTGTGGAGTCGCAAGTCGAGCCGGCCTCAATTGATCAGATTTATTTTGGGCAACCCACAACTGTGCGTCTGTCGGCATTCAACCAGCGCACGACACCAGAGCTTAATGGCACGGTCATGGCTGTTTCTGCCAACACCACGCAAGACCCCGTCACAGGCTTTCCATTCTACACGGTGAGAATTGAAATACCTGCAGACGAACTCGCGCGGTTAAGAGAAGGGTTGGTTCTTGTTCCAGGCATGCCTGCCGAAGCGTTCATGCAAACTGACAAACGATCTGCGATAAACTATTTATTAAAGCCTGCAACGGATCAATTAAGCCGAGCCTTCCGTGAGGAATAAAATAGCCCTTACCCGAGCTATCAATTAGACCAGTAAATCTAGACCATCGTCGACGAATACCTGTTCCAAGAACGGATCTTCACCCGACGCAATGTCAAAAATGTCGAAGAATTGAAGCACGACGTCATCTGTCTCATCCTCTAAGTCACCGAGGAAGACAAATTCCTCGATCGAGTTGTTCGGGAATTCAGCCAAGAAGGTAAAGGAATCGTCTGATCTAAGGAAATTGACTGTTAGTAATCCAGTCTCATTGTCGAATGACGCCTCAACATCGCTGGGCAGGTATCCTTCAATAAAAATAACGTCATTATCAAGGAAATTACCATCTTCGATAATCAGGTCATTACCATCCCCTGCAGTAAAGTAATATTCATCTGAACCTAGGCCGCCAATAAGCGTGTCATCGCCGCCAAGCCCTTCAATAAAGTCATCACCAAAACCGCCCGTCAGAACATTGTCTGTCTCGTCACCTATAAAATCTTCTCCAGGAACAAAGACGGCCATATCAATAATTTGGTCTACAGTGAACGTACCGTCAGTGAATTGGAACGTTTCAATCGCTGGAGGGAAGTTGTCACCAAAGCCATCATCTATAAAGTCATCATCTAAAAGGATCAGCCCGTCGAGAGGGACAAGACCGAAAGATCCTTCAACGCCGTCAAATACTGTGACAATGTCACCATTCTCAAAGGCCAGAACAAGGTCAAAACCAGAGGTCAAGACTGTGGCATCAGTGGAAGCATAGTCGGTGAACACGACAAGGTCAGCATCGCCCTCAAAATCAAATATAGTATCAACACCATCACCAGAACTGAAGTTATAGATGTCGTTACCAGCACCGCCATCAAGGGTATCATCTCCCAGACCGCCTGTGAATTCATCGTCACCACCCCCGCCAAACAGATCATCATTGCCGTCCGTTCCAATAAAGACTTGGCCCACATTACCCTGGTTATCGATGATGTCTAAGATATCATTATATGTGAGTGTCTCATTCGTGAATTCGTAAGTTTCAACGAAGCTGCTAAATTCTGCGTTAAATTCAGCGCGGGCCGTGACACTATCACCTGTGGTGAAACTGATTATGATATCATCGCCCTGCCGCGAGAAAGTTGCATCAGCGGAGCTAAAATCCGTAAACCTTACAACGTCGGTGCCGAAGGAATCATCAATCGTATCATTTCCATCGCCACTATTGAAAATATAGGTGTCATCCCCGCCTTCGCCAAACAATAGATCATTACCAATGCCGCCTTCGAGTACGTCATCGGTACCAAAAGCGGTAATGATGTCGTCTCCGTTCGTAGCTTGTGCATCAATTAGTTGTTGCGTTATTTCAGCACGAGTCACGGGTCTATCGACGAATTCGATATCATCAATATCGATTCCGCCGGAGAAATAGTTTTCGACTGTGACTTGATCGCCATTAGCAAAACTGATCACGAGGTCATTACTATCAAATGTATCGGCGTCACCGCGGCCGATAGTTGCGTCTGCCGCAACATAATCGGTGAAGATAATACGGTCCTGCACAGTATCGTTGAAGGTGACACCGATTACATCCGAGCCATCACCTTGCGCAAATAGATATGTATCCGTGCCGTCATCTCCCCGAAGGGTATCGTCGCCAGTTCCGCCAGTAATAATATCATCGCCGTCACCACCGCGAATATTGTCATTTCCGCCGCCGCCATTGATCTCGTCATTACCGTCAAAGCCTTCAAATGTTTCATCAGCCGACTGCCCAACAATGATATCATCATCATTTGTACCACTAAGAGCATCGAGACGCGCCTGCACATCTTCGACCGTTATCGCTTGGTCCGTGAAAGTGTAGTTTTCAATCCGATCCCCGCCAGTCGTGAGGCCGTTTTCGACAAACACGCTGTCCCCATTCTCAAATTCGATTGAGAAAGAATCGGGTCCGCGCTGTACGAATGAGGCCTCTGCCAAAACAAAATCGTTGAATTGCAACGTATCTGCTTCGCCAGTCACGCCATTATCATCAACCGTATCATTACCATCGCCGGCATTAAATATGTAAACATCTGAACCCGCGCCGCCCGAAATGTCATCATTGCCAAGCCCTCCGATAAGTGTTTCGCTTAATGAGGTTCCGACAAGATTATCATCTCCGTCCATGCCGATGACGTCACTAATTGCGAAGTCAATTGTATTCGGATTGATTGTCTGATCGTCAAAGACCAATTCTTCAATAGCGGTACCGCTACCTGATAGACCTCCAATAATTTCCACACTGTCACCATTGGCGAAGCTAACCGTGAAGGTCGAGCTATCACCTTCACGCGAGAATGTTGCATCGGCCAGATTACGTCCGATAAAGATTGCGGCGTCGGTATCAAAAAAGCCATCGTCTTGAATAATGTCCTGACCATCTCCGATATTAAAGATATAGCTATCACTACCATCGCCGCCGACTATCATGTCATTACCGAGACCGCCTTCGATCGTGTCGTTGCCATTGCCG
>CAYXEB010000097.1:0-8009 GCA_964463835.1 uncultured Hellea sp.
CCAGTAAGGTAAGGGTTAATAAAGGTGTGAGTTTTGACATAAATGCCTCCATTTGAACATTCTTCTCTTACATTGCGTCTGAATTATGTCTGAACGAGAAAGAAAATATTATTTATCTGCTAACTTTATTCTTCTAGGCTATGGTTAAGAAAAGATTTTTAAAAGCAAACCTTACGGCCTCTTAATTAGCTCTTGCCTGGTGATTTCCCTTAAACCAAGCATAAATAGTGGTTAGATTGCTCTATGACGAATCGGTGCTTTGAAAGAAATATATGTATCTTATAGATTTAATAATGCAGGTGAGTGCTCTTGAGCCTGTATCGAATGGTGATTTCACCTTCTGGGCGCTATTCAAAGCAGCTGATTGGGTTGTCAAATTGGTTATGATCATACTGGTGTTGGCCTCTATTTGGTCATGGGCGATCGCAGTGGATAAAGGCATTACCATGTTTTTGCTCAAACGCCGGGCGACTTTATTCGAAGAGACGTTTTGGTCTGGTAAAACCTTAGATGAGCTCTCCAGGGCTATGGCGGGCGATACAAGAGACCCTATGGCGCGCGTCTTTGCAGCGGCAATGCGCGAGTATGAAGAGAGCATGAAAACAGCGCGCAAGGACGCGGCGATTTTATCAACACATGAGCGGATTGACCGCGTTATGAACCTTGTCGTGAACCGAGAACTCTCTAAAGCGGAACGGGGATTATCTGTTCTGGCAACAATTGGCTCTGCCTCTGTTTTTATAGGGCTATTTGGAACAGTTTGGGGGATTATGAATTCCTTCCGGGCGATTGCAGCCTCGCAGAATACAAATTTATCTGTTGTGGCTCCTGGTATTGCCGAGGCGCTTTTTGCGACAGCTCTTGGCCTTATTGCAGCTATACCAGCGGTTATTTTCTACAATAAATATTCTACAGATATTGATAAATATGCTGGCCGCCTTGACGGTTATGCTGACGAGCTTTCGGCTATTTTATCTCGCAAAATCTCTAAAGGGTAAGCGTTGTGGCAATAGGAACATCATCAAGAGGTGGAAGGCGCGGCTCTCATGGACGCCGCGGACGCAATGGCCTTAACGCGGAGATTAATGTTACGCCATTGGTGGATGTTATGCTTGTGTTGTTGATTGTCTTTATGATTGCAGCTCCTTTGCTGTCAGTAGGTGTACCAGTTGAACTACCGAAAACCGACGCTAAATCTCTACCCTCCGAGCAAGAACCTATTACAATAACCGTCGATTTTGATGGAAGAGTGTTTATTCAGGACGAGGAAATTACGCTTAATGATCTGGCGTCTCGACTTGTAGCGGTTTCTGCTAATGGCTATGATGAGCGTATATATCTTCGCGCAGACCAAGATAGTGACTATGGGGCTGTCATGAAAGTTATGGCGCGAGTGAATTCGGCTGGGTTTTCTAATTTGGGCCTCGTAACGGACCCGATTTCGCAATAGATGAATTTCGGTATTCTGATATCACTGTCATTGCATGCGGCTGCGCTTTTAGGCGGTCTTTTTCTGTTTAGGGCTGAGATAAAACCTTTTGAAGACAATAAGATAATTCCGATTGAAATGGTTTCTATTGAGGAGCTGACGAATATAAAGGCGTCGGTGAAACGGCCAAAGCCTATAAAAGACGTTTGGCCTGACCCTGAGCCCGAGCCCATGACACTCGAAACGCCAATGAAGAACGTAGAGGATGCCGGCGAGCTACAAGAGCGCGTCGAAGATGTTGCCGCAGAAGCAGTCAAGGTTGCCGAAACGCTCGAGGTTGTTGAAGAAAAAATAGAAGTGCCGGAAGCGCCAGCTGAACCCGATATACCAGAGAAAATTGATTTAGATAAACTGGCTGAACTTATTAATGTCGCTGAGAATCCTGATACTACCGAGTCCGTGATTGAGGTGCCTGACGTGCCGGCGGAGCCAGAAAAGCCTCAAGAGGTTGATTTGGACATGTTGGCAGGCCTTATAAACCGTGTCAGGGAGCAAGCGCCTGAGGTTAATCAGCAGCAAACATTACAGTCTGAAGCAAGTAATTATGTGTTTGCAGATGTCGCGCGCGAGGGCGTGGGGGAGGGCTCGGCAATGACGATTTCTGAACTGAATGCCTTACAGTCTGCTATGTATAAATGCTGGTCTATTCCGGCCGCCGCGCCAAACCCCGAGGAGTTAGTTGTCCCTGTAAACGTGAGTTTGTTCCCTGATGGTTATGTTAATCAGGTAAAACTCGGTAGTTTTCGTGAGATCAATCATTTTCATAAATTAGCGGCGGATGAAGCCATTAGAGCAGTTAACAAATGCCAGCCCTATGATTTTTTACCTGCGGAAAAATATAGCCAATGGCGCGAGATGAAACTAAACTTTCGTCCAGATGTATAATTTGTACTATACCACTCGCGTAAGATTAGAAACTTAAGGATACGGTTTTGAAACGTTTAATTGCAGCTATTTTTCTGAGCTTTGTGGCGGTTTTCGCCGCGGATAAAGCGTTCGCGCAGCTCGAAATTGATATTACTAAGGGTAATGTTGATCCCACGCCGATTGCTATTCCTGACTTTTTAGCCACGGATTCTCAAAACAGCGTTATTGGGGCTGATATAGCCAGTGTGGTTCGCGCTGATTTGGAGCGCTCGGGTTTATTTGATGCCTTAGACCCCGCCAGTTTTATAGAACGCCAAACCAATATTGATTATCAACCCACCTTTGCTGATTGGCGGGTCATTAAGGCCGATGCTCTAGTATCAGGCCAGGTGGTGCGGGAGAGCGCGACTAAAATCCGTGTGGAATTCCGGCTGTGGGATGTTTTCGCAGGCAAACAGCTTGCGGGTCTACGGTTTGCAACTACGCCAGATAATTGGCGGCGAACTGCGCATAAGGCGTCGGATGCAATCTATAAAGCCTTGACTGGTGAAGAGGGTTATTTTGATAGTCGCATTGTGTTTGTTGATGAAAAAGGGACAAAGATAGATCGTAAAAAGCGTCTCGCTATTATGGATCAAGATGGACATTCGCCTCAATATTTGCTTGCTGGTTCAGACCTAGTCATAACGCCGCGTTTTTCACCCTCTGCTCAAAAAATTACCTTTATGAGCTATGAGAATGTTGTGCCACAGGTCTACTTGCTTGATATTGAGACGGGTCGGCGTGAGCTTTTGGGCAATTTTCCGGGAATGACATTTGCGCCTCGATTTTCACCAGATGGCAAGAACTTAATTATGTCAATGATGGAAAAAGGCAATAGTGATTTATATAAAATGGATCTTCGCTCGCGCTCAACGACGCGTTTAACATCAGAACCCGCGATTGATGTTTCTGGAAGTTTTTCTCCTAATGGCCGTAAGATTGTATTTAACTCTGACCGTGGAGGGTCACCTCAAATTTATACTATGAATTCAGATGGGAGCAATGTGAAACGCATTAGTTTTGGTAAAGGGCGTTATTCGGCGCCAGTTTGGTCACCGCGCGGTGATAAAATAGCCTTCGTCAAAAGCCGGAATGGACGTTACTCAATTGGAGTAATGAATACGGATGGATCTGACGAGCGGACGTTGACAGAAAGTTATCTCGATGAAGGTCCAACTTGGTCGCCTAATGGCCGGGTTATTTTGTTTTCAAGAGAAACAAAGGGCCGCAATGGGTACAATCAGGTATGGTCGGTCGATTTGACGGGGCAAAATATACGCAAGATAAATACACCTGGCCGAGCATCCGATCCGGCCTGGTCTCCTTTGTTGCAATAATGCTCTCCGTTGCGGCGATAAATTTTGTGTTGCCCAAATTTTGTCATAAATCGCACTATTTTATAAAAAGACCTAATAAACTTGAGCTTATCTAAGTTTGTGCTTGATTGGTGGCTACCTACAAGCTTTATAATAGAGCGTAGTAATAAATATAAAGGGAGAACAGAATGATAATAAGAAAAACTCTACTGATAATTAGTCTTATTGCCGGGCTGAGCGCTTGCGCGACGAAAGCAGACCCTGAGCCTGTGATTCAAAAAGTTGTAGAAAGCAAGCCTGCTGAAGTCGTTGCAACGGCGCCAACACCAGCGCCTGTTGTTGTGGAGCAATCTCCAATTATTGACGTTCCTCCCGTTACCGTCGATCCCAATGCGCCAACGCCTGGTTCAGTCGCAGATTTTGCTTATCAATCGGGCGGTGAGCCCCGTGTATTTTTCAACTATGATAGCTATGATTTGACCACTGAAGCTCGTCAATCCCTTAGCCGTCAAGCTGATTGGCTCAATAATTACAGAAATGCCTCCGCAGTTATAGAAGGTAATGCCGATGAGCGGGGAACGCGTGAATATAATTTGGCGCTCGCGGCGCGGCGCGCAGAGAGAATAAAATCGTTTCTTGTAGGCCAAGGCGTGGTGCCTTCACGCTTAACAACCGTATCTTACGGCAAAGAGCGGCCAATTGACGGACGCTCAAGTGAAGCAGGTTGGGCGCGAAATCGCAATGGCCTTACGAGTGTAAAAACTGGAGGTGTTGGGTAAAACTTAACGACCTTTTAATGAGAATTGCCATAATTTGGCTATATAGTCGGGTCAGCCTTGACCTGACTTTTTAATTGGGCGCTATGTGCTTAAGTAAAGATCAGGTCTGTCGCGAAAGGATGAACCCTGTGCCAAAATTATTTATCACCCTTCTGATGACGTCGACTTTTTTCACGTTACCTGCTCACGCCCAAAGTAAAAAAGAACTTTCTGCAGTAGACGCCCAGCTCGCCCAGCGTTTGAAAACGTTGGAAGGCCGTATGTTGACGGGAGACCCTGCTGCCGAACGTTTGATGCAGAGAATGGACGCGCTTGAAAAATCTCAGCGGACCTTAACAGGAGAAGTGGAAACTCTAAGGTATGAGCGGGACGAACTGGTCAAACAAATCGAAGTTATGGCGGCGGAGGTACAAATAAAACAGGCCTTAATTGACCGAATGAAGGTTCACTTAAATGCCGTGGATTTGATATCTTCTGAAACCACCTCTCGGTCATCTGTGCAATCCGACCCCTATACGCCTCGTACTTACGGGCAAAATCAGAGTTTTAGCTCAGGTTCAGTTGTTCAATCTGATCCTTATTTAGGACAATCTGAGACCTATTCAAATCCACTAACCTATTCAGACCCAACATATGACTCAACTCAGCTGTCGCAAATTCCTGCCGCGCCTGTTTTCAAAGAACGCGCTCTTAGTATTCAGGATACATATCAAGGCTCAGAGGCATTCCCAAGCGATGTGACCTCATATGCTACAAATGATGTTTCGCAATTGGGTAAGTCCGGTCAGAAAAAGCTTGCTGAAGGCGATTTCGCTGGCGCGCAAACTGCTTTTAAACAATATCTTGAATTTAACCCTGACGCGACTGACAAAGACGAAATAAACTTCTGGCTTGGTGAGAGCTATTATGTCCGCTCAGGTTATGCGGACGCGGCGGATGCATATATTGCGTCAATGCGCGAGAATTCGAAAGGCGTGAAAGCGCCTGATGCAATGGTCCGGCTCGCGGCGGCTTTGCGACAGTTAGGCAATAAAGCCGAAGCATGCCAAACCTTGGCGACTTTCCCGGCGCAATTTCCCGATGCGCCATCCTCGACGAAAGAAAAGGCGAAAGTGGAAGCCGCCCGGACTGGATGCTAGCGCTATAAACTGATAGGCGGGGCCATGCTTAAAGCCCAGCTTTACCCAAAATTATCGGCGTTAATTCCGAATTCTGCTGAACGGTTCGCCATTGCCTATTCTGGCGGCGGAGATAGTACCGCTCTTGTTCACGCTTTACGAGATCATCCACAATGCGCGTTCATTTTAATTGTTGATCATGATTTGAGAGCGGGCTCCGCGAATGAAGCCTTAGAGGCCAGAAACTTTGTGCAAGACTTAGGCTGTGAAGCTCATATTTTAAAATGGTCTCATGATAATCCGAACACCGGAATTCAGGAAAAAGCGCGCCGCGCCCGTTACGAATTGATGGGAGAGTTTTGTCGAAAAAATAAGATAAGTCACTTACTTACCGCTCACCATCAAGATGATCAGGCGGAGACGCTTCTTATGCGCTATGATCGGCAAACGGATTGGCGCGGCGCGGCCGGTATGGCAGAGAAATATTATGGGGCATTATGGCCACAGCTGGCGGGTATAAGTCTTTGCCGTCCATTGCTCGCGGTCTCGCGGGCAGATTTAAGGCGCTATAATAAGGAGAATAATCTTAAATGGGCGGAAGACCCTAGTAATCAAAATCGCGACTACGCCCGCATTCGCGCTCGCGAATATTTAACCGGGCATAATCCGCTAAGAGATTATCTTTTAACAACTGCAAAAGAACTTTCTTTTGGTCTTTCAGAAGAACATCGGTTGTTTCAAAGGGTTCTCCAGAACGCGGAAATTGGCTATGCTGGCGAAATCATTTTTTCAGAGCAACCGCCGTTAGAGTTACTAGCTCATGCAATGCGCTGCGTTGGGGGTAGTGGGGGCGTTATAGAGCGCGACAGGTTAGACCGTTTATATAAAAGCCTTAAAGCTGGTGACATTAAGGGCTTTACCTTTTTGGGCGCACAAACTCTTAGCCATCGGGGAGGATTGCTTATTTGCCGCGATAAGGTCGCCGTTTTAGGGCGTAAAGATAAGAAGATTGTACCGCGGGCTTCGAAGATTGTCCTTACGGAATATTCTCAAATCTGGGATGGGCGTTTTTTAGCGTCGTCTAAGCGCTCTGGTTATGAGCTATGTGCAAATTATAATTTGAAAATACCGCGATCAAAAAGACTTAAAGCCCTGATATCGACGGGGCATAAATCCGTACGCCCCTGCATGCCAGTGATTATTCGTCAAAATATGGCCTTTTCAACAGATGAGCGGCCTGAGGTGGATATAAAATGCCTCGTAAGAGAGCGTTTAGAGTCGCTGACTAAGAATTAATTACCTCTAAAACGAAAAACTCCTGTAAATTAACCGCTATCGCTTCTTTATTTTAACTTTCGAATGCTTATGTGTTACAGAAGACAATATTGGCAATTTTGGTGAATCATCATGGATAACAAATCAATGCGAAATTTCGCGGTATGGGCGCTTATCATTACGCTCTTCCTCGTCATGATATCTGTTTCGCAAACATCCTTGCAAGCGGGCTCCGCCCCGACTGAATACACTTATTCAGAATTGACTAAAAAAGCGACTGCGGGTGAAATTTCATCTGCTGTGATTAGCGACGCTGAAGGCAAAATTACGGGCAAAACGAATGAAGACCGGCCCTTTGTAGTAAATGGTCCGCAATACCAAAGCGACAATACAATTCAAATGTTCGAGGCTAACAATGTGCCTTTCGCCTTTGAAGAGGTCAAACGCACCAGTACCTTAATGGCAGTTTTGATTAATGCTTTGCCGCTTCTTTTGATCGTTGGGCTTTCTATAATGTTTTTCCGCTCAATGCAGGCGGGCGGACGCGGCGGCGCGATGAGCTTTGGTAAATCTCGCGCCAAGATGCTGACCGAGAATACCAAACGAGTGACGTTTGACGATGTTGCGGGCGTACAATCTGCGAAAGAAGACCTCAAAGAAGTCGTCGAGTTTTTACAAGACCCAGGCCGTTTCACGCGTCTTGGGGCTCGTATTCCAACGGGCGCTTTGCTCATAGGACCTCCGGGTACAGGTAAGACGCTTTTAGCCCGCGCCGTTGCTGGCGAAGCAGGCGTACCTTTCTTTACGATTTCTGGTTCTGACTTTGTTGAAATGTTTGTTGGTGTTGGCGCCTCGCGTGTGCGCGATATGTTTGCTGATGCACGTAAGAACGCACCCTGTATTATCTTTATCGATGAGATCGATGCGGTAGGACGCCATAGAGGCGTGGGCACATCAGGTGGTCATGAAGAGCGAGAGCAGACCCTTAACCAGCTCTTGGTTGAGATGGACGGCTTTGAAGGCGATGAAGGTATCATTATTATTGCGGCCACGAACCGCCCTGACGTTTTAGATAAAGCGCTTCTGCGTCCGGGCCGTTTTGACCGTCAAATCGAAGTTCCTT
>CAYXEB010000098.1:0-7953 GCA_964463835.1 uncultured Hellea sp.
CGCCGCCGCCAATACCCAGCGCGCCACCTTCGGAGCGTTGAATCAGGATAAGACCAGTGAGAATAATACTGATAATCAGCTGAACAATAAGCAGAACTGTTGACATAAGGGATCTCTTGTAACTCGCTGCGCGCATTAACGTAAAAACATCACGGACGCTAGGGTGTATTTAAGACGCTCTCCATATTTTTCAAGCCGTTGATTGATTTAAGCAGACTTTTTAATTTTAGCTCTAAACCCTTGTGCCACAAGATACATCTCTGGACTACCAGAGCGAGATGATTTGGGCTTGGCGTGTTTGACGGTTTTAAAGTTGTTCTTCAGCGTTTGGAGCAACTGACCTTCTGCCCCACCTTGAAAGACCTTTGTCACAAAAGCTCCGCCAGGTTTTAAAACATCCATCGCAAAATCGGCGGCCGCTTCAACCAAGGCGACTGTCTTCAAGTGATCCGTATTTCTATGCCCCGTCGTATTTGCCGCCAGATCGGACATCACTAAATCAGGCTGACCGCCGAGTAAGTTTTTGAGTATATCTGGGGCCTTCTCATCCATGAAGTCCATTTCAATAATATCTGCGCCGGCTACAGTATCAACGGGCAAGATATCAATCCCGACGACATGTCTGGCTCCGCGCTTTAGCGAAATTTGTAGCCATCCACCTGGCGCGCAGCCTAAATCAACGACTAAAGCATTCTTGCTGATGAGACCAAATTTATCATCGAGTTCCTCAAGCTTAAAAGCCGCACGCGATCGATAGCCGTTAATCTTTGCCTCTTTGACATAGGGGTCATTGATTTGGCGCTCAATCCATAATTTGGAAGATATTTTTCGTCCGCGCGCAGTCTTGACTTTATGCGTCATCATACGTGTCGCATTGGCTTTATCTTCCTTTGGGGTATTACGCCCACGCTTAGGCCCATCAGGTTTGCTGCCAGACATTCTTTTTTGAGGTTTGCCGGAAAATGAGGGCTTCTTAGCCATGTGACGCAGCTCCATTATCTGCGATCTCGATTTCCGTACTTTCCTTCGTAAGTTTATTAGCTGAATTAAGCTTTTGACCTTGATCCATTAAACCACGCAGTATGCCCTCTCTAAGGCCACGGTCCGCCACCCTAATCATCTTACTAGGCCACATCTCACAAACAACATCTGTAATCGCGCAGCCTGCCACTAATAGGCGGGCTCTATCCTCACCAATGCAAGGTTCTTTGGCGCGCTCTTCAGGGCTACGCGAAGCCATATCCCGCGCGACTTTGATGGCGTCAGTACTCCGAAGCCAGAGGCCATCGACTTTATCACGCTGATAAAAGGGCAGTTTTAAGTGAATACCCGCAAGTGAGGTAATCGTTCCTGATGTCCCAATTAAATGCCCGCGTCCCTCTTTAAAAGTTTTGGTAAAACGTGTTTCACATCCTTGATCACGTATCGCCTCGCGCACCTTTGTTTTCATATCAGTATACCAAGTTTCGCGGTCTTGCGTTTCAGGCACCATTTCCGATAATGTCACGACCCCGACAGGCAGCGACGCCCAAGCGCTAATCGGCGGTCGGTGCACGCGGCTTTCTTCATTAGGGTCTTTGAGCCGTCTAATATCAACCCAGCTTAGCTCTGTCGATCCGCCGCCAATATCAATAACTAAGGCGACTTCTTTGGTCATATCTATTAGGTTTAAGCAGCCCATTACGGCCAACCGCGCTTCTACGCGCGGGGAAATTATCTCAAGGCTAATACCGCCTTCTGTTTTAGCGCGGTCTAAAAATTCTTGTCCGTTAGACGCCTTGCGGCAAGCTTCCGTGGCAACGCAGCGCCAGCGCTTGACTTTGCGCGCTTTCATTTTTTTTGCACATATAGCTAGGGCCTCCACAGCCGCATCCATGCTTTCCTCAGAAAGGCGCCCTGTCGACGTGAGACCCTTACCTAGACGCACAACACGGGAATAGCTATCGATGACTTTAAATCCATCCCCGCTTGCACGGGCTATAAGCAGGCGGCAATTATTTGTTCCCAAATCAAGGGCTGCAAATGTCTGCGGACGACGTCCTTTACCGGACCGTCCACGACTCCGTCGCCGAGTCTTCACTTGGGGCGAGTGATTGGTTCCCTGAGTGGTCTCGACGCCGGACACATTACCGTCCGGCATAATTTTACTCTCTATAAAAGTCGGTTCGCGGTGATC
Source organism: uncultured Hellea sp. (assembly GCA_964463835.1). Taxonomy (GTDB): domain Bacteria; phylum Pseudomonadota; class Alphaproteobacteria; order Caulobacterales; family Maricaulaceae; genus Hellea. The sequence continues at coordinate 2,177 of CAYXEB010000098.1, forward strand.
GCGCTCCTAACTCATTCCCGCAAATCATAACCCAATATATATTTTTGGCAAATGAATTTAAGTTTTAGTGAATTTCGATGTGGTCAGAGAGCTGATTCCAATCAGGTTCAGGTTCTAAAGCTTCCATGGCTTCATGCTGGGATAGAAAAATTTCACCAGACAAATTTTCAAGTAAATCAGAGCGATACAGGCGTTCTTTGACCCGGCTTTGCATATCCGAAAAATGCAGACGTGCCTCGGAACGTTGTAAACGTTTATTGATTTCATGCAAGCTCGATAGGGCGCTCGCATCTATTCGGTTGACCGCTGTACACATTAAAACAAGATCCGTCATCTCAGGATTTTCAACGATTAATTGAGCGACACGGTCTTCTAGGTAACGCGCATTGGCGTAATACAGGCTTTCATCAATGCGCAATGTTTTGACCTGCTCATTCGTTTCCACCTTAAACCGCTCTGCATCTCGGTAATGCTCTGTCCCAGGGAAACGGCCCACTAATGGCATATGCGGCTGTAAGGTGCCTTTAATATGAAGCGCCATAGCTAAAACAACACCTATTAGGACGCCCCACTGTACTCCTAAAAACAACACAGCGAAGAAGGTTGCAAGAGCCGTGATACCGTCCGCACGGCTATAAACCCAAGTTCGCCATATAGACTTGAAATCTATCAACCCGAAACAGGCGACGATAATTAAGGCCGCCAAAACGGACAGCGGCAAGGTTTTCAAAATAGGTGTTAGAAACAGCGCCGTAAGCGCCATGAATAGTGCCACAACGATACTTACGACAGGGGTTTTACCTCCCGCCGAAAAATTAACGGCTGAGCGTGACATGCTCCCGTTGATAGGATAACCGCCAGTGAACCCAGCCACCAGGTTGGACGCCCCTAACCCCAATAGCTCTTTATTCGCATCAATGCGGTCCCGTGTACGCGAAGCCAACTCTTGCGCAGTGGAAGTACTGTCCACAAAGGCTACAATGGCAATCACCATAGCGGGGACCAATAAAGATTGAAATTCGCCTAATGCCAATGCTGGTAATTCTAACGGAGGAAGACCAGCCGGTATAAGACCGGCCACACGCACATTATAGTTACCCGCAAGATCGAAAAAGGCGCTGAGCAAAATATAGGCAATTATGACGACAATAGGCGCGGTTCGGGCAAGGAGCTGCGCTATCTTAGGGTTGACTTTAAAGCTTATCAAAGCAGGCGCTACGTATTTCCTTACGCTCCAGAGAATAACCATGGCGCTCGTCCCGGTGACCACAGCCGCCATATTTGCATGTTTAGCATTGGCCTTAAGGTCTCCAAAAAGAGCGAACACCGTATTTCCAGAGGCTTGTACCCCAAGAACATGTTTAAGTTGACTAAAGACAATCAACAAAGCCGCGCCTGTAATATAGGCCGATACGACGGGGCGGCTCACAAAATTCATGATAAATCCGGCTTTCAAAAGCCCTGCAATCAATAAAATACCGCCCGTCATTAAAGCCAAGGCCGCCGCATATATAAGGCGATTACCCTCTGGTAAAATCGCAATACAAGCCGCAGTCATTAAGGAGATGACCGCTGTGGGCCCGACATTAATCACACGAGACGAGCCAAAGAGCGCATAGGCAATCAACGGGAAAATTGAAACATATATGCCGACTTGAGGTGGCAGTCCCGCTAATAAGGCGTAAGCGAGTGATTGCGGCACAAGTAAAATCGTCACGATTATAGCCGCAACCATATCGTCCGCAAAAATGCTGCCATTATAGCCCTTCATCCAGCTCCATTGTTCGAGAAATGGGTTAGGCTCGGACGTATTAGCTTCGGATTCTTCGGAAAACTCCGCCATTTGGGGACTCTGTCAGGATTCCTGTTTTCTTTCAACCCACGCAGGTTTTATAAAGATTTAGACTTTCCAGTTTCAATGAAGGGAAGCTCAAGTTTTAACAAGGTATCCGTTTTTGTCCGTTTGCCAGATTTGCGAAAGCGCGTAAGCTCACCATCAATAACGGCTAATAAAATACCATCATCGGCCAATTGAGACATCAACCTCGCAGGTTCTTTCTCCAGCGCGCAGCTTAGCACAATTCGATCAAAGGGTGCCTGCCCCTTCCAGCCATAGTTCCCATCGCCGTGCCGTATGACATGGTTGGTTATTTTGAGTTTTGCCAAACACTGCTCAGACTCAGCTATTAAGGTCTTATAGCGCTCCACAGAATAGACCCGTTTGACGATATTGGCGAGCACCGCCACATGATAGCCGCTTCCCGTGCCAATCTCGAGCACCTTCATATTCTGTTTTAACTCCAGCATTTGTGTTAAAAGAGCAACGGTTAAAGGCGGCGACAATGTTTGCCCGCAAGAGATGGGCAGTGAGCGTTCATCATAGGCCACATCCCAATATTTTTGATCTATGAAATGCCGCCGATCAACCATTTCCATGGCCCGCAAAACCGCATTATCCGAGATACCGCGTCCGCGCAGGCGCATAATCATATCAATCAAACCCGGATTAAACATGGCGGGTCTTCATTAAGCGTTTTTAAAACTGGCCTGTAACGCGCTCAAGGTCTCGGTATGGGTCAGGTCTGTATGCAAAGGCGTCACGGAAATATAGCCGTCATAAATTGCTCTTAAATCTGTACCTTGGGGCGGGTTGGATTTCCCGGCGCCGTAAGTCATCCAGTAATAAGACCCGCCGCGCGGGTGGGCACGCTTATCAATATTACTCATCTGGAAATCACGTTGACCTTGCCGCGTAATTTGAATGCCTTTTACACCCTCCGGCGGCGTATCTGGAAAATTTACAGATAAGATAACATCTTTTGGCCAACCCTTTGATATTAGGTCTTTTATGAGTTTTTCGCCGTGGGACTCCGCCGTCTCCCAAGGTAGGCTATGCGCACCCTGAAATCCACGCGCAAGGGAGAGCGCAATTGACGGCACGCCCATTTGCATGCCTTGCAAAGCGCCCGCAATGGTTCCGCTAAAGGTGACGTCTTCTGCAAGGTTCTGCCCGCGGTTTATACCCGAGAGGATGAGATCAGGTTTTTTGTCGGCAAATAATTCTTTCATCGCGACGATAACCGAGTCGGTCGGCGTACCTGTCACGGAGAATGTTTTATCGTCTTTTTTCTTCAGCCTAACAGGGTTATGCAAAGATACCCCGCGCGAGGCCGCAGATTGTTCCGTATCTGGCGCGCATATCCACACATCATCTGATATTTTTTCAGCAATACGGCGTAAGACAGCCAGGCCCGTAGCCTCAATGCCGTCATCATTGGTAAGGAGTATTCTCACGCCTGAATGACTTTTACGCCGCCCATATAAGGGATGAGCGCAGCCGGGACTGTGATAGAGCCGTCTTCATTTTGGTAATTTTCCAAAATCGCAACCAATGTCCGTCCGACAGCCAGACCAGACCCATTGAGCGTATGGACGAAACGGTTGTCCTTTTCACCATGTTTATAGCGCGCATTCATACGGCGAGCTTGAAAATCCCCGCAATTAGAGCAGCTTGAAATTTCGCGGTAGGTGTTTTGGCTGGGAAGCCAGACTTCGATGTCAAAGGTACGGCGCGCCCCAAAGCCAAGATCGCCCGTGCAAAGCTCCACGACGCGGTAAGGCAGTTTTAAGCGTTTAAGCACTTCTTCCGCGCAGCCCAGCATACGTTTGTGCTCAGCTTCGCTCTCTTCTGGCCGCGTGATTGAGACAAGCTCAACCTTATTAAACTGATGCTGACGTATCATACCTTTTGTATCGCGCCCTGCACTGCCCGCTTCACGGCGAAAACACGGTGTATGTGCCGTGTAGCGTCGGGGTAGGTATTTCGCGTCAATAATGCTTTCTCTAACAATATTAGTCAAAGCGACCTCAGCTGTCGGCAATATCCACATACTATTTTCACGAATGCTATTGGCCATTTGCTCAACGCTTTCAGCTTGTTTTTCCAATTCATTCAAATTGAAATCAGCCACTCTATATTGATCGTCTTCAAATTTAGGCAGCTGAGCAGTCCCAAACATTGTATGCGTATGAACCAAGAATGGAGGCGTTGTTTCGGTGTATCCATGCTCCTCCGTCTGTAAGTCCAACATGAAAGCGGCAAGGGCGCGGTCTAGACGGCTAAGCAACCCACTAAGCACCACAAAGCGAGCTCCGCTCATCTTGGCGGCCGTTTCGAAATCCATCATGCCTAGCGCTTCGCCCAAATCCGCGTGATCTTTGGGTTCAAATCCCAGCTTTGTTGGTTCTAAATATTTATGCAGCTCAACATTGCCGTCTTCATCTTCACCTTCTGGCACGTCTTCGAAAGGCACATTGGGTATACCCGCCAGCAGCGCCTGCAGCTCAGCTCTCTCGCCGTCGAGTTGCGCGCCCATTGCGGCAATCACATTTTTGGCTCCAGCCACCTCTGTCTTAAGACGTTCTGCTTCGTCTTTATCGCCCTTCGCCATCGCTTGGCCGATAAGTTTAGAGCTTTTATTCCGCGCAGCCTCGGCGTCCTGAACAACCTGCATCGCCTTCCGGATAAGCGCGTCTTTATCCAAAATACTCTTGGATAGCGGCTCTAGGCCTCTCTTGGCCCAAAGTTTGTCGTATTCCGCCGGATTTTCCCGGATGGCTTTTAGGTTGTGCATTGTTTTCTCTACAAATATTTCGCCCGCTATAGGCCTCTGCATGACTCGCGTAAAGACATTGCCGTGCGAATCCTCTATAATTGACCTATGTTAACTCACCTTCTTTTAATGCGTCACGCCAAATCGTCTTGGGCCGACGAAACTATGTCCGATCATGAGCGCCCGTTAAGTGAGCGCGGGGAAAAAGCGACAGACGCTGTTGCCCATGCCTTAGTCGCCCGTGGATATGCACCTGACATTGTTTGGAGCTCTGACTCCAAGCGCACACGCCAAACAGCAACACGCCTTATTCGCATCATTCCTGGCCCTCAGATTATTAATTACAACTCAGATTTTTACCATGCCTCGGCCGAACAAGTTCTAGCGATTTGCGGCAAACAAGTCGTCCCTCCAGGCAAGCTCATGCTTTTAGGGCATAATCCGGGGTGGGCCGCGCTGCATCATTATTTCACGGGGCAATCCCATGCTTATCCAACAGGTGCATGTACGGTTTTAAAACGAAGCGCCAATACTGATGGAGATTGGCTTGACCCGGCCTCTTGGGTTTTTACAGACTTGGTGCTGCCGCGCGCGCTAATGTCATGAAGGCAACATTGATTGCGATGTGGCGGCTTTTTCACGCCATCGCTTTTTATCCCATCCTCATCATAACTTTTATCTGGCTTTACTTTAAAGGCACACATTGGATATTTGGCTTAGCTATCATAGCCATCATTTTGATTTTTGATCCCATATGGAGAGTTATGGCGAAAAATATTTTGAAGATGATTAGTAAAAAATGACTCAAAAATCCTTGAAATCAGGAAGTTTTAACCCCTCAAAAGTCACCGTAATTATATATTAACTTTGATTTAGAGGTGTTAACACAAACTACACCATAAATTGTAAATTTATAAAAAAACAGATGACTTTTCGCAACCTATACGCTACTAACACTCATCGCTGAGAAACTCATCCCAAGCCTTCAGCGTAGCATAGGCAGGAACCATCCCACTAATCTGCCGATGAAAAAGGTGGGCTGGTCATTGTTCTCACATCATCCCAGTGAGCGTAACGACCAGCCGCCAATTTTCAGCTCTAGCTCCATTTTCCTTTCAGAGATAGAAGCGTATCTTCTTCGCGCATGACCCATAAAAGCCACAT
>CAYXEB010000099.1:0-7950 GCA_964463835.1 uncultured Hellea sp.
AATCTCGCATACGAGTCGTCGCTAAGTTTTTAAGATTTTCATTCCCATATTCAGCTCCGACTAACTCTGCATCGGGCGTCATTGGTGTTCCGCCTGCGGATATCTTTCCGATTGTCTTACCACCCCATAATATATGGCCTTGACTTGATAAGGTGAAGATATCGTGAGTGCCTCCGCAGAGGCTTGTCAAACGCCTGTCAACCTCTGGGCCAACGACCTTTTCAGCAGTCGCCTTTAAAGCCTTTTCTTCTAATTCAGTTCCGCTATTTGTCAGGGTAAACCGCAATCCATCAAGTTGGCCGATGAGTTGGTCGTCAACCAATACGTCACCATTATCTTTGATCGTGGCTGTCATATAATGTTCGGCTCCAATGCCTTTTAGTAATTTGCTTGTTCGTCGGTCCACAAATCGCGCAATCAGGGCTTCATGTAGCGCATCTGACAGCCTATCTTCAACCTCTCGGGCTGTATTTATCCAGTTTCTTTCCTTTTGTACCCACTCCGATTTACTGGCACAATATGTCCAGGTTCTTATGTGCGCTAATCGTGAAGAAAGTATGTCCACACCTCCACTTATATCATCTAGCCGAGAGATATGCTTATTTAGAAAATCGTCGGGTAATATGCCGTCATTTGAGATTATCATACGATAAATGTCTTGTAAAAGACGAAGGTGGGCATCGATTGTCAGGCTTCTAAAGTCGGGAATTTGGCATATCTCCCAAAGTTGTTTGACGTCTCGAGGCGAGGAGATACGGTCTTTGATTTCTTGTACAGCTATTAAACGCTCATATGCGGCTTCGTCGTTTGCGCCCTTAATGCGTCGTAGACGCTTATGCTTACGAGGACGAAGAAGGCTATCTGACAATGCATTTAGGGATGCAAAATCAAGGGCTGAGTTGCGCCATTCTGCATAGTGAAGGGGCTCAAAGTCATGCTTTTCAATTCGGGTTATAAGCTCTTCATCCATGGGCAAGCAGTCGCCCGTAGTCCCAAAGCTTCCATCGTTTCTAAATCGGCCGGCTCGGCCCGCGATTTGCGCGGCTTCCATAGCGGTTAAGCGGCGACGTTTACGTCCATCAAATTTATCTAACGCGGCAAATGCAACATGGTCGGTATCTAAGTTAAGACCCATGCCAACGGCGTCTGTGGCCACAAGAAAGTCGACATCGCCGCTTTGAAATAACGCAGCTTGAGCGTTTCTAGTCCGCGGTGATAGCCCGCCCATAACAATTGCCGCGCCGCCGCGATATCGACGAATGAGTTCTGCCAGCGCATAAACTTCGGCCGTAGAAAAAGCAACAATGACAGACCGTTTCGGCAATCGCGTAAGTTTAGTTGGCCCGTCGTAAGATAAGGTCGAGAAACGCTCGCGATATTCAAAACGAATATCAGGTAGTAGTGCTTGGAGCACGGGGCGCGCCGTTTCGGCGCCAAGAAGTAAGGTTTCTTCTAAACCCCGTGCATGGAGAACACGATCTGTGAAAATGTGTCCGCGCTCGTGATTGGCCATCATTTGGACTTCGTCAATGGCTAAAAATGCGAAGTTTTTCTCAACAGGCATTGCTTCGACAGTACAGACGAAATACCTCGCTTTTGATGGAATTATTTTTTCCTCACCTGTAATAAGAGCACATTGAGCTGCGCCTTTTTGAGCGCATATCCGGTCATATATTTCACGGGCAAGCAAACGAAGCGGGAGACCAATAACCCCTGAGCTACGTCCCAACATCCGTTCGACAGCGTAATGGGTTTTACCTGTATTGGTTGGGCCTAAAATTGCCGTCAGCGTCGCCGGATTTAGAGGGGGAGTCATAGCCTCCATATTGGGCACGCCCTGCAGAATATCAACGCATAATATGTCAGGGCAGGGAATTGTAATCTGCAAACTATATTTTAAAGGTTTTAACCTATATCTGCGCGAAATGAGCCGATAACGGCCAAACGTAAATGGTGAATAATATGGCGATAGCGCCGAAACTCCAACTGAAGCAGGGTCAATCCCTTGTTATGACTCCTCAATTGCAACAGGCTATTAAGCTGTTGCAGCTGTCAAATATTGAACTCACAGCATATGTTGATGAACAACTTGAGAAAAACCCGTTATTGGAACGCGGAACTGGGGATGAAAACCGCAGGAACGAAGCTGTCGAGGCTTTAGAAAACACATCTCGAAGCGATGTTACATTTGAGACACCAGCCGTTAGCGCTGCAGATCTTGACGCCCCAGACCATGCCGTGGCGCCAGAGGCAACAGCAGCTGACGTTGGCGGAGCCATAGATTGGTCCAAAGCTAGCACGGGCGGAAATTTTAATGGCCATTCGAATTATGACGCTGCGGCAAATACAGCCGCCGAAATTAGTCTATCCGATCATTTAACCGAACAACTTTCTATGTTGGGGCTTCAGGGAACAGAGCGTCTTATCGCGCAACACCTAATAGACCATGTTGACGAGAATGGATATTTGAGAGCGTCTTTAGATGATTTTGCTAATAATCTTGGTGTATCCTTGGCGCGAGTTCAGTCCATATTGACTCAGCTTCAAACCTTTGAACCGACCGGGGTTTTTGCTCGTGATCTACGAGAGTGTTTGTCATTGCAGTTAAAAGAGAAAAACTTACTGGACGAGGCGATGCAGGCATTAGTTGACAACCTCGAACTTTTAGCTAAGCATGACCTTAGCAAGTTAATGCGTTTATGCGATTTGGATAAACAGGGTTTAGCTGATTATGTAAAACGGCTTAAATTACTCGCCCCAAAGCCTGGCCTAGTATTTGGAGGTGACGTCGCTTCAGCCGTTGCGCCAGATGTTTTTGTACGGGAAACCGCTCAAGGCGGATGGGCGATAGAGCTTAATTCGGACACGTTACCTCAAGTTCTTATCAATAACCGGTATTATAACGAAGTTAGCGCGGTTGCCAAAGATGAAGCGTCAAAGATTTTTATGAGTGAATGCCACGCCAATGCGAGTTGGCTTGTTAAATCGCTTGATCAACGTGCGAGAACAATCATGAAAGTAGCGAGTGAAATTGTTAAGCAACAAGATGGGTTCTTCGCTTATGGTGTAGATCATATGCGACCTCTAAATCTAAAAACCGTAGCAGAAGCTATTGAGATGCACGAGAGTACGGTTAGCCGCGTGACATCGAATAAATTTATGTCGACACCTCGAGGTGTCTATGAGTTAAAATATTTTTTCACCTCCGCTATTCCGGCAATTGGCGGCGGGGAAACTCATAGCGCCGAGGCTGTGCGTCACAAGATTAAAATTCTGATTAGCGAAGAAACCAAAGGTAGCGTTAAATCCGACGATAAAATTGTAGGTCTATTGCGGGCTCAAGGAATTGATATAGCGCGCCGAACAGTTGCGAAATATCGGGAAAGTATGGGCATTCCAAGCAGCGTTGAACGTCGCCGTGTATTTAAATACGCTGACGTTTAGACTGCCGGTCTAAATGCTGGTATTGACTTGCCCGCCGCGAACAAGCCGTCCGGGTCTAGCCGCTGTGACCTCACCATCATCAATAACCTGTTGGCCTTTGACAAAAGTAGCTTTGTAACCGCTGACCGGTTGAACAAGACGCTGTCCGCCTGCGGGAAGATCTTTGACCATTATGGGAACTCCAAGGTCGAGCCCGTCATAATCAATAATATTTATATCCGCGCGCTGCCCGACTTTAATACGCCCGCGATCAGAAAGCCCTAAATAATCTGCTCCGTCAGCGGAAAGCATCTGCACAGCGCGTTTAAGATCAATACCGTCTTGACCCTTGTAGATACGGTCGCGTGTCCAATGTGAAATTAAATAGGTCGGAAAACTAGCATCACAAATTGTTCCAACATGCGCCCCGCCATCGGATAAGCCAGGTAAGGCCTTGGGGTGGCGCATCATGGTTAGGACATTGTCATAATTCATTTCGTAATAATTATAGACGGGGTAATAAATGAGGGCGCGGCCTTCATCTTCAAGCAAGATATCATAGGTTTTCTCCCAGACGCTTACTCCGTCATTGCGGGCAAGGGCTGCTAATGATGTTTCATTTGTTTGTTCATAATCGACTTTGCCAGAGTAATCGAGGCGGAATTGTTTCTCGGCAATAGCTTCAAAATTTGCAATCATGATATCAACTATTGGAGGAACTGGGCTACCTTCACCGGCGAGTTTAACAGGTGTTTCCGTGAGGAGCTTGGCTTTGAATTTAGGGTCTTTTAATATTGCGACCCGTTCTGCGAGCGATCTATCTGCAATTGCCAAATAGCTTGGAAAGCCCATAAGTGGGTGAAAAGTACAATTAAGTCCTGTGAATGAGCCAATAGCCCGGGGGGCGACTTGAAAGCTAATATCTAAACCATCGGCGTTCATGGCTTCGGTGCGGCGAATGATATTTTTCCAATCATTAGGAGCAAAGTCTCGCTCCATTAAAGACATCGAACCCTTATGTCCGCGGCAAGCGCGGTAAAAGGCCTCCATGAGATCAAATTCAGTCTCGAAACTCTCACCCTCACGTAGCATATCAAAATCATTTACGACTTGCAGAACCCCATGGTCTATCCCTTCAAAGGCGCCCGCTATACCGACCAGCTCGTCTTTCCCGGCTTCACTCCCGGGCGTCCAAGCCCCGTCAGAAGATTTGTGAAAATCGCTACGACCAATGGAGAACCCAAGCGCGCCCGCTTTAAGGGCTTCGTGGGTCAAGTCCCGCATTTCTGAAATATCTTGATCATTAGCGGGTTGATTATAAACCGCTCGCTCTCCCATCACATAAACCCTTAGGGGATCGTGGGGTACCATAACGGCAAAATCTATAGTGTGAGGCATTGCGTCAATTGCGTCCATATACTCTGGGAAGCTTTCCCAGTTCCACTGCAGGCCTTCATGTAAGGCTGTGCCAGGAATATCCTCAACACCTTCCATAAGGCGGATGAGTTTTTCACGGTCTTCTTTGCGGCAGGGCGCAAACCCAACCCCGCAATTGCCTAAAAGGGCCGTTGTCACGCCGTGATTGACCGAAGGCTTTAGTTCTTCATCCCAGCTAATCTGGCCATCATAATGGGTATGTAAATCTATAAAGCCAGGTGTTACGATATGATCTTTAGCTGATACGGTTTTTGCCGCTGGGCCTGCGCAGTCTCCTATGTCGACGATTATTCCGTCTTTGACGCCAATATTGACCCTGACGCCATCTATGCCATTCCCATCAAAAACAAGGCCATCGGTAATTTTTAGATCAAACATCGACCGTTTTCCTATCATTGAGGCGGAAGAGGCAAACTAATATCAGTCCCGCGATTATATGCCAAGTTCCCCATAATCCCGCGACAACGCCTGCCCCGCCTAGACCGCCGAGTTGAGTTAAGAGAATAACTATACCAAGGCCAGAGTTTTGTATGCCGACTTCAAAAGTCAACGCCCGCTTAGAAGACTTATCAGCACCAGAGATTATACCGGAGAGATAACCCATAAAAAAGGCTAGCCCATTATGGGCAATGACTAAAGCAAATATCGTAATACCGAGCTGAAGGAAGACGGACATATATTGCATACAGGCGCCAACAATAATGGCTATCAATCCAAGCCCGGCAATAGCTGATAGAGGTTTTTGTAATTTGGTTGAGAGGTAAGGGGCAAAGCGCGCCATAAGCATGCCAATGATAATCGGGAGGGCTAAAATTATAAGCGTGTTTTGTAAGAAACTTGATTTATCAAGATTTATGTCCGTAAAGAGTGAGTGGGTTGGCGCGTAGAGTTGGCTCCAGAAAATAATAGAAATTGGGGTAATGAAAGCGGCCGCGAGACTGCTTGTCGCTGTCAGCGAGACAGATAATGCCGTGTTGGCGCGGCCAAATAATGCCAATAGGTTCGAGGTGTTCCCGCCGGGGCAGCAGGCAATTAGAATCATTCCCAAGGCCACGCTGGGAGGTGGATTGACAATATAACAGATTAGAAGCGTTAGGGCAGGCAGGCCAATAATTTGCGCAAAAACGCCGGCCAGATAAATTTTGGGATTGTCTTTGAAAAACCTAAAATGTTCGGTGCGTAGCCCTAACGCAACTGCAAACATCATTAGAGATAGAATAAGTTGTAAAGCCAACTCTGATCCATCGCCAAGCTCAAGAGAAATGCTATCGAGAAGCTCTGCGTCCATTGCGACCGTTTCTTATTGTACGGGACGAATATCGCCCGCGAGCATGACGCCCCAGACAGAGATATCTGGCCAATCTTCTGGTGCCGTAGCAAAGGGATTAGACTCTAAAATAGCTAAATCTGCACGTTTTCCAACTTCGATGGACCCAATTTCTTTATCAAGGCCGAGCGACCATGCTGCCTCTAATGTAATCGCTTTTAAAGCTTGCTCGCGTGTGAGTTTTTCATTTGGATTATTTACGCCGCCTTGCCGCGTTTCGCGTGTCATGTGAACGCTGGCGGCTTTGAGAGGCTGCGGCGGGGCGAGCGGGGCGTCGGAATGAACGGTGGTATGTATGCCTGCTTTAATCGCCGAAGCGAGCGGCGTTATAAAATCTGTTTTATCTCCGATGGCAGCTTTGTAATCGACGCCCATATATTTAACATAATGAGAGGCCGCTGAAATACCGATACCAAGCTTGGCGGCCTTTTGAATTTGATCTGGGCGGAACAGGCCGCCATGTTCTATAATCAAGCGTTGACCTACTGCTCCATCACTCATCATTGAAAATGCATTCAGAGTAGAGTCTTGGGCCGCGTCACCGTTAGAATGGATGTGAATATCAATCCCAGCATCCCAATATGGTTTCATTACGCCCGCGAGGTCATCAGGCTGGGTCACCCATAAACCATTCATGCCTTTGGATTGTCCACCAATATAACCAGGTGCCGCCATTTTCATAGTTTGAGAGTAAAAGGCGGCATCTGTGAAAAGTTTGACTTGATTTAAAACGGGTGGGTTACGCGTATCATCAGAACTCATTGTTAGAATCTTACTTACGGCATCGTCCCCGAACTCTGCGGTAAATGCGCGGTGCTCGGGGACAAGATAAAGGTTGTAATTATCGTCTTCAGTGTAAAAGGCCTTTATATAATTATCTTCAAGACTGCGTCCGAAAATCCCATAACCCATTTCAGCTACAGTCGTTACGCCAGAGCGCGCGAAAATTTTCTCGTAGCCTTCAAACCCCTTTTTAATATGGGCTGGGGCTAATAGTATTGGACCAACTGTGCCAAACAGAACAAGTCCTGCATCTTCATATATGCGGCCATTCAATTCACCATTTTCGTCTAAACCAATCCCGTGATATTTTTCCGATAATGCAGGCGTTAATTTAGCTAAGGATATAGCGGCACTATTGAGATAAAAATCATGTCCTGAGTAATGCCAAATGAAAAGCGGACGAGAAGATGATACCTTATCAAGGTCTTGACGAGTCAAATCACCTTGAACGAGGTTATGATAGCCATATAAAAACAGAGGTCCTTCTGGCGCGTTATTTTCGAATTCTGCAATTTTATTTAGTAAGGCCGTTTTATTTGGCAAACCTTGGACGGTCCCTTTCGGTGTTTCCATATCCCACGGCGGAATAAAATCGAGCCCATACATCATAGCTCCTAAAGTCATATGGACATGCGGATCGATAAGGCCTGGCACAATGGTTTTGTTCTTGAATTGATCGTCGATTTTGGCGCCGTTAAATTTAACCTTTAAATCCTTTAGGTCTCCAAGTCCGATAATCTTGCCCGAATCATTAATGGCAACCGCTTTTGCTTCGGGCTGTTTGTCATCTATGGTGATAATAGTTTCAGCTGAATAGATCGTTACATTGTCATGGCTAGGAGCATTAGATTTGGTGCATCCCAACATCATTAAAGAAAAAAGTAAGGGATAAGTGCGTTTGAATTTTAAAGGAATCATAGTTGTGCCGCCATAGCCATCGTTCGAGAGCTGACACTATGGCATATGGCGGCACTTGCAAG
>CAYXEB010000100.1:0-7720 GCA_964463835.1 uncultured Hellea sp.
GCGCAGACGAGGAGCAAGTCTTCATGCGCGCCGCCGCTGATACGAGAGAAGGGAACGCCGCCGAGAATGTCTTTATCGGCGAGCGCTTGGACAACCTGCGCGGCGGGCTTATTGAGCTTGACTGTGAACTCATTAAAGAAAGTCTCGTTAAGCACCTGCGCTCCGTCTATCTCGTCCAGCTTATCGGCCAACCCGCAAGCATTTTCGTGGTTGAGCGCGGCCATACGTTGCAGGCCTTCATCACCGAGAAGGCTCATATGGATAGTGAAAGCCAAACAACAAAGCCCGCTATTGGTGCATATATTCGACGTCGCTTTTTCGCGGCGAATATGCTGCTCGCGCGTGGATAACGTGAGAACAAAGCCGCGCTCCCCATTGGCATCAACAGTCTGCCCGCAGACACGGCCCGGCATTTGCCGCACCAATTTCTGGCGGCAAGCAAATAGCCCCACATGCGGCCCGCCAAAGTTTAGCCCGACCCCAAGGCCTTGGCCTTCGCCGACCACAATATCTGCGCCCTGCTCGCCCGGAGACTTAATCGCGCCCAAAGCCACGGGCTCGGTAAAGACGGCAATTAATAGCGCCTTATGGGCATGAGCCTTTTCGGCAATCGGCGCGAGGTCCACAATCTCGCCAAAGACATTAGGCGATTGCACCACCACACAAGCCGTTTCGTCTGTGATTAAATCAATGACGGAGGCATCCTCGCCAATGTCCGGCGCGACTTCCTTAATCTCGATATCCAGCGTTGAGGCCAAGGTCTGGGTGGCCGCCGCGTAATGCGGGTGCAAGCCCGGGGCTAGAATAGCTTTGGTTTTGCGCGTGACCCGCTTGGCCATAACCACCGCTTCGGCGCAAGCGGTTGAGCCGTCATACATAGAGGCATTGGCCACCTCCATACCGGTGAGGAGCGCGACTTGGGTTTGAAACTCAAAGAGCGCCTGGAGCGTGCCTTGGCTAATCTCGGGCTGATAGGGCGTATAGGCGGTTAGAAATTCGCTGCGCTGTATCAGGTGGTCTACTGTCGCCGGAATATGGTGCTTATAGGCTCCGGCCCCGCAGAAAAACGGCACAGAACCAGCAGATATGGATTTTGCGGATAGGCGGCTCATATGACGCTCAATGGCCGCTTCGGATTGATGGAGCGGCAAATCGACGAGTCCCTTCAGGCGTGCCGATTTGGGGACATCTTCGAAAAGCGCGTCAATATTATCAACGCCAATAACATCCAGCATTTGAGCGCGGTCATCCGCATTTAAAGGAAGGTAACGCATAGATTAAGTCCTCAACATTAAAACCGCGAGAATGGCAGCAATGATTAGGCCTATGCCGTCAACATAGGCGATTTTGGCGAGCGGTCCCGAAAGCTGCCCACGCGGAATAGCGATTAGAATGAATGTAGCCATGCTGATGACTGTCCCAATCAGTACAGGCCAACGCGCACTCGAAACATGCGCAGCATAGATACAGGCCGCTGCAACAAGTACAAAAAATACAGCGCGGTGCTGCAGCAATGTCATCAGAACCTCGTCATCAGCAGAAATACCGTAGAGCTTGGTCATTTTTTTCGGAGACAATACCGACAATGCTGGAAGGCCGTGAATACCAAGTGCAAGCACGTAAAACAGAAATGGTATGAGGTGACGCACTAATTCGCCTCCTTCATTTCCTGCGCTATCAGGCGCTCTTCATATTTTTCAGAGGCTTTCAGAGCGTCCACTACACCTTGCTTGTCTGCAACCGATTTATTCTGGCTGAGTTTGCGTACATAGGTGATGTCTTTGATTTCAAGACTAAAGCCGATGATGGCGCGGGAGAGTTTTGCTATGTAATCATCTGGCGCGTCAGAGACTTGCCATGGCAGGGCGCGGTGGCTTTCCATCTTATCGGTTAGCGCCGTAATGTAAGGCCTTATCGCCTCGGGCTCGGTCTCTATTTTTATCTGTCCGCGAATTTCAACGGCCATATAATTCCATGTCGGCACGACTTTGCCGTGCTCTTGTTTTGAGGGATAAGATGAGGGCGAAACATAGGCATCGGCGCCACGAAAGACGGCCACAGCATGGGCTTGGCTTTGCTCGGCTGCGCTCCAAAATGGGTTAGCGCGGGCAACATGGCCTAGTAATTTTTGACCCGCCTCATCAAACACCAAAGGCACCATGGCCGCGACCGGGCCATTACCGCCATTAACGGCCAACACCGCAAAGGGATGCGCGGCAATAAAGGCCACCGCCTCCTCTTTATCATGGTTATGGAATATCGGCGTAGGAGTCATAAACAGCCTATTTGCTAATCAACTTGGTCAGATGACTTTGTTAAACCAAGCTTTTGAGCTATTGTCACACCAACACCACCTCCAATGGCACCTATAAGCGCTGAATAGAGAATTCTCGGTAAGCTACTTGAAAAAGGGTTAGTCATATTGGCAATAAATATCGCTATCCCGATAAAGATGGCAGCTAGTACAATACCAGATGAAGATAGTTTCTTAGAGGCCATCACAATATTCTTTATATTTTGTCTCATCCATCAGGCTATCAAGCTCTGACGCGTCGCTGATCGTCATTTTGAAAAACCAACCTTTATCGCCCGGGTCTTCATTGACGGTTTCAGGGGCCTCTTCGAGCGCGCCATTTGTTTCCGTAATTTCCCCGCCGATAGGCGCGTAAACATCGGAAGCCGCTTTGACAGATTCGACAACTGCCGCGTCATCGCCTTTGGCAAAGCTCGCACCGATATCGGGCAGCTCAACAAAGACAATATCGCCGAGGGCTTTTTGGGCGTAATCGGAAATCCCGACCGTGCCGATATCGCCGTCCACCGCGACCCATTCATGATCTTCTGTATATTTTCTGCTCATATTAAGCTCCTCTGAAATAATTATGCGGCGCGAAAGGCATTTTCACGACATTTGCAGGGCGGGGTTTGCCCCGCACAATGAGTTGGACGGGCGTGCCCGCCTTGATGAATTTACGTGCGACATAACCCATAGCGACAGGCCCGCCCGCTGTGGGCCCAAAGCCGCCTGATGTGATCTCGCCAATGACATTGCCGTCCATATCCTGAATTTGCGTATGCTCACGCGCAGGGGCACGGCCTTCGGGCTTTATCCCGACAAGACGCTTGGTGGATTTATTGGCGATATCTGCGGCCACGCGCGCTGCGCCAAGATAACCTGCATCCACGCCGCGGCGATGTTTTTGCACCGACCAAATCAGTCCCGCTTCAATTGGCGAGACAGAGGTATCTATGTCATGGCCATAAAGGCAAAGCCCCGCTTCCAAGCGCAAGCTGTCGCGCGCGCCAAGGCCGATCATCTCGACATCGTCATGGGCGAGAAGCTGGTCTACGAAAACATTTACATCGTCATGTTTAATGGAAATTTCATAGCCGTCTTCGCCCGTATAGCCAGAGCGCGAGACATGGGCCCAAATCGTTTGTGTCAGCGGGATATCTATGGAGCTCATGAACACGAGGTCTTTGACCGCCGGATTAAACTGGGCGAGAACATCCACTGCTTTTGGCCCCTGCAGCGCTATAAGAGAGAGCGTATCGTCAGCTATATCCAGCGATACGCCCGCCGGCAGATGTTTAGCCAAATGCGCAAAGTCTTGCTCTTTGCAGTCAGCATTGACGACAAGATATAATTTATGGGTGTGGCCCTCAAAGCCAAGGCGCGAAATCATAAGGTCATCTAAAATGCCGCCCTCGGCATTCAGGAATTGGGAATAGCGCTGTTGCCCCGGTTTTAAATCCTGGATACTGGCAGGAACAAGCGCCTCGAGCGCTTTGGCGGCGGTCTCGAATGTGCCGTCATCGGCAATTATAAAACACTGCCCCATATGAGAGACATCAAACAGACCCGCATTTTCGCGCGTATGCAGATGCTCTTTTAAAACGCCCATCGGATATTGGACGGGCATATCATAGCCCGCAAAGGGCACCATTTTTGCGCCTAAAGCGATATGTTTGACGTGAAGTTTTGTCTTGAGTAATTCAGACATAGGCGCACTTTCCGCTCTCGCGTTCTGTGCCACCCGCTGTCCTCTTGGGCCTGAGAGATTCACGAATAGGACTTATGACCGGCCTATCTGCTTACTCCGTCGGCGGGGTGTCTAACCAAATCACCCGCTTTCCAGCGTTTTGTCTGCCAAGCGGTCCTTGGGGCCTGAGAGTTTCCGGTGGCGGTTGCTCCTTCGGCGGTCAGAGATTGCTCGCAATCACCAACCCTCTCCCGCTTGGAAGAGTTAAGACCCTATGCGGGATTCGCCGTAGAGAGTCAATTTGAGCAAAACATTCATCCACACAATTTCTTAATCAACCCATGCTAGGAAGCCTCAAATAGGGAATGCAGTAAGGAAATACTATGTCTGATATTGAAGATAGTTTTGCAGCCGTAGGGTCAGGAAAGTCAGAAGCCGAGGTCGCTTTTGAACTTTTAAATAAGCTTAAAGGTCAAGGTGTTTGGGGTGAACGTAATCTTGGCGTTATTTTGGATATGTACGCTGAATGTTTAGACGCGGCTAAAGGTCTTCGGGCATATCCAGGTCAAAATCGGGTCGATGTCGGTATTAAACAAGTCGGCCCTGCATCTGCGACAGCAACGCCGCAAACTGCGGTTCCGCAAGCAGCAGCAACGCCCGCACCTGAACAAACCCAGCTACAAACCGCTGCGCCAACAGCCCCTCATCAAGCCGCTCCTGTTCAACCCGTCCATGCTCAGCAACAAAGTTTGCAACAAGCTTATAAGCCTGCCGTATAATTACATGCGGTCTGGGGCCTCTATGCCTAAGATAAAGAGACCATGCTCTAATTGACGCAACGTCATTTCAGCCAAAGACAAACGTGAGGCCTTAATGGCCGCAGGCGTGTCGCCAGCTAAAATCGGGCAATCCGTGTAAAAACGTGAAAAAGCTTGAGCCAAACGAAACACATGATCGCATAATAAATGCGGCGCGTATTTTTCGGCCGTAGACGTCAAGGCTCTATCGAAACTATCCAGCGCCAATATCAGGCCAGTTTCTGCTGGCTCATTTATAATAATCTCACCCGCAGATAAATTTTTCGCCTTTGCTTTACGTAAAATGGACTTAACCCGCACCGCCGCGTAAAGCAGATAAGGACCTGTTTTACCCTCAAAGGCTGTAAAACGTTCAGGATCAAAAATATAATTCGTCATGCGCTGATTTTGTAAATCCGCGAATTTAAGCGCGGCTACACCAACCTTATTCGCGATATCAGCTCTTTCTTCGGTTGAAAAATCGGCGCCTATACCTGTTTCTGTTAGGCGTTTGTCTGCGGCCACATACATCATCGATAAAAGGTCTTCTAATCTCAGCACGCCCCCTTCACGGGTTTTAAATGGCTTACCGTCTTTCCCATTCATTGTCCCAAAACCTAAATGTTCTAGCTGTTCGCGTTCATACCAACCCGCTTTCACCGCAGCGCGAAAGACCTGTTCAAAATGTAAAGCTTGGCGTTGATCAACAACATATAATATGAGGTCTGGATCTATCTCAGCTTTCCGATCGACTAAAGTTGCCAAATCGGTCGTGTGATAGAGCACCGCGCCGCTTGACGCCAAGAGCATAACTGGAGGCGTATCTTTTTTTTCATCGTCGCTAGCCACGCGAATGATAAGAGCTCCATCATCATCTTCCGTAATGCCTTGTTTTTTCAATTCCTCAATCATGCCCGGAATTAAAGGGTCAACTGCAGCCTCGCCTTTCCACAGGTCGAACTCGACACCTAAAGCGCCATATCCTTTTTTCAAGGCCGCGATGGAAACGGTAATAAAATGATTTAGCAAAGCACGATACCCAGGACGGCCTGCCTGTAATTCAGCTGTCGCACGGCGCGACCTTTCCATTCTATCCAGGTCTGATTTGGCTTTATTTGACGCGGCTGGGTAAAGACGCGCAAGATCATTCATATCAACAGGGGCTTCGGCCGGAAACCCGCTCTTTAAACTTTTATCAAAATAAGGAAGATTTGGGCTCTCATCCTGTAATTCAGTAATTAAATGTCCCATTTGCAGGCCCCAATCCCCTAAATGAACGTCACCAATCACCTTATGACCTTGAAAGCGTAAAAGCCGCTTTAAACACTCTCCTATAACGGCCGAGCGCAAATGTCCTACATGCATCGGTTTAGCCACATTGGCCCCGCCATAATCTATAATAATGGATTTAGATTCGAACTGTCTGGCGCCGACACGATCATCATTGGCAAGAGCATTGCCGCGCGCAGTCAATATTGGTTGAGTCGGATGTATATTTATGAACCCGGGTCCCGCAATCTCCATCGTTTCGATTGCTGGATTACCTTTTAATTTTTCAACGACTTTCTCGGCTATTTCTCGCGGGTTCGCTTTTTCGCCTTGTTTCTTTAAAAAGCCAGCTGCCGCCATCGCGCCATTACATTGAAAGGGCGCCAAATCAGGACGATCAGATTCGCGAGTTTGACCTAATTTAGCTGGAAACCCAAGGGCTTTGAAGGCCTCACAGCTCGCATCATTAAGGGTCTCAAGAATGGAGGACATATGAGGTATCACGCTTAGTTCTGGCCAGCAGAAACACGGAACCTTTTACCATCTGCGTTAAAATCGCGTTGTTCCGGGGTAAGTTCAAACCCAACGATAATTTCAAAGTTTTCACCCGAAGTACCTTCAGTAGCGCGCGGGATAACAATCTTCTCAACCCGCTCCGTCAATGAAACGCGGTCTTGCCCAGCAGGAAACGTAACTTGAATAGGAAAGACTTCTTTATTGATTACAGCGATATTTTTACGGGTAACCGCAACAAAATACTCGTAAGTCGCAGACCCCTGGCTAGCCGCCGCTGGTCCTCGACCAAAACTCATATCGAGTTCTAAGTCACCTTCGATGGGGCGTGTGCCGTAGTAACGACAAAGACTTCGAACTTTATTGATCTCAGCCGTAAACCCAACATTGGAGAAAGTCTGCCTTTCGCCGCGAAACTCCACCATCCTAGAGGCATCATATAAAGCAAAAGCTCTAGGACAAGGCCCGGGATTAGTCTCGCCTGCCTCGCCGATTTGCAGAACTTCAGCCGTACTCCGACATCCGGTAAGAGCCAGGGTAGCCATAAATAAAAAGCCAAGACATGATCTTGATAATTGCATCATTCGTTCCGAATTCATCTATTTTATTTCCACCTAACTATAGCTTGGCGGATTCAGTTCTGCTAGGTCATAGACAGATATCATCGCCGCCGCAACGTTCAAGATGAGATGAATAGGTCGTATGAGGAGAATTTAATGTCTAGCAAAGTCTCTAATGATATACGTCCGCGTAAAACAGTTTTACTTGCGTCACCTCGTGGGTTTTGTGCTGGCGTAGATCGCGCGATTCAAATCGTCGAAAAATCAATCGAAAAGTACGGCGCGCCCGTCTATGTGCGTCACGAAATCGTTCATAATCAACATGTGGTAAATCGCCTAGTTGGATTAGGCGCTGTCTTTGTTGAAGAACTCGATCAGTGTCCAGATGATCGACCAGTGGTATTCTCCGCTCACGGCGTTCCCAAATCCGTACCTAAAGCTGCGCAAGCTCGGGAACTGACATTTTTAGATGCAACCTGCCCTTTAGTCTCAAAGGTGCATGTCGAAGCTGAAAAACATGCCAAAGAAGGGCATCACATCCTCTTAATTGGTCATGAAGGTCATCCTGAAGTGATCGGAACCATGGGGCAACTTCCCG
>CAYXEB010000101.1:0-7626 GCA_964463835.1 uncultured Hellea sp.
GGAGTTGGCTCTGTTCAGATCGTGGTCTGTTTAATTCCGACGCCCACTTGAACTTCTGGTTCATGTTGGATTCTTAAGCTTCCACGGACCAAGTGGGGCCGTCACTTACCTTTTACATAGATTTTGATTAGTCTTCTCGCTGTATGCATGGCATGTTCAGGCGATGAATATAAAAACGCAGAAAAGCCGGGCTAGACTTCAGGCCAAGCAAAAAAGAGCTCAGGTCCATAATGGCCTTGGCCATAGATTCGAGGGCGGCGTGGCTCTGATTGAACACTTTCCCGCGGTCCAATTTCGGCGCGCTATTATTGGTGGTTACTGGCCTTTGCCGGGTGAGATTGATATTCGGCCTTTACTTGGAATGTGCCATGAGGCTGGACATGCTTTGTCTTTGCCGACCACCCCGCGTAAAGGGTATCCATTGACCTTTCGGCGTTGGAAACCCAGCCACCGTTTAAAGAGCGGGGCTTATAACACCAAAGAACCTTATCCAGAGCAGCCAGAGGTTAAGCCGAGCCTCGTACTTGTCCCGCTTCTAGCATTTACCCAATATGGGGAGCGTCTGGGGTATGGCGGGGGGTTCTATGACCGAACCCTTACCGCGTTAAAGTCTGGTCATGACGTTTTTGCTTGCGGCGTAGCTTATGCTGGGCAAGAAGCGGCTACGCTGCCAACGGATCAACATGATCAACGTTTGGACGGAATTTTGACTGAAGCCTATTTTAAGGCCTTTTAATTGGATTTATACTGACGATGCGATTGGCTTTTTTTGGAGATGTTGTGGGCCGAGCAGGGCGCAAGGCCGTTAAGAGCCACCTTCCGCGTTTAAAGCGAGACTTATCCTTAGATGCCGTTGTGATTAACGCTGAAAATGCAGCGGGCGGATTTGGGATTACGCGGGCTACTGCAGATGAGCTTTATGACGCGGGGGCGGATGTCTTAACCCTCGGCAATCATAGTTTTGATAACCCTCAAGGGATTAGCGTTATCGAAAATGAAACGCGGCTGCTGCGGCCTTGTAATTATCCGCCCAATACGGCCACGGGCCGCGGCGCGGGGCTTTATGATGTTGGCGGTTACCAGCTTTTGGTGATTAATGTTTTAGGCCGGATCTTTATGGATGCACTGGATGACCCCTTTCAGGCTGTTGAACGCGAATTATCCGCGGCCCCCTTAGGCGGTGTGGCCGACGCGGTTATCGTCGATATCCACGCCGAGGCTACCTCTGAAAAACAGGCCATGGGCGTCTTTTGTGATGGCCGCGCCAGCCTTGTTGTGGGAACGCACCAACATGTTCCCACCTCGGATACGCGTATCTGGCCTGGCGGGACCGCTTACCAAACGGACGCGGGGATGTGCGGGGATTATAATTCCATCATCGGTATGGATAAGGAAGAGCCGCTGCACCGTTTTACGACGCGCATGCGTAATTCCAGATTTACGCCCGCCACAGGTGAGGGTACATTGTCGGGTATATTTGTAGAAACCGATAATAAGACAGGTCTCGCCATTCGGGCGGAACCCATTCGGGCGGGCGGACAATTGTCAGAAACGATACCGCAGCGAGAGGCATAGGAGACACCATGAGTCAAAATACACTTCAAATCGCCTTGTTCCCCTGTTTGTCCGATAATTATGGACTACTTATCCATGACCCTGTGAGCAAAGAAACCGCGGCAATCGATACGCCGGAAATGTCTAAAATCGAAGCGGCGTGCGAAAGTAGAGGCTGGGCGCTCACCCAAATATGGAACACCCATCATCATCCGGACCATACGGGCGGTAATCTCGCTCTGAAAGAAAAATACGGCCTAAGCATTACAGGGCCAGATCAAATAAAAGGCCGTATTCCGGGGTTGGATAAGGGTGTCTCTGGCGGCGACCAGTTTATGTTTGGCGAGCACCGCGTCGAGGTTATCTTCACGCCCGGTCATACGCAGGACCATATTATATATTATGTCGCGGACGCCCATGATGGCGAAGGCGCTGCTTTTGTTGGGGATACGATATTTGTCTTAGGATGCGGACGTCTCTTTGAAGGCAGCCCCGCGGATATGCATGGCTCGATGGCGGCGATTGCTGAGTTACCCGACACGACACGTCTTTATTGTGCTCATGAATATACGCTTTCAAATGCACGCTTTGCGGTGACTGTTGAACCGACGAACCAAGACCTTTTGGATTACATCAGGCGGGCGAATATATTGCGCGAGAACGGCGAGCCGACGGTTCCGACAACAGTCGCGATGGAAAAGAAAACCAATCCCTTTATGCGGGCGGCAAGCGCGGAGCGCCTTGGTGAGATAAGAGCCGCGAAAGATTCTTTTTAGAATTAGGCTTAAGAGGCGTCCATTCCAATATCAAAATTAGGCGCGCTATGGGTTAATCCGCCAATTGAAATCACGTCAATACCCGTTTCGGCTAGGCCTTTGACCGTGTCTAAATTAACGCCGCCAGAGGCCTCGAGAACGGGGCGGTGTCCATCAAACCCATCAACAATGGCAACTGCTTTGCGTAAGGTTGTAGCGCCCATATTATCGAGCAAGATAACATCAGGTGTATATTTGAGGACCTTTTTAAGCTGGACGAGGGTGTCGACTTCGACGCTTACGCGCGCCATGTGATCGGCTTGTTTTGCAATGGCGCTTAAGGCTTTATCCACGCCGCCCGCCAGCGCGATGTGATTATCCTTAATCATAATGGCGGCGGCCAAGCTCTCGCGGTGAGTAAATCCGCCACCTGCCAGCACGGCTTGTTTCTCAATCGCGCGCAGCCCAGGCGTAGTCTTTCGCGTGGCCGCAATGCGTACTTGCCCGTGCTGTCCCTTGCAGCCTTTAACAAGGCCGACATATTGCGCGGTGAGGCTCGCAATGCCTGACATGCGCCCGAGGAAATTAAGCGCCACACGTTCGGCCGATAGTAACGCGCGGGACGGGCCGTTTACTGTTGCGATGATCTCGCCTTTTTTGACCTTAGAGCCGTCACCTTTCTGGATGATAAAACGCACATTAGGCTCAACCATCGTATATGTTATTTGCGCGGCTTGCATGCCTGCGATAACGCCGTCCTCGCGCGCGCGCATCATGAGCTTTCCTTTGGCCGAGGCGGGGACTAACAGATTGGCGGTTAAGTCTCCACTATTGCCAAAATCCTCATCTAACGCGCGGCGTACCATGGGCTCAATAACAGTAGGCGGTAATGGGGGCAGTTTCGTCATAATTAGTCCAGCATATCATAGGTGATGTAGCTCGACAAAGCTTTGCGTTTTGTTTTGGGATAGTCATCACGGAAATGCCCGCCGCGGGATTCTTCGCGGGCCAGCGCGGATGTGGCGATCATTTTAGAGGCGATAAGCGGGTTCGCGCGTCCGACCCTTTCTATTAGTCCGTCAATATGGCCGATGAGGTGATTAAGTTTTTCGGCGTTACGCCGAACCCCGCAATTCATGGTCATAGCGCTACGCAGGGATTGGCTGACCTCTGGTCCCAAAGAAAGCCAAGGTTGACTACGAATTGTGGAGGCGCGGCGTTCACTCCAATCTCGGCCATTAATATAATCGGCGGCGCGCCCCGCAAAGACTGTGGCCTCAAGAAGTGAATTACTGGCAAGGCGGTTAGCCCCGTGTACGCCCACGGCGGAACATTCCCCAATCGCTAAGAGGCTATCAAGGTTACTCTGGCCATAACTATCTGTGGCGATGCCGCCCATATGATAATGCACGGCGGGAGCAATCGGGATTAAGGCTGTGCGCGGGTCGATGCCTGCGCTCATGCAGCTCTCAAAGGCGGTTGGAAATTCAGTATCAAAATGTGCGCCAATGGCTTTGCGGCAATCCAGATAAGGCTGACGCCCGGCTTCGATTTCTGCGAATATCGCGCGGGCCACATCATCACGCGGGGCCAGCTCACCTTTTTCATGATAGCGCGGCATGAAGCGTACGCCTTTGGCATTAGTCAGAACTGCGCCTTCTCCGCGAAGGGCTTCGGTGGCGAGCGGAGCAGGATCGCGGCCAATATCAATGGCGGTTGGATGAAATTGCACGAATTCCATATCGCGCATTTTTGCGCCGACAACTGCGGCCATGCCGAGCGCGTCACCCCGCGCGGTGCGAGGGTTAGTCGTCACCGCAAATAAGCCGCCAACGCCGCCTGTCGCCATCACGGTTATATCGGCTTCAATGCCGAGCAGCGCGCCTTCATCATTTCTGGCGAGCGCCCCTGCAACCGCGCCGTTCACATCGGTCAGAAGGCTTTCAGCGCGCCATCCGATGAGGCCTGTGACATGTTCAGCCTCTTGGGCGCGCTGGACCATGACTTTGATAATTTCGGCTCCGGCTGTATCGCCTTTGACGCGGGCCACACGCGGCATAGAATGGGCCGCCTCTAATGAGAGGTAAAGCTCGCCATTGTCTCGGCGGTCAAAAGGCACACCTAGGGCGTCTAAATCACGGACGCGGTCTGGCCCTTCTGTGGCTAAGATATGAGCAATCTCGGGATCAACTAACCCGTCCCCCGCCGCGATGGTATCTTTGGCATGAGCCTCTGCTTTATCATTAGGGGCTAGCGCCGCAGCAATTCCGCCCTGCGCCCAAGCCGAAGCCGAACCTTTGGCCGAACGGCGTGAGGTCAAGACAAAGACTTTGCGCGGCGCAAGTTTTAGCGCCAAGTAAAGCCCCGCAAGGCCAGCCCCAACCACAAGGACAGACCCTGCGGGGAGGCGTTTTGTTTCGAGGTTACCTACGGGCATTATGCATATCTAGGGGACGAGGGTAGAATATCATGGAGTTAAGCTAGTCTTTCGCGTCTATAAGGTAAACGAAATTATTAACTGGCTCCAAACTTAAAACTATCTCCTCGCGGTGCACAAAACACGGACTAAGAGTGCGCGTGTTTTGCGGCCCTAATGTGCATTTTTTACCTATGGCAAAAATCGCATTGCCTAAATTACCTTTACATCAGCCTCAGGCAGGTTCGGATTAAAGTGCCCTTTTACCGGGTCGAACTTCACATTAATCATATCCATCACGGCTTTATGGGCGCGCTTGCGCGTGGCTTCATCGACGAGAACTTCATTGGTCTCGTCCTTTAGGCATTCATAGATATTTTCAAGCGTGATGCGTTTCATATGTGGGCAAAGGTTACAGGGGCGCACGAAATCTGTTTTGGGGTTCGCCATGGCGACATTATCGGACATGGAACATTCTGTGAGCAGAATAACGTCTTTAGGATTATTGTCAGAGACATAATCAGACATGGCCTTGGTGGAGCCCGTGAAATCAGACTCGGCAACGACTTCGGGCGGACATTCAGGATGGGCGAGAACAACCACGCCGGGATTGGCCTCGCGCATATCGCGTACGTCTTGGGCGGAGAAACGTGCATGCACTTCGCAGCGCCCGTGCCAGGCAATCACTTCGACACTGGTTTGCTTGGCCACATTTTTGGCGAGGAATTCATCGGGCAGCATGATGACTTTATTGACGCCCCATTCGCTGGTGATGTGCTCGACAATGGCCACTGCGTTGGACGATGTGCAGCAAATGTCGCTCTCGGCTTTCACGTCGGCGGATGTGTTGACATAGGTCACCACAGGAATGCCGGGATAGCGCTCTTTAATCAGCTTTATATCCTCGCCAGTAATAGAGGAGGCGAGAGAGCAGCCCGCGCGCATTGACGGGATAAAGACTTTTTTATCGGGACAGAGAATTTTTGACGTCTCGGCCATGAAATGCACGCCGCCTTGGATAATCATATCGGCACCCGTTTTGGTCGCTTCAATGGCAAGGCCAAGGCTATCGCCTTTATAATCCCCGATAAGGCCAAAGATATCTGGCGTCATATAATTATGGGCGAGGATAACGGCGTTTTTCTTTTTCTTGAGCGTATTAATCGCATGGACAAGCGGGGCATAAGCAGGCCATTCAAATTTCGGGATAAAGTCAGAGACTTCTGCGTAAAGGTGATCTGTCGCGGCTTTGACCTCATCATTATATTCAAGGCCGCCCTCAGGTGTAGATGGGACTGCGCAGACACCGTTCTCAACTTCAAGAGTTTGACCAATCCAGCGGCCATTTTCCCAATTGATGAGTTCCTTACCCATATGCGTGCTCCTCCAAGAGATATTCAGCCTCTATATAGGGAGGGATAGGGGGAAGTGCCACTTGTTTTAATGCTATTTTATCGGCTCTATATTGAGCTCTGCAAAGCGCTCTAAAAAGGCCTTCTCGGCGAGCACTACAGGAAGCGGGTCTATGGTAAGTTTAATATCCCGCAGCGGCGGGGTGAAAAATTTATCCGCCTCGACGGGGTCAAAGCCTGCTATTTGGGTGGCTTCGAACCAGGCGCAGTAGAGATCGCATTGTTTGATTTTTTTCTTAAGCGCTTTTGGCATTTCAGGTGGCAGACCAAAGCGCAAATGGATGGCTTCTTCGAGCCGTGCTTCGAAAGCTTTGTAATCAATACCGAGCGCGGTCTTAAACGGGCTAATCATATCCCCAATGACATATTCTGCCGCGTCATGAAGGAGCGCGGTCAGGCGTTCAGCGTTTGTGGATTTCGGATTGAGCTTCGTGAAAAGATGCTCAACGACGACGCTATGTTCGGCTACCGAGAAGGCATGATCGCCCGATGTCTGCCCGTTCCAGCGCGCTACGCGCGAGAGGCCGCGCGCAATATCTTCGATTTCAATATCGAGCGGTGAGGGGTCTAGCAGGTCAAGGCGGCGGCCCGATAACATGCGCTGCCATGCCCGTTTTGGCGCGCGCGGTGTTTTTGTCATTTGTGCGCCAATATATTTACGAGCTTGCCAAATGGGTCACGTACAAAGAAACGCTGTAATCCCCATGGCTCGACCTCAGGACCATATTCGATTTTTAGGCCCGCCTGTTTTACTTTTTGCAAGACCGCGTTAAAGTCCTCGACCTCGACAGATAAATCGCTCATGGGCGCGCCGGAGCCGGCATGTTTGGCAATGGTAATCTGTACAGGCATTGTGGTTTTGCCCGCCATGGTCCGAACCCATCCTTGATCCATCACGACCTCTAGTCCCAAAATATCCCCGTAAAAGCTTTGCGCGAGGGCGGGGTCATCAGCTTGAATTGTCGGGTATAAACGCTTAACGCTCACGCCACGCGCCGCACGAAAATCGCGCCCGCTGAATAGCCTGCGCCAAAGGAGCAGATAAGGCCCGTATCGCCATTTTGGAAATCATCGCTATGTTTGTGAAACGCAATGATAGACCCAGCTGAACTCGTATTGGCATATTCGTCCAGAACGACAGGGGCTTTTTCTAGTTCGACATCTTTGCCGAGCACTTTCTTGGCGATAAGGTGGTTCATAGACAGGTTGGCTTGGTGCAGCCACATGCGTTTTAGCTCATGGGGATCTATGCCATTGGCCTCACATTCAGCCGAAATCATTTTCGCGACCATGGGCACGACTTCTTTAAACACGCTACGGCCATTTTGAACGAAGAGCTTATCAGTCAGGCCTTTGCGGCCGCGCGGGCTGTCCATGCCGTCATCTTCGGGCGCGCAGTGATTGAGGAAGCCAAAATTATTGCGGATGTTATTGGAGAATTTCGTCACCAGCTTGGAGCCAATAATTTCCCAATGCTCAGCGGGGGCAA
>CAYXEB010000102.1:0-7557 GCA_964463835.1 uncultured Hellea sp.
GTCCAATTCATATCCGTCCTTTACGCGGGGACTAACCCGATCAAGTTCAAAGGATGCATCTCAGCTCATCGACATGAATTTATGTGTCAATAAGCGCTCCTCGGAACTTCATTTATGCAAGGCAAAGAGAGATTGGGCAACTGGAAATAACGGTTTAACCAAATATTATCCATGGTTGCTCGCGATTATTTAATCAAACCCCGCTAAACCGTTCTTGTGTGGGTAATTAATAATAATAAAAACAATTTACCTATTGGGGACCACATTGAATCATCAAATAGTTTTTTCAGGGTTTTTGAAAATAAAAAACTCTGCACTTTGGGATAATTGCGTCAGTATTGCCTGCAAGATGTGTGAAGAAAATGATGTAACGGGTTTAACCCTATTTGAAGAAGGTAGTTTTCTGGCAATGTTGGAAGGCGAAAAAGCCCGCCTCTTGAAGATCTTTGACTTTTGTAAAGACTATAAAGGCCTATCTGAGGTTACGTTGATTATGCAGAACTCTATCCCGCAGAGAGAATTTGACAGCTTTCGTATTGGCGCCTCGCGTAATGACTTTTCAAAAGATATTCCGCAAATGTTTAAGCTTGATAGCCAAAGTTATATAACGGCCATTCCTGAAAATGTTTCCCCGCATCTGGCTATTCTCACACAATCATTTGCACGGGTGAATTCTATTTGCTGAAAAAAAGGACCGCAAGACGCGACCCTCTATTTTTAGCTCGGCAAGTTAAGCCGCGTTTTCAAACTGGTTCATGGTATTGTGCTCACCGCCAGCTTTGAGCGCGCGCTCACCGCCAGTCATCTCTTTGAAGTCATCGCCAAGATTTGAGCCCACTTCATGTTGATGTTTAACGGCTGAGACATTTGTTCGAATTTCTTCGCGTTGAATATTTTTGACATAAGCCAACATTTTCTCTTCACCGAAATAGCCTTCGGACAGATCATTCATAATCTTTGCGGTGCCGTGGAATGTTGGCAGGGTAATCAAGTTATGGAACACGCCAGCTTCGCGGGCAATGTCTGTTTGGAAGGCTTGAAGACGGGCATCCGCCTCAAGGCCGAGCTTGTCCTCATCATAGGCCGCGGACATAAGCTGAGAATTATCGGGATAATCACCGGCAGAAATTATGCCACTTTTTATCCAATCTTCGCGGACTTGCTTACGCAGGTTCAACGTCCAGTTAAATGACGGGCTGTTATTGTAAGTTAGTTTTGCATGGGGCGCTTTTTCACGAATACGTGCAACCATATTAGCAATTTGCGCCACATTTGGCGTCGCTGTTTCAATCCAAAGAAGGTCTGCCCCGCCCTCATTAAGCGATGAGATACAATCTTCAACAACACGGTCTTCGCCCGTGCCCTTTTTAAATTTATAAAGACCATTAGGAAGACGCACGGGTTTGCGAAGCTCACCATCGATGTAAAGTGCAACATCGCCTTCGGTAAGTGGGTTTACCTCTGTAACGCCTTCGGTTTCCAGCCATTTCGTATATTCATAAGCCGCATCGCCAACTTCGCTCGAGACAGGAATTTTTTGTGTCAGGCCAGCGCCGAGGCTATCTGTGCGGGCAACGATAACGCCGTCATCGACGCCAAGTTCTTCAAAGGCCATACGGCACGCGCGTAGCTTTTCGACAAAATCTTCACGCGGCACCGTCACTTTACCATCTTGGTGACCACATTGTTTCGCGTCAGAGACTTGGTTTTCAATTTGAAGACAACATGCCCCAGCTTTAACCATTTCTTTGGCAAGCAAGTAAGTCGCATGGACATTGCCAAAGCCCGCATCAATATCCGCGATGATGGGACGTACATATGTTTCATGTGTATCTATTTTAGCAATAATTGCGTCCTTTTCAGCTTGGGTGCCTGCCGCTTTAAGCTCGGCAAACAGATCATTGAGCTCAACTTCATCGGCTTGACGCAGGGATGTATAAATCTCTTGAATGAGATCAACGACGGCTGTTTTCTCATGCATAGACTGATCAGGCAAATGCCCAAAGCGGTTACGCATACCCGCAACCATCCAGCCCGAGAGATAGACATAAGAGCCGTCAAGCGTGCCCTTTTGGCGTTTAATCGCGCGCATCATTTGCATCGCGTGGAAACCAGACCAACAGCCAAGGGATTGTGTAAACTTGCTAGTATCCCCATCATAACGCGCCATGTCTGCGCGCATGACACGCGCCATAGTTTTGGCGATATCAAGATGGGTCTCAAAGGTGTTTTGCGTCTTAAGTTGCGCAAGGTCTTCGAGATTGATACCAGC
The DNA here is from genome assembly GCA_964463835.1 of uncultured Hellea sp. Taxonomy (GTDB): domain Bacteria; phylum Pseudomonadota; class Alphaproteobacteria; order Caulobacterales; family Maricaulaceae; genus Hellea. The sequence goes on from CAYXEB010000102.1 coordinate 2,273, forward strand.
GGGCGCCCCGTTTGGGTATCTTTTTTCAAGAGCTTTAAGTGTCTGAGAATAGGTCATTTAAGCCTCCAATAATGAGTAAGCAGGAATAGTTAGGAATTCAGGCAGGACTTGCGCCGTCGCTGTCTGAGTGAATATTTCGGCCGCTTCTGGAAAGCGTCCAGAGGCATAGCCTTCATCGCCAAGCTCGGATTTTAACTTCGCGATTTCTTCATTGAAGATACGCTCGTAAAGACGTTCGGTCAGGGTCTCTTTAAACCCGCCTTCCATCTCGACATTGGCTCCATGGGCTAACCATTGCCAAATTTGACTACGAGAAATTTCGGCTGTGGCCGCATCTTCCATCAAATTATGAATAGGCACAGCGCCGCGCCCGCATAGCCAAGCAGCTATATATCGGATACCAACTTCGATATTTGTGCGGACGCCGGCCTCGGTCACGCTTCCGCTATGGGGGGACAGCATGGCCTCATCCGAGATTTTAGGGAATTGACGCTTCTTATGAATTTGATGTTTCGACGGCATCTCTGCGTCAAAAACCTCCATAGCCACAGGCACTAAGTCAGGGTGAGCGACCCAAGTTCCGTCATGACCCAGCTTGGCTTCTCGCTCTTTATCTGCACGCACTTTATCAAAGGCAGCTTTGTTAGCCGCTTCGTTATTTTTGACTGGAATTTGAGCCGCCATACCGCCCATCGCATGAGCGCGACGCTTATGACATGTCTCTACAAGACGTGAGGCATAGGCCGAGAGGAAGTGACGATCCATACCGACTTGCGCGCGGTCAGGCAGTAGGAACTGCTTATGGTTACGCAACGTTTTAATATAGCTAAAGATATAATCCCAACGGCCGCAATTCAGCCCTGTGATGTGGCGCCGAAGAACGTAAAGAATTTCATCCATTTGAAAGGCGGCAGGCAATGTCTCAATGAGCACAGTCGCTTTGATCGTGCCATTGGGGATATCGCGAACAGCTTGAACAAAGTTAAAAATATCGTTCCATAAACGCGCTTCCTGATAACTCTCAATTTTTGGAAGATAGTAAAAAGGCCCGCGCCCGCTTTCTGCTAAAATCTTGCCATTGTGGAAGAAGTGCAAACCAAAATCGACAAGGCTGGCTGACATCGGCTTACCGTCCACGGTAATTCCCGCTTCTTCAAGATGCCATCCGCGCGGGCGCACTAACATTGTGGCTGTCTCTTTACCGAGCGTATAAGACTTCTTATCTGTTTTGAGAGACAAGTCCTCGCGCGCATAATCAAACATGTTGATTTGACCTTCGATCATATTGCCGAAGGTCGGGCTGGAGGCATCCTCAAAATCCGCCATAAACATTTTCGCGCCGCTATTGAGCGCATTAATCATCATTTTACGGTCAACAGGACCCGTAATTTCAACACGGCGGTCTTTGAGCGCGGGGGGACAAGGGTCAACTTCCCACATACTATTACGGATGTGCGCGGTCTCTAGCGGCTGTGTTGGCATTTCCCCGTCATCAAAGCGTTCTTGTTGCAACCGGCGATTTTCAAGTAATATTCGGCGCTGCGGCCCGAAGCGGCGCTCAAGGTCCGCTAAAAACAGCAGGGCATCTGGTGTAAGCACCTCTTCATAGCGCGCGGCCGTCTTCCCGACGACCTTGGCAAGCACCCGGTGGCGCGGGATGGGTTGGTCTGTATTTGCGGCAGCAAGGCTCATGTCTAACTCCATTATTGAAACTAAACATACTATATTTACAAATAACTTTATTATGCTATAAGTAATTGTAAATTAAAGGTATTTTTGTTTAAAATGTAAAGTTAACTTTGTATTTTTTGTAAATGTTGTAAATATTATGAGCAAAAAAGATAAAAAGTTGCTGGTCGGTCCACGCCTAAGACGTTTCCGTCAAACATTAGGCATCACTCAGGCTCGCATGTCCGAAGACCTAGGCATTTCAACATCTTACCTTAATCTTATAGAACGCAATCAACGGGCTCTATCGGCTAAAGTTCTGCTAAAAATGGCGGAAGTCTATGATTTTGACATTAGTGACTTTACTGGCGCGGGAGACGCGCATCTTGTTGCCGAAATTTATGAAACCCTACGTGACCCTCTTTTCAAAGGCGGGGCTATTTCAAAAAATGAAGCCGAAGACCTTGTCAATGTAAGTCCGAAAGCGGCCAAAGCTCTACTCAAGCTCTATAGCAAGCACCGTGATTTATCGCGGCGAAATATGGATATGGCCGTCGATAGAGACAAGGTCGAGCTGTTAGAGCAATCCGCCGAAGCTGTGGAAGTGGTGCGCCGTTTTATCCATGAGCAGAAAAATTTCTTTCCCCGTCTAGATGCCGCCGCCGAAAACCTTTCGACGGAACTGGGCCTGACTAAACGCGAGCCTCATGCCGCCCTCACAGAGCGCCTTAAAGAAAAACATGAGCTTAGCGTACGTATCGTTCCCATCGACATCATGCCGCAAATGCTACGTTATTATGACCGCCATTCAAAGCGCATCAATCTCTCTGAGCTTTTGCGTCAATCGGGACGCCGCTTTCAACTCGCCTTCCAAATCGGGATGTTAGAGCAGCGCGAGCTTATTGATGATATTATCAAAACGGCAGCGCTGCCTGGCCGCGAGGCCGAAGGCTTAATGCGCACATCGCTCGCTAACTATTTCGCCGCGGCGACCCTCATGCCCTACTCACGTTTCCTCAAAGAAGCAGAGAGCATAAAATATGATGTCGACCTTCTAGGGCACCGCTTCGGGACAAGTTTTGAACAAACAGCTCACCGCCTAACAACGCTACAAAATCCAGAAGCGCGCGGTATCCCCTTCTTTTTTGTTCGTATCGATGTGGCAGGTAATGTGTCCAAACGTTTTAGTGCAGGACGCTTTCACTTCTCACAATTTGGCGGGGCCTGCCCGCTCTGGAACATTCATGAATGTTTCCAAACACCGGGGAAAACCATCAGCCAAATGATACAGCTCCCCGATGAAACAACCTATTTCTCTATCGCAAAAATGGTTAGCCGCTCAGACGGCACCTATAACGCCCCCGCGCAAAAGCTGGCAATTGGGTTGGGCTGCGATATCGCCTATGCGCCGCGCCTGACCTATGCTCGGCAATATAATCTGGAAAACCCGCAGCCGACCCCTATCGGCGTGAACTGTTACCTGTGCGAGCGCCCGCATTGCCGACAGCGCGCCCACGCTCCGCTCAACAAAACCCTAAGCTTTGACGAACGTGCCAGAGGCATGTCGCTCTTTAGTTTTAGCGAGGATTGAGCTAACATATTTTCAAGAGGAGATTTGATGACTAGCATTACCTTAAAGTGCGAGTGCGGCGCCGTAACAGGCACAGCGCATAATATAACGCCTAAGAGCGGTAACCGCGTTGTCTGTTGTTGTTCAGATTGTCAGGCCTTCGCAAAATTTTTGGAAACCGAGGATCGTACGCTCGACGGTTTTGGCGGGACTGAAATTTATCAAACCTCACCCTCTCAAATCAAGATTAAGACTGGCCATGAAAATTTAAGTTCAATGAAATTGACCCCCAAAGGCCTGCTCAGATGGTATACGTCATGTTGCAATACGCCTGTCGCCAATACTATGGGCGGCAAGCTAGCCTTTTGCGGGATTATTCACAGTTTCACCAATATTCCCGATCGCGAGGAAACTTTAGGCGACGTAAGAGCCTATTGCCAAACACAGGACGCCATTGGCACGCCAGATCATCCAAAGGCTCATCCTAAATTCCCGGCAGGCATCACCCTTCGAATTTTAAGACAGATGGTACATTGGAAAGTTCAAGGCAAAGACACCCCCTCCCCGTTTTATAATGAGGCCCGGAACCCAGTCGCAAAGCCGCTTATTTTGGAGAGTTAATAGCTTTTAAGAGCACTGGAGAAGTGCACTGAAAAACAATAAAGTAAAATTCTATTTCAGAATTTCGTCCGTACTCACAACCTCAACATCATGCATTTGGTCTAAATAAGCCTCAAAATAAGGTTTGTGCGAGGCCCCGACAATTGAAAGCACTTTGCCGCCCGGTTTATTTGTAGCTGCTGTCATAATTAGTGCGACCATGCGCAGGTTTCTGGCTTGCCATCCCAATGTATATTTGCGTCCATATTGTTCTGGCGCGTCATCATTCATCCTTAGCTTCCAGTCGCAATCCATTGTTCGGCGCCCGTAAGCTGGGTTGTTATAATCCCCGTAAGCACCAAGAAGATCGTCGCCGGTTAGTTTCTCTTTTGGTCCGGCGTAATGATTCCAACAGGGATCGCCCTCCGGTGGCCCAAGTTCACTAATACGCGCCCCATAGGCTTCGGCGTCCGCGTCGAGATAGGACCCGTGATCATCTGCATAATAGACCCGCTCCAGGCCGCGCCGAGCTGCAAGCCGGGCAGCGATTGAGCTGCTCTCATTCAACGACTGCCCATAGCGTTGGAGACGCGCGACAGATAGCGGGCCAAGCCCATCGCCAGCCACTCTGTCTTCGTTGTCGAGCCGAAGCCATTGCACCAAAGCAGACTCTGGCTCCGCGCTTGCGAGAAAGGCCGCTGCGAGTTGTCTACGCTGAACAGCTGTTGGCGTATTGGGCCAATCCAACAAGGCATTTCGGGCACGAAAACTCCCCTCTGATACAGACAATCCAGACTCTGCACGGTAGGGTTCGCCGTCGAAACAATATCCATCTGCGTATCCTTCGTGCTCGCGTGGATAGGCGCGAACGCGATTGCACGTCATGCCCGAAGAGTTTTCAATTGTGATAATATCTGGCGCATAAGTTTCGAGGCGCTGCATAAGAGGTTCAAGATCATCCAGTGTGAGCTTATCTTTATATCCGGAGAGATGCGCTGTCCCTAAAACCATGACTTGGGTTGGCGGGACGGTGAGATCAGGATCTACACCGCTTAGATCTATGGAACTATCATTTCCACACGACGTTAGAAATGCCGCGCCAAGTAAAAACATCAAGTACATTTTCATAACGTACGCCCCCCAATATATAATTATTGTATATCAATGATAATGTATTGTTTAACGATAAAGTCAAGTCATCATTTTTAAATCATATACATAAAATACATGTCTGATTGGATGATGCCCAAGGTCTGTGAAATTACGGAAAAAGCAGAGATAATTAGGGAACTTGTTATTCAGCGGAATTACAAAAGAGAGCTGCGTGAATACAGAACGTTTTGTCGATTAATACAAAGTATAGAAAAAAAGAGTTTTCGATAAGGTAGATCTACCAAAACTTGCAAGGAATACTTCCAATGCCTAAATCCAATACTCACTCATGCGC
>CAYXEB010000103.1:0-7333 GCA_964463835.1 uncultured Hellea sp.
TTATCCGGGCCAAAATACAAGTTATTACACAGCCCAAAATTTCGGCAATTCACCTTATTACCGCGCAGCACCAACGCAATATGTGCAGCAATATCCGCTGTATAGTCAGCAGTATTCATCTCAGCGGTGTCCTGTTAAATGGACCTGCTAAGTCAAATTTTTATAACTTCAGTGACGTTATGATCTGAATTTCATTCTCTAACGTCTTATGCACGGGACAACGATCGGCGATTTCCAGCATACGTTTGCGCTGCTCATCTGTAATGTCGCCTGTAATTGAAATTTCACGCGAAAATTGATCAACTTTCCCCTCCTGCTTTTCGCAGGCTTCGCAGTCCTCAGCGTGAATGCGCGTATGGGTGACATGAACGGAGACCTGCGAGACATTCAGCTCTTTGCGGCGGGCATAGCCATTTAATGTCATATATGTACAAGAGCCCAAGGCCGCGCCTAAATATTCATAAGGCGTGGGTCCTTCATCGCCGCCTCCGTAAGACAAGGGTTCATCGACGATGAATTGATGAGATCTAACTTTGACGAGATTGTAAAAACCCTTAGCTGTTTCGCCGCTCGCGATAATGCCTGGACGTCCTCTGTGCTGCGATCTTGCGGCTCCAGTTCGACATATCGTCTGGCCCATGACCCAATAACAGACCCGACATATTGCGCATCTTCTTCGTGTGTGAGCAGGTGGTCGCTTTTATCCAAAGAGACAAAGTTCTTGGGATGTTTGGCCTGTCCAAATATCTTTGAGGCTTCATCGACGAAGACGGTGGTATCAAAAGGGGCATACAAAACCATGAGAGGTTTACGCAAATTTTCAATTTCTAGGGGATAATTTTTCACGTCATCCACAAAGCATTGCTTAAAGACGAAATCGCGTCCGGCGAGTTTGACAGTGGCTTCACCCTTGCTTGCAATTTCGTCTAACTGATTTTCCAACATGTGCAGTATATGGTCAGGTGAAGACGACGAACCCACCGTCGCAACCGCCTTTAAAGACTCGATCTGAGACCCTGCTGCGAGCACAGCTGTACCGCCTAATGAATGCCCCACCATGAGCTAAGGCGCGGCGTAATTCTCTGCAAAATGCCTGATAAATCATATCCCTTTTTAGATTGAAAGGTGACTCGGGTTTCCATAAATTTTCTCGTTGTAAGGAAAGGGTTCAGTCTTAATGAAGCCTAGAAATTATAATTCTAGATAATCAGGCTCATACATCATCGCCTTAATATGGGCTGTCAGGTCTTTAGGCCGTTTGGATCGGGCGAGACCTGTTGCAAAAGCCTTCTCTGCCACTGCCACAGCGATTTGAAGCGAGACCTCTCGGATATCTGATAAAGGCGGATAAAGCGTACCTGTATCAAGGTTGGCCTGGCTGACTTGGTGGGCCAAAGCATCTGAAGCCGCCAAAAACATGGCGTCGTCAATATGCTTAGCCTGACAGGCGATCGCGCCGAGGCCAATACCTGGAAAGACATAGGCGTTATTGCCCTGTCCAGGCTGGTGGATTCTGCCTTTGTACTTTACCGCGTCAAAGGGGCTACCACTTGTGAAGATGGCGCGGCCTTCGCTCCACTCATAAGCTTGCTCGGCCGTGCATTCTGCGCGCGAGGTTGGGTTGGATAAAGCAAAGATCGCAGGGCGTTCATTAATGGCGGACATCGCCTCAATCACTTCTTGCGTAAAGGTGCCCGGTGCGCCAGTGGCCCCAATAAGCACATGAGGTTTAATCGCTTTAATGGCGTCAACGAAGCTGAGCTGCTCATAATCATGCGCATAGGGTATATTGTGGCTCATAAGGTCGTCCCGGCTTTTGACGATAACGCCGTGCAGATCGACAAACCAAAGGCGCTTTACGGCCTCCTCATGGCTTAAGCCTTTATCCATAAAGGCCGATACCATAAGATCGCCTATACCCGTTGCGGCAGAGCCCGCACCTAAAAACATGATTCGTAAATCTGAAAAGTTGCGGCCCGTTATGCGGCTCGATGCTAATACGCCAGATAAAGCCACCGCCGCTGTGCCTTGAATATCGTCATTAAAGCACAAGATTTTATTTTTATAGGTCTCCAGCAATTTATAGGCATTAGGGGTGAGGAAGTCCTCAAACTGCAGCAAGCTATCTGGATATTTATCCTGAAGCGCTGCGACAAATTCTTCGACCAAATCTAGATAGGCTTGGCCCTCTAATCGTTTATGAGGATAACCAAGATAGAGCGGGTCACCTAGTAGCTCTTCATTGTTCGTTCCGACATCAAGCATAACCGGTAAACATTGATGGGGGTGAATCCCCGCGCAGGCCGTATATAAAGCGAGCTTACCAATGGGGATACCCATGCCGTTGGAGCCAAGATCGCCAAGGCCTAAAATACGCTGCCCATCGGTGACGACGATGACTTTCACATCGTCTTCATGCCAGTTATCCAATATCTCGCGAATTTGACCCTTATCATCTGGTGTTATGTAGAACCCTTGGGAGCGCCGATAAATATGGGCGAATTCTTTACAGGCCTGCCCCACAGTTGGCGTATAAATTAGAGGCATGATTTCTTCGATATTGTCCATAACGAGACGGTAGAAAAGCTTCTCATTTCGGTCCTGAAGGGCGGAGAGAAATATGTATTTTTCAATATCGTAAGCTTTGCGACGCAGATTTCCTAAGGCGCGGTCTTGATGGGTGGCTTGCCCGCTGACATTATAAGGCAAGAGCCCGCGTAGCCCTAAGGCTTCGCGTTCCTCTAATGTGAAGGCTGTTGATTTATTGTGCGCTCCGCTGTCTAAAAGATGGGACCCGCGCAAATGGCCATAAATTTCATCTAACTTATCTTTATTTATCATTTTAAATCATCTCTTATCAGCCCCCGCAGAGGCTGTTAACAGATGGTGCGGTCACCGCTCAATGCCTAATAAGCCCATGTCTCAGATTTAATCACCCAAGACGCACATGCTGAATTTGTAATTTTTTGCAGGGCTTTGACTTAGCAGCCTTTATTTTGACCTACAGTCTTTAGGTAAGAGCGGCGTACACCCGCGTAATCAGCAGCTTGTAGAACCTTTTTCTCATGCCTACTCGCTCCGGATACAAAACGAACAAGTCCGCCATAAGGTAGAATTGCGTCGAAGAGGTTTCCTCTTTTTCCGCCAACTTTACTGTAATGATCAGGCGAGTCCCAATCAGGTCCTAGAAACTCATCAAGCTGAGCAACTTCAGCAGCGATATCCGCGCAAGATGTACTATACGTACGTGCATAAGGGTCGTTTGCGTTCTTGAGGTAATCGGGAATTTTAACGTTTTTTAAATTCAGCGCTTTGGCGGGCGCATTCGCAAGGTCACTCGGCGCATTTTTTGCTTGAGTTACCGCGGTGTTCTTTCCAGCGCTGCTCGTTGAGCATGCAGACAACCCCATAATACTAATTAAAATTCCGGCCGTTACTTTTTTTATCATTGCTCTCTCCAAGTTAAAAACTCATTACACATCATTCAGATAGTGAAAAATATCTATAGGAAAATTTCTATAGGAAAATTTCTTAATTATCAATTTTAAAAATTGAACTGTTTATCATGAATAGTTCAACACCTTAAATTCAGCTTTTCAGTCGTTAATCCAATCAGCGGGGTTCAATAATGCAAAGCATTGGAAAGCATAGCGCGAATCTTATGTCTATCGACTAGTAAAAGGCAAATGTTCGGGTTTCGATGCTTTTACGGGCTGGGACATTAGGGTCCTGGTCGGGATATTCAAAGGCCGTATGTGGCGTGAAACGCGCCGTGCCATCCGTCAGGCTATCGTAGCCTTTAATCAGTACGACCTCATCCTTGGTCATTTCCGAAAAATATGACCAGCGCTGGCTCGGATTTTTTCGCAATGCATATATTTCGCCGATATGACCTGTATCTGGAAAACGGATATTGGTTGGAATTAAATCTTTCGGTTCAATCGTCGCCGCATTACAAAAGGCTAGAGGCGAGCGCTGGACGCGCTCTACCAAAGGCCGCCAGACATTTATTTGTATCATGCGGCGGTCTTGCAGCTCGGCGAAACGCGCTGTCCCGATACGCTCTTGGGCGCGAATATGAGCGGTGCGTTCTGAGTAATCATTATGGACATGATGAGCAGGTTTACGCCGGCTATTCTTCTCACCGAGCCGAACAATATGATCAAAGACAAAGACATCTTTTGTGCCTGTTGTCTCGCGGACAATGGCTTTGATTTCATCATAATAAGCACCTTCAACGGTTTCCTGATGATCAAAACCACTGGCCCGTGTCGGAGAGGTGACAAGCTGAAATCCTTGGGTGTGAATATCAAATGCGGCGCAATGAGCGCGGGCGTCAAAAATAGTCGCCTCCATAAAGGCGTAAGCCTCATTATAGCTTTGCGGGGCATCGCCGCCTGAATAGACAACTTCGGGCGTAACCGTGGTATCGGGTTTTATGTAATTGAGCTCGGCCGTAACATCGCCGCGGACTTGCATATTCGGCTTGATAGCAGTGGTGGGCATTGTTCAAACCTATACAATAAAGAGGATGAAGCGCAGACCTCATGAATGGGGAGATCAGGCCTGCGCTTCGAATTTAAGGCTTAGCTAAAGTCAAAGAAGCAAAGCTTGTTTCCGTCAGCATCACGGACATAGCCACCGTAAAACATATCGGGAATACGTGAGCCTGGCTTACCGTCGCATGTTGCGCCGAGCGAGATAGCTTTGTTATAAAGTGCATCAGCCCCTTCGCGTGATCCGCCAGGGAATGCAACCATAGAACCGTTACCAACGCTTGGTGCATTGCCATCAAAGGGCTCACATACAGCGATTTTAGGTTCGCTAATGTCTTTACCGATCATTGCAAGACGGCCTACATCTACGAGAACTTCAGCATCAAATAGCTCTGTGTAGAACTTCTTAGCCGCTTCGATGTCTTTGACACCAATTGTAGTATATCCAATCATAATATGTCCTTTCAGGGAGTTGTGGATAGGGAGGGTAAACAGTTTATTCTAAAGGTAGATGTCCCGTCTTTACGTAGATGAGGCATCCCTCTTTAGAGAATGGGTGATGCATAGACATGTGCGGGCTACGCAGCCATGTGCCTTTGGGATAGTCTCCATTTTCATCAGAAAATGTTCCCTCTAGGACTAATATTTCTTCGCCGCCAAAATGTCTGTGCGGATTAAACTTTGTCTCCGGCGCCCAGCGGACAAGCGCGCAGGATTCGCCTTCAAAACTATGTAAAGGCAATACGGTTAGGCCCGGCGCGCTGCCGGGGAGGAACGCTGCAGCTTTGGTATTGAGCGTGAATTGCTCTGTATCACCTTTATCAAATTGATGCAGCTTAACGAATATCTCGCAGCCATCTTCGCTATGGGGCTTATGGGTCGTGCCAATCGGGTTACGGATATATGTGCCCGCTGGATAGTCACCATGTTCATCAGAAAATATGCCGTCTAAAACAAATATCTCTTCTCCGCCGCCATGTGTATGCGGGCTAAAATAAGATTGAGGCGCATATTTTACCAGAGATGTTGCGCGGGCCACTTCATCCCCAATTCGGTCAAGCTTGCGGCGCTGCACACCCGCCATAGGAGAGTCTTCCCAAGGCAGTTTGGCGGTATCGATCACGACAGCTTTTGAAAAATCAGCATTTAAATGCACGGCATATCTTTTAATTGCATGTTAATCTATCTAGTGATAGGTAGATATCTATAAATTTTATAAACTTCAAGCAAAAAATCTGCTTAAAGCTGCAAAACACAGAAAGTTGATGTCAGGCTATGGATAGCGCAACGAAAATATTAGACATTGCCGAACGGCGTATGCGACAGACAGGGTATAATGCCGTCAGCTATCGCGACATTGCCTCTGAAATGGGTATAAAAAGCGCGAGCCTGCATTATCACTTCCCGAAAAAAGAAGACCTTGGGGCTGCTTTAACACAGCGCTACTCGGATAATTTTGCGGACGCACTTCAAGACATCGCCTCTCGTGAAACCACCCCTCAAGCCCGCATCAAAGCCTTAGTCAATATTTACAGCACCGAATTAAAACAACGCGGGCTCGTGTGCCTTTGCGCGGTTCTTGGCGCGGAAACGGAAGGTCTCCCCGACCGTGTGAGCGGTGAAATCAAAACATTCTTTGACAAAAATATCGACTGGCTTACCCAGCAATATGAGGACTTGGGCCACGAGGTGCCAGCTAATCACGCCAAAACAACCTTATCCTTGCTCTCAGGCGCGATGATTTTGAGCGCGTCGAATAATGACACATCGATATTCGACGCCGCAGCCGATTGCATTTTAGGCGGCCTGACTTAATTCCGTCCTGCTCCATAAACTGCTCATAAAAAAGACCCGCATAAGCGGGCCTCGTCTTGCTTAACTTAACTTAACTTAGCAACGCCTTAAAAAGAACCGCTAATAAATCCAGAATTTTTATAACGTCGTCCTGTTCCTAGGCTTCGTCCAAACCCTTGGAAGTTAGAAAATCCACTGCCATGACGTTCGGTAATAAAACCTTTGCTACGAAAGCCGCTATGACCAAAATTATTGTGACGAAATGAATTTCCGTAAACTCTATTGCGATTAAATGAGTTCCCAAAATTTCTATTGTTCGAAAAGCGAGACCGACTTCTATTGTTATCAGCAATTGAAGACCCCGCTAAACCACCGAGGAGCGCGCCAACAACAGCCCCTTCTGTCCGCGCGCCATTACCAGCAACTTGAGAGCCAATTACGCCGCCTGCGACTGCGCCGAGTAAGCCGCCCAGAACTTGATCATTATTATTGACACTTTGAGCGTTAGCTGTTGCCCCAGAGGCAGCAACTAAACTTAGCGCCGCGAGGGTTGTCATCGTGGTTGTCTTTATAACTTTTAACATTTTGAACTCCATCAGTTCGTTGTTGTTGATGAGTTATAATTAAGAAACTTTGATCCAAAACGCCAAACACAAGGAGTCAAACGCACGTGACGCCCGCGTGTGCTCTCAATCTCGCTTTCGTGAGCGGGGTGTGTTTATTAATTTACTCCAAGTAATTAGTGATTTTAGCGCTTAAACTCACTCACGAACTTAGGCGATATCAGCTAAACCCCACCAAATCAGATAGCAAAGGACTTATATGACCGCTGTTATACCCTTTGGCTATGCCACCAACCCATGAGCGGAAGGTCCGCTGTTTTCTCTATTTTATAGACATTGAGTATACCTAGAATTTTTCTAATGACAAAACACGAGATAATGTGCGCCGCCCACGACGCGAAAATGCGTGGCCGGATCGTTGAATATGCGCGCCCCTAAATAGGACCGTCCGCGAGGGTTGCCTCCCGAAGGAAGACCAAA
>CAYXEB010000104.1:0-7186 GCA_964463835.1 uncultured Hellea sp.
CGCCCTTTTTCATTGCGGGCAATGATATATCCGCCGGCAAGACCTTCGCGGCTATGTTTTACGCAATAGCCTTCAATCACCGCCGTACAGTTCTCATCTAACATCTTAATATCAGAGCGGCTGTCGATTGCTTTTTGTAAGTCGTCACTGGATATAGGTGTCCAGTTTTTTGGAGCTTTGGTAGAGTAAATACCGGCTGCTTCTTTGCTCATAAATCCGCCATTGGCGAGAACTAGCCCGTAAGTTTTAGGGTCTGCGCGTAGGGCGTCGACTAGACTTGCAATGGCGTGGGTCGAGTAATTATTGCCAGCGCCGCCAAAGAAAGGAAGCCCGCCCGTCATAGTCAACTGGTCTTGGAGCGGGTCTAGCCCAAGGCATTCAGCCCCCAAATAGGTTACAACAGGAAAGCAGCTATAGATATCGTGGTAAGTGATATCTTTAGCCATAAGTTGGGCGCCCTTCAGCGCTCTTTTAATGACGCTCTCAATGGCGTCTGATCGAGATAAATCAGGCCGCTTTGACACAAGTGCGTCTTCCACTTGGGCGTAACCATGAAGATAAACCCATTTGCTTTCATCAATTCCCAGTTCTTTGGCTTTACCAACAGTGGTCAGAACCAAAGCTGCCGCCTGATTGACCGCGTCTTGCGCCATATGCCATTTTAGATATGGCTCAAAAATAGGGTGATTGTCTTTGGATGGGGTAGCTAAATATTCAGGCGTTTGAAATTGCGGGAATTGCGCATAGGGATTATTCTCTGCAGTTCTTGATAGGTTTGATAAAATCTGTCCCGTATATTCGCGATACTTAGCCTTCGTCATACCAAGCCTGGCGCGCAGAGATTGTTCCATTGCGGCATAGGTTTTGGGGGGCAGCCCGAGACCGTTGCGAATTTCATAACCCGATATGAAATCCGTTTTGGGACCGTCATCGTTAACATCGCCGTCAGTGCTATCTGTCCAATTTAATACTAGGCTTTTTTTCAAGGCGAGTTTAAGTGCGCCAGTAACTTCTCCGCCAGCAATAACCGCCAGCCCTATATCTCCTGCGTGAAGCTGCTCCGATAATCTTGAAACTAAAGCTTGAGGTTGTTCACCTCCGGCGCTTGAATATATCACTTTTTGCGGGTCGATCTCGCTTCGCGCAATGACAGCTCTAGGAAAGTTTTTAACTTTGCCAAAGGGATTATAAGGCATAATCAAAGAGTCTGGAAAAGTTCTCACGAAAGCCGCGCAATCAACATACTGAGCCAAATTTGTTTTAGACGCATCTTCTAATGCGCGCGCGATGGCTTTTTGGACAATGCCAATAGGATGAGGGGCGGCGGCAGTATCATTACCAGACCAGTGGTCAACTACTTGTCCAACGCCAATAATAATAGGGAAGTTATCTGCAGAATTCATGAAAGTGGCTCCAGTGACAATGTGCAGAAACGCACGATAAAAGCAAAGGAAAATGAGGTTTGTTACCGAAGCTTTATTAGCCCTTTGTTAACCCTTTAATCCTTGGCAGAGCCTAAATGTTCGCGTACTGTTCTCATTATGGAATCGACACGGATTATAGGCCTAGACCCGTCTCTCGTCGCTTGCGGCTGGGGTATCGTTGAGGCGCAGGGGACAAAATTACTCCATGTCGCGCATGGCGTTATCCGCCCGAATACCAAGGTTGATCTACATTTGCGGCTGCGTGAATTATTTGAAACCATAACCGATATCATTCAAATGCATGATCCATCAGAGGCCGGGGTTGAAGAGGCCTTTATGAATAGTAAGGTTACGAATGCAGGCAGCGCGATTAAGCTCGGTCATGCGCGTGCGGCCTGCCTTTTGGCGGCGAGTACTGCGGGGCTCGGCGTTGGCGAATATTCCCCGCGCTCGGTTAAAAAGTCTGTCGTCGGCACGGGAAAGGCTGACAAAGCGCAAGTTGCCCATATGATGAACGTGCTTATGCCAGGCTGCGGCGCGAAAGCCGGCGACGCGGCAGACGCGCTCGCAATTGCTGTTTGTCATGCCCACCGCGTTAAGGCGGCAGGGTCTGTGTTTCGGAGAGTATAGTGATAGGGATGTTAACAGGGACCTGCCTTATGGCGGGAACAGGTGAGGCTATAGTTGACGTCAATGGCGTTGGCTATTTACTAAGCTGTGGGTCGCGGACATTAGGGAATCTGAATATAGGCGAGACCGTTTGCCTGCATGTCGAAACCCATGTACGCGAACAAGCGATTACGCTTTATGGCTTTCATAGCGAAGAAGAGCGGGCTTGGTTTGTGCGTCTACAATCGGTGCAAGGCGTTGGACCAAAGGCGGCGCTTGCGATTTTAGACATTATGACGCCTGGGCAAATTCTGTCTGCGGCGAGCCTCGAAGATAAAACGGCTTTTGCCCGCGCCAAAGGTATCGGACCAAAATCGGCTGGCCGTATCGCGGTTGAGCTCTCGGGTAAGCCCGCGCCTGCGGGACGCGGCTTTCAGCCAGTATTTACAAAGCCAAGCGGCGGGGCGCCGTCTGAGCCTGCGCGCGCAGAAGGGCTGTCTGATATGCAATTGCGAAATGACGCCGTATCAGCGCTTGCGAATTTGGGTATTGGTCAATCAGATGCCTTGCGGGCCGTGGCCTGCGCCTATAACACATTTTTAGAGGACCCGCCGCTGGATGATTTGATTAAGGTGGCGCTTAAGGAGCTCAGTAAATAAGTGGATGAGCAGGACCGCATAATCGGCGCAGACAGCCAAGTCGGGGACGGGCGTGACCGTGCGCTCCGGCCTTTGTCTTTTGATGATTTTGTTGGGCAAAAGGGCGCGATTAAAAACCTGAAAGTTTATGTTGAGGCGGCAAGGCGGCGAAAAGAACCTTTGGATCATTTACTCCTCTCTGGCCCGCCCGGATTAGGTAAGACAACGCTCTCGCAAATCGTGGCAAGAGAACTTGGCGTAAATTTTCGTTCGACCTCTGGCCCTGTGATTTCTAAAGCCGGGGACTTGGCGGCTTTGCTGACTAATCTTGAACCGCGTGATGTGCTGTTTATTGATGAAATTCACCGTCTTAATCCTGTTGTTGAAGAAGTGCTCTATCCTGCGATGGAAGATTTTGAACTCGACCTGATTATCGGAGAAGGTCCAGCAGCGCGCTCTATTAAAATTGACCTCGCGCCCTTTACCTTAATCGGCGCGACGACACGGGCAGGGCTTCTCGCCACGCCTTTGCGCGATCGTTTTGGTATTCCTGTGCGGCTTGAATTTTATGATACCGAAGAACTCACCAAGATTGTTCTACGCGGAGCAGGGAAGCTTGAGATGGATATGACGGCAGATGGCGGGCGCGAGATTGCGCGGCGCGCGCGCGGAACGCCGCGTGTGGCAGGGCGCTTGCTACGGCGCGTAAGAGACTTAGCCGAAGATAATGGTCATAGCACTGTTGATAAGGCTGCGGCGGATGCCGCGCTGATACGCTTGGGCGTGGATGATATTGGTCTGGATAAACAAGATATGCGTTACCTCCATGCGCTCTGCGAGATGTTTGGCGGTGGTCCTGTCGGAGTAGATACGCTTGCGGCGGCTTTATCTGAGGCCCGCGACGCGCTTGAAGATGTGATTGAACCTTACCTAATTCAGCAAGGATTCCTACAGCGCACCCCTCGAGGCCGTGTCGCAACCGCGAGAGCTTTCGCACATTTGGGATTGGCCGCGCCTGTTCAGCCCATCGCGCCAACGTTATTTGGGGATGGTACAGATGGCTGAGCGCCGCGAACCTGAAATAGGATGGTTTGAAGGTAGGGAGCATCACTATCTGATCCGCGTTTTTTACGAAGATACGGATTATGTAGATAATCGCATTGTGTGGATAAAGACCAACTTTATTGAATGATTTCAGACATTAGAGTGAAAAATCCTTTACATAATATGAATTTTGACTTCCAGAATCCGAATGCGTTAGAGCTAAAATATAGTACGATTTACTCGTCGTAGAGCGCCATGCAGTAGATTCGAATTTCGGAGTTATTCATTTTAATAAGTACGGCGTTAATTCCTGACGTAAGAAGTCTGGACTTCGGACGGGTTTTCCGGATGACGTAATGCATGCGGCCTCAATATCAGCCTTCACAATCAAGGTTTTATCGCGATAGCAAGATTGCGAGATAAGTAATCTGGCGCCCTTCAGATTATCATAGGTCGTTTGAATAACAAGATGATCATCCACTTGTGCCGGGGATTTGTATTCGACAGCGATTTTGCGAATAGTAAAAGCTAACTGGTGTTCACTCCAGAGACTAGCATGAGTAATGCCAAGTAGATTCAGGAAGCTTGACCGAGCACGTTCTAAAAACCTGAGGTAGTTCGCATGATAAACAACGCCAGAGAAATCTGTATCCTCATAAAAAATATGTACTGGATACAAATGGGTTCGTCCGTCAAACGCACCTAGAATGTTTTGACGCGTATTCGGGAAAGTCATTATTATCTTTTTGAAACTTTCAAAATTTGCAGAATTTGCGAGTAGGCTAAATTATATTCAGGTCAATTCAAGCAGAATTAATAGACTTTCACAAAATATATTGTAATAGCTCGTCCATTTGTGAAAAAGACACAAGCGGAGCTTAGTAACTCCTCTGTACCAAAAACAAATGTTAGCTAGACAAACTTGTGACAAAACCTTCACGCTAAATGCGTCTCACTCACCTTTTTTGTCAATGCCAGACACATTATACCAGCTACGCATAATATCTCGTGCCAGCCGTCCCGAAGGTGTTAAGTCCCGCTCCGTCCAGCCGCCATGCGAGCTTGCGCCGCGCCGAAGCATTGACGCGCCTTCGTTTTTATCGCTCACAGCCCAGTTCAGATGGGTCAGACCATTACGTTTGGCGAACATCATCCACTCGCGGGTTGAGGCAATGTCTATTTTTCCGTCACCGCTATAGGTTACACTTCCCCATTCAGAGATGATCAAAGGTAAGCCTTTATTGATTGCATATTGCGCTTTCTTTCTCAGCTCGTTCTTATGAGTCGCGGCGTAAAAATGCAGCCCATAGAGGATATTACGATGGCCGCGAATGGGGTTATCAGCAGCGATATGGACATCCTGACTCCAGCTCGGCGTGCCGACAATAATGAGATTATCGGGATCGATTTTGCGGATCGCGCGAATAACCGTTTCGGCATAGGGTTTAACAGTTCTATGCCAATCCGTTGTGTCGAGCGGCTCATTATAGATTTCATAGATCAGGTTCGGTGTGTGACCATATTTTTTCGCCAGTACTGAGAAAAACTGGGCGGCTTGGGCTGTATTTTTTTCGGCCTGATGGGAATGCCAATCGACAATCACATAGAGGCCATTAGCTATGGCGGCCTCGACAACGGTTTCCATACGTCGGGCATTGCCTTTAGGGTCTTGGAGGAAGCTCCCGTCATTTTGCGCGCCCATAGCGATGCGCACGATACCAGCATTCCAATCTCTAGCGAAGGTTTTAACCGCCCCCGCCGTGTAGAAGCGATCCTGCCCCCAACCCGTATTGGACCAGAAAAAGCTCGGCCCCGCGAGTGAAGTTATTTGCCCATGTTGCCCACGAATATGCGGCCCAACTACAGAGAGCTTCCCGTGTTTCGCAACTGGCGTTGCGGCGATCCGGTGCTGTGGCCGGATATTCGGATAATAAGATATCTGCGCTAGGGCCGTCTGGCACAGCGAAAACAACAGGCATATGAGCGGCAGAATATGGGTTAACTTAAACATTGATCTCTTTCATGCAGACGACGTGCCAAAGCCAGAAATTTAGCTTTTTACAGCCTGGTCATTCATATCCGGGTCATCTTAGACTTGATTTCAGCCAAGCTGGCTAGGGCACCGAAGTGGATGATTGAACGGCTAGGGTCTTATTTGTTGGAATAATTATCAGAGCCTTTTGTGTTCTTGATTCAAGCTCAGCTTGACCAGCCGCGCGGGAATTTTATAGTAACCAAATGGCTCAAATCACCCACACACCCTACACCCCATGGATAGAGCGCCCGACCGCTGATGTTCGCCGTGCGAGCCAAGCGCAATATATTCATGGTTTTACCGAGATACTCGTCGCCGAAGGCCCGATGCAGGCGCTGTCTTTGTTTCAAACTTACGGTAAAGCGAGCGGGGTTATGAAACTCGCCGCACCCGTGCGAAAGCTGTGTGAGCGTGCTTTGCTCGCGGGCGTAAAGGCGGGCGAAATTGCGCTTGAAAAAGAAGATGATAGCGAAATTGATGGCCCCGAAGATAGTGTCGGCTGGATAGTTCGGCTGCCTGATAGTCCCCGCGTGATTGTGCGCGATCTCGGAAATCGGGGCTTTGCCGAAATTCCCATGAGCGAGCTGGCGGCCTTGGTGCTCGAAATTCGTACGCAAGATGAATTTATGGGCCGTGAGGATATTTACCGCTCTGTGCTAGACCATTATGGCCTGCAAAAACTCACCGCGCTGGTGCGCCGGCGTTTGGATAAAGTGCTAGAGGTGTATTTCTAATGTCGCGCGATTTACTTTTCCTCCTCGCTCCCGGTTTCTTTGATAATGAGCACCGTGAATATTGTCCAGAATGCGCGGAAATGTGGGGATTGCTCTCTTATTTTCCTGCCATTAAAGAGAGCGTGGATATACATTATCAACCTATTGCGAGGCCGCGTGCGGATATTGTCGCTCTGCTGGGCGATAAGAATCAAAATTGTCCGACGTTAGTTTTAGCGCAAAGCAATCCGTCATTTGAAAATTGTGGTATTAAACGCAAAAACGGGCATCGTTTTATCAACAATGCCCGTGATATTGGTAAATATTACGCCCAACGTTTTGGAACGCCGTATCCGCGCGGCTCTTAAGCTTATCCGTCACCTTCTAAGACTTCGCCAATGCCGGGGCCAATATCGCCAATCGGGACATTTTCACAGATATCTAATATCTGGCGGCCTTCACCATTTACGTATATGACTTGAGCTGGCTTTGTAACGATTGTGCGTTTCAGTTGTGCAGATTGAATGTCTTCATATTGCCCATTATCAATGCCGGTTGAGTAATATTGGACTTTCGTCTCTGCTGGAATAATTACTTTTTGAAGGGTTGATACAGGCGCGCAAGTTAGAACCGGCGGGGGAACCTCAACAACGACAGGTTCGGGCAAGGGTTCAGGGGTTGTGCTACACGCGGCCAAAGAACCCAGTAAGGTAAGGGTTAATA
>CAYXEB010000105.1:0-7139 GCA_964463835.1 uncultured Hellea sp.
GCCCAGGCTCTCGCCTTTGCTGATCTCGCGGATTTGTAAAATCGCCGCCAGCAAGATGACCACAGACCGCGTGTCTTCTTGGGCAGGCGTGTTGGTCGCGTAGCCCCCGTAAAGACCAATGCCCGGACGCACCATTTGGAAATGGTAGGGTTTACCTAAATAAATACCGGCTGTATTGGCGAGGCTCATCGGCGTAATCGGAAGCTGCGCCGCCGCCTTTTTAAAGCGGGTGAGCTGGGTTTTATTGAGCGGGTGATTTTTATCGCCCGCGCAGGCCAGATGGCTCATCACCCATTCGGGATTAAGTGTTTTCCAAAGCTTTCGGTCTTTGGCAAATTCGGCAAATTCATCAGCGTTAAACCCAAGACGGTTCATGCCCGTATCAATATGGATAGCCGTGTAAGGGGGCTCATTCACTGAGCTGGCAATACTTGCCCAAAAGCGGGCTTGCTCTAGCGAGTTAATCACAGGCTTTAGCTTGGCGCCCAAAAGCACGCCTTTATCGCGCGGGGACGGGCCGTTTAAAACATAAATCGCCCCGTTGGGCCCAATAGCTTCGCGCAGGATTTTCCCTTCGCCCGCTGTCGCAACAAAAAAGATACGGCACCCCGCTCCGTAAAGCGCGCGCCCGACCTGTACCGCGCCCAGTCCATAAGCATCCGCCTTTACCGAAGCGCCAATTTTGGCCGTGCCGACACGCTTTTTTAGCGCCTCATAATTATAGCGCAGGTTTTCAAGATTAACGCGCAGCGTGGGCCGCGTAGAATAAGATATGGCACTCGTGCTCATAAGGGCGGGTTAGACCAAGCCAATGGCGAAAGAAAGGCTAGATTATTTAAAACCCACCTATTCCCTCATAGCGCTCATCTTGGGCAAGGTTTCCAAACTTCGTCAGCTCTGGGTTAAAGGTGAGTTTGACCGTGCCAATAGGACCGTGACGTTGCTTGCCAATAATGACTTCGGCCTTGCCGTGGAGCTTTTCCATTTCTTCCTGCCATTGCAGATGCTCTTCTGTACCTTCACTAGGCTCCGACCGCGCGACGTAATATTCTTCACGGAACACAAACATCACGACATCTGCGTCTTGCTCGATTGAGCCCGACTCGCGTAGGTCAGAGAGCTGCGGTCTCTTATCATCGCGCTGTTCGACTTGGCGAGAGAGCTGGGCGAGCGCGAGTACGGGAATATCAAGTTCCTTGGCCAGCGCCTTTAGTCCTTGCGTAATCATCGAGACTTCCTGCACGCGGTTCGTGTTTGAGTTCATAGAATTACCGCCCGTAAGAAGCTGGAGATAGTCAACCACAATGAGGTCAAGACCGACCATGCGTTTTAGTCGTCTGGCCCGCGCGGAAAGCGCGCCAATAGACAGCCCGCCCGTATCGTCAATATGGAGCGGAATACGGCTAATTTCTTCTGAGCTATCGCGAATGTGTTCATATTGCTGCGCGGTGATATCCCCGCGGCGAATTTTATGAGAGGGCACGGTAGACTGCTCAGCCAAAAGCCGCGTGGCTAATTGTTCGGAGCTCATCTCTAAAGAGAAAAAGCCAACAACGCCGCCTTCTGCGGTTTTCATAATGCCGGCTTCATCGCGCTCTGCGCGAAATTTTTTGGCAACGTGAAAGGCAATATTTGTCGCCAAAGAGGTTTTCCCCATAGACGGGCGGCCCGCGAGAATGATCAGGTCTGAGCGGTGAAGGCCGCCAAGCTGCCTGTCCAAATCTGTCAATCCAGTGGCCGTCCCCGAAAGTTGTCCATCACGGGCAAAGGCTGCCGAGGCCATTTCGATGGATTTAATCAAGGCGTTTTCAAACGTCACAAAACCAGATTGCGTGCCGCCAATTTCTGCCAGATTA
The DNA here is from genome assembly GCA_964463835.1 of uncultured Hellea sp. GTDB lineage: Bacteria > Pseudomonadota > Alphaproteobacteria > Caulobacterales > Maricaulaceae > Hellea. The sequence goes on from CAYXEB010000105.1 coordinate 1,857, forward strand.
TAGAGCTGGCTTTCCGCCTTTGTGATTTGGGCTTGGGCGTCTTCTTCACTATCTGGGTTTGTTGCCTCGGATTTAATTTCATCCCCCAAACGGATAAGTTCGCGCCGCATGGCCAAATCAAAAATAAGCTTGGCATATTCCGTCGCTGTTACTCCGGGCGGGGCGTTATCCAAAAGCAGCGCGAGATATTCAACGCCGCCAATATCAACAAGCGTTTCATCTTGGCTAAAGCGGTTCTTCAGAACAATCGCGTCGGCGAGCTTCCCGTGCTCAATTAAGCTGGCGATGGATTCAAAAATACGCAAATGGATCGGATTGTAAAAATGCTTGGCTTGTACGATGGCTGAGATACGGTGATAAATTTCATTATCATAAAGCAAAGCGCCTAACAGCGCCTGCTCAGCCTCTTGACTATGGGGAGTCGTGTCAAGCTGGGGCGCAAGGCCCTGATCATTTTCTGCTAAGAATGCCATGACCTCTCTGTAGTTTATATCGCCCGACAAACATAGAGGCTAAATATATTCTTCTAAAATCTTTTAGGCCAAATTGAAAAAAATCTGTGAATTATATTGGGTATAAAAAAACAGGCACATCACTGTGCCTGTCAGGACGCTAGGCAGGGGGAGACCCAGCGGGTTTCTTTTAAGCCTAAGCTTTGGAGAGCTCCGTCATGAGACGGTTTACATTATCGGCCAGCTCGCCAATATTATACTCTATATTGTCAGCCGAGACAGCGCCCAAAACTTCGCCGGTAAAGCTGTCGACAAGAAGCGCCTTGGCTTTGGCCTTTCTCCAAACCTTCTGGCTTTCATCCATTGTCAGCCCCGTATTTTCTAAGGCGCGGCTGCCAAAACTATTCCAAGACGCGTCCCGGCCTAGCCCGTAAAGAATAACATGGGAGTAGCCTTCCATGGCCGCGGTCATGCGCACCTCGTCAATGCCGTTAAAGCTATCGGCGATATGGAGAGGCGTGGCCGGAATATATTTAAGATAATCGCTCACGCTAAGCATAGAGACATCCATGTCAGAGCGGTTATCCAAAAGCTTCCAATCTGTTTCTTCGTTATAAGTAACGGGTATCATGCGGCCTTGATCAAGACGCGCTACTGCGATCTTAGAGCTCGCGTTAAGCGCCGGGGTAACACTGGCCGTCTGCTCTAAGGTTGGTCCGTCAAAAAGTTCAATTTCATAACCTGGCACAGAAAGCGGGTTTGTGATTTCAAGCGCGTTTACGCTATTCGCAAAGCCGGTGAGGAGCGTCGCAACTGCCGCCGCTTTTAAAATTTTCTTTGTAAATGTTGTTTGAATAAATATTGTCATGGTGTTCAGCCCTTTCAGTATTGATGTGATAGGGTCTTATCGCGCATGACTAGGGCAAGGCTTTGCTGCAAGTAAGATAATTTCAAGGCAATATTTTTAGAATATGGCAAGGCAGCGGCAAATGTGGCAAGAAAGCGCCGCAATATGATTAATAAAAATAATAATCAGACCGCTTTTAGATTCATGTTAAGATAAAGCTAAAGGCGAGAAAGGTGGGGTTGAACATGGTCGCGATATTCACGAATTTAAAGACGCGTTTAGAAAATGCAGCCGGAAAAGCGCCTGGGGTTATATTAAATGCCCTGACCCCCTCCTCAACCTATCACAAGACAAAAGGGCAAGCCTTCGGGCCCGGCGCGCGTGACACATTAGATATATACCGCGCGAAAAACCCAATGGCGGATGCGCCCGTGCTTATGTTTATTCACGGCGGTGCTTGGGATAGAGGCTCAAAAGATTTATATAAGTTCCTCGCGGAAGGCTTCACAAAATCTGGCTATGATATTGTCTTGCCTAATTACCGCATATACCCCGAAGCAAAATTTCCAAATTTTTTAGACGACAATGCAAGGGCCGTGGCTTTTACGGCCAAGACCTTTCCGGGCCGCCCGCTTGTTCTAATCGGGCACTCGGCTGGGGGGTATAATGTTTTAATGTTGGCCTTACGCGATGAGTTTTTGGCCAAAGCGGGTATAAATCTCTGCGAGACCATCATAGGGGTTATCTCTTTGTCGGCTCCCGTCGGCGTTATCCCGCTTGAAGGCGCCCGCCTGATCGAGATTTTTCCAGACCGTCATGCGGGCGATGACGGTATCTTAAATATTATAAACGCCCCTACCCCGCCCTTTTTTCTGGGACATGGTGAAAAAGACACCACAGTTAATCCTGTTAACTCAACGTTACTCGCCGAAAAAGTTATAGCGCGCGGAGGACGCGCCGAGGTCAAAATCTATCCAGGCCAAAGCCACATCGGCCCTGCAAAAGTTTTGTCGCGCCATTTTGAAAAGAGTTCCACTTTGAAAGCCGACCTTTTAGAATTTTTAGAGAGCCTGCCTGCTGAGGGGTCGAACTGCCGTTAGGCGGCAAGAACGACGGGGCAGCCAGTGTCTTAAAATACTTCTTGCCCCTATATTAGAACAACATCGCAGCCATAAGATAAATAATCCGCCCTTGTGACGCCCAAATAAGCGTGCTCCCAAGAAAAAACCCGCCCTAACGGGGCGGGTTTTTAGGCGTTTTAATTTGGCTATTTAGTGAGCCTAATAAACCCGCGCTTTGGGTTTTATATATTCGATACCGTCTGTCATAGTGTAGTCATGGACAGGGCGATAGTCGATTTTGACTGTATTTTTTTCGCCGTCGTACCACGCCAGCGTATGTTTCATCCAATTCTTATCATCACGATCACCGAAATCTTCATGAGCGTGAGCGCCGCGCGATTCTTTGCGGTTATTGGCAGAAGCCATGGTGACCATGGCTTGGCACAAGAGATTGTCGAGCTCTAGCGCTTCCATCAAATCCGTATTCCAGACCATTGTCTTATCATAGACGGCGATGTCTTTAACGGACTCGGCAATGGCGGTCACTTTTTGAACACCTTCGGCCATGCTGTCTTCGGTACGGAAAACCGCGCAATGTTCTTGCATCGCTTTTTGCAGGCTCAGTCGAATTTCTGCTGTTTTCTTTGTGCCTTGTGACGCTTTAAATTTTTCAAGGCGCGCAATAGAGGCAGCCCCCGCGTCCGCAGGTAACGGTTTTTGCTTGGCATTGGCTGTCAGGGTTTCGCCGCAGCGCAGACCCGCTGCACGGCCAAAGACAACTAAATCAATCAGGCTGTTAGAGCCTAAACGGTTCGCCCCATGAACGGAGACACAAGCCGCTTCGCCAACTGCCATAAGGCCTTCAACAACCGCGTCTGGGTCTTTACCTTTTTTGGTTAGAACTTCGCCGTGATAATTAGTTTGAATCCCGCCCATATTATAATGGCAGGTCGGAAGTACAGGAATAGGTTCACGCGTAACGTCAACGCCGGCGAAAATCATCGCCGTTTCAGAAATTCCCGGCAGACGGGCTGCGAGAACTTTGGGGTCCAGATGATCCAGATGTAAGAAAAGATGGTCTTTATCTTTACCTACGCCGCGGCCTTCGCGAATTTCCATCACCATGGAGCGCGAGACAAGGTCGCGCGGGGCGAGGTCTTTCACGCTGGGCGCGTATCGTTCCATGAAACGCTCACCTTCGGAGTTGGTAAGATAACCGCCTTCACCGCGCGCGCCTTCTGTAATCAGACACCCGGCCCCGTAAATTCCGGTAGGGTGAAACTGGATGAATTCCAGATCTTGCAGCGGCAGTCCTGCGCGCAGAACCATCGCATTGCCATCGCCCGTACAGGTATGGGCAGAGGTCGCGCTAAAGAAGACGCGGCCATAACCGCCTGTTGCGAGAATGACTTTTTGCGCGCGGAAACGGTGGAGCGTTCCATCGTCAAGCTTCCAAGCAGTGATACCGCGGCACACACCGTCTTCCATGATAAGGTCAAGCGCAAAAAATTCGATAAAGAACTCGGCGTCGTTACGCAGAGATTGGCCATAAAGCGTATGGAGCATGGCATGACCCGTGCGGTCAGCCGCCGCGCAGGTACGTTGGACGGGCGGGCCTTCGCCCATTTCTGTTGTATGGCCGCCAAAGGGTCGTTGATAAATTTTGCCGTCCTCATTGCGCGAAAAGGGCATGCCCCAATGCTCTAGCTCGTAAACAGCTTTGGGAGCTTCGCGGCAAAGATATTCAATAGAGTCTTGGTCGCCGAGCCAGTCTGAACCTTTAACCGTGTCATACATATGCCAACGCCAATCATCTGGGCCCATATTGCCTAATGAGGCCGCAATCCCGCCTTGCGCCGCAACTGTGTGAGAGCGGGTTGGGAAAACTTTGGTAACGCAGGCTGTCTTTAAGCCCTCTTTCGCCGCGCCAAGCGTCGCACGAAGGCCAGAGCCGCCCGCGCCAACAACGACAACATCATACGTATGATCAATCCAGTCCGTCATGAGTAATTATCCTAGAAATGCAAGTTTAGCGATGGCGAAAACCGCGAGTGCCCAAATGAGAAAGCCGACAAGCCGGTTAGCGAGGAGCGCGAATGATTTCAATCCGCCGTCAAAGTAGTCTAAAACCACTTCGTCAAATTCAAGTTTACAATACCATATGGCCGCTGTGAAAAAGGCGAGAAAGCCAAGACCGCCAACGGGGTTAGAGAGCCACGCTGTAAATCCGTCCGAGCCAGCGCCGACAGCTTTGATTGCATGATAGACCGCTGGGAATAATCCGATAATAACGCCGTACCCTAAATAGGTATGAAGTTTTTGATGTTTAGCACCGCTCACCATTAGACTACTCCCGCCGCAATGAGAGTTCCAAGAGCTGACAGAATAACAGAGGCGCCAATCATGATGTGCGTCAGGCTATTATTTTTATCGGGATCGAGCATTTTACCTGTTCCCCAAACGGCATGGCGCAATTGCGCCAGCGCCATAAAAAGAAAGGCAAAGAGAAAGACGAAAAGCCCAAGAGCGCCAAGCGGGCTAAAGATTAAGCCCTCTAGCGGGAGTTTACCCGTTAGCGCCAAAATCAAAATGCCAATACCGACGATAATCAGCGCGACATAACATATAATCGCGCTAGCCCGGTGAAGAATTGATGAGAGCATGGCCGGATGCCAACGCCATATTTGCAAATGCGGCGCCATTGGCCGTTTATCATTCCATTCGGATGCCATTTTTACAGTCCTTGCTTTATCAAGCCCCTAACCTAACGCGCGCATTTTCCAAGTCAACGCCGCATCATAAAGAGTTTAAGCTTCGCATAAAAAAAGACCCCATTATGGGGCCTTTTTAAAATTTTCAGATGCTGTGAGGCTTAATTACAAACATACATGTAATTTCCGCAGGTCTTCATGATGTGAACATC
>CAYXEB010000106.1:0-7139 GCA_964463835.1 uncultured Hellea sp.
TGACTTATGCAGATTCAAAACATAGCGAGAGCGGAAAAATCGCGCCCCACGAGGCCTTTATGCAAGATGAGCTTCACGTCCCAGAAGACGCGCGAAATTACATGTTAGGCTCATATGGTATGCGCCCAGATGACGAAGGCTTTAAGCAAATATTCGGTGATACAATCCGGTATATGATTAAAACTGGAGAACCTGTCTTGGTACACTGCGCAGCAGGAAAGGATAGGACGGGGACGCTTTGCGCCGTAATTCACGGAGCCCTTGGCGTGAGGCCTGAAACGATTATGGAAGATTTTATGCTGACGATGAAAGCTATAAACGTCGACGAACTTCTTGAGCCTGCGGCGAAGATGTTTACCCGGCGCTATGGCCGTCCAATTGACCCCGAAGCTATAAGGCCGATGTTTAGTGTTGAACCAGCTTACCTTAAAAGTTCACTCGCGACGATCGGCAATATGGATGATTATATCCGTGATGTTCTGGCTATTTCAGACAAAGAAAAAGCCGCTCTAAAAGCGGCTTATCTAGATTAGGTTAGAATAGCCGTTAACTGCACGAGACATGACCGTTTGCAATTGAACAGGTGAAATCAGTAGGCGTACCAGTTGTTCCAAATTCTACCGCTGCAGATCTTCTGGGTTTGAGAAGAAAAGTTTCTCGTAGCGTGATATTCGTATCTAAAAATCGTAATTTTAACGGTTCATAATCAAACGAAAGCCTTGCGACAACCACGCCAGAAGTATCGCTAAGAATCAGATCGTCTAAATTACTTGCGTCAAATGGGGGCAAGGTTCCGTTTAATGACGCCTTTCCAAGAGGAATGACTGCTCCGGAGACTGGGTCTCGAGAGAAACTTGCTAACTCGATCTTGACATCGTTAATTTTAGTTGTTGTCGTTCCGACTATTAAATTTGCCGCAGTCATTATGTCAGATAAATCATCCGCCGTTACAGCATCGAATTGAGTCGTTAAATCCCCTGCAACATTTGTTGCGTGAGAAACCCTTCTATCAGCTTCAATAGCCGTCGATATCTCGGCTAATCCAAAATACATAGCAATCATAACTGGGGCGACAAAGACAAATTCTATGGCCGCGACGCCGTCATTTTCCGCTATATAATGTCCGAATTTTCTTCGTAAAAAGGATAGTGATTTCTTAAACATACATACCTCTATTATGGTGCGGGCGCGCAACTTCCTGTCGGGAAGGGTTCATTTTGAAACGCCGTTGTTGACCGAATGACACGTGTATTGGTTCCTGGAGATGATTCTAGACGTGTCAATTGGGCCGGTAGAATAAGTTTGTGATAAAAAAGTGCGCGGATCACAACCGGTTCTCCAGCAAAACTTTCTTGAAAGTCGCCGTTCGGCACGGGCGGCGGATTTTGTCCGACAGGAACAGTTACGGGTGGCGGAATATCCGGCAACGTAATTGCGCCAAAGGTCGTGTTTTTAATTACATCTAGTCTGAGATTGTTTTCGCAACTCCCAATTGAAACCATCGTGTCGCATACTTGAGCTTTAAAGGCAGCTTTTCCGCAACTTTGGAAGTTCCCAATTCTTATTTGCCTTCCAGCTTCACTCACCGCATGATTTAAGGAAGATGAAATGAAGAAAACAACAGCGAGTTCAAAAATTGCAAAAATTAACGAGAAAAATGGGACAGCTAACAAGCCGAATTCTATCGCGGTTGCCCCGTCATTTGAGCGCTTATATCCCTTTAAGCGTTTTAGACTTAAGTGGTAAAATTTACGCATCAGCTCATCCTATCCAATTTCATCCCGATCTCACTTGGAGACGGGAAGTTGAATAGCGAAGAAATATTAAGATTTAGGTAAGAATTACTCTTAACATGGTCTTAATGAAGGACTTAGAAGTCAGTACCTGACCCAAAAGAACTGGAAGAACTAGAAGACCCCTGTGGCGCACCTGTTAAACCTGACGATGACCCAGATGATGAAGGCCCCAATGATGGTACTGACGTGGGAAACGCCGTTGCCGTATTATTGTCGAAAACTTGAGCTTCGCCAGCATTCGCACCAATAAATAGGGGGCTATCGCCTAACACGGGCGAGGGGACGCAATAGGGAGAGCAGCTATAAGTTTCTCTTATCTTTCCATTATATAATCTAACGCCGTTGCGAGAGATCTCGTTGATAACTTGAATATTAGCATTCATAATTGTATGCCCCGCTCCGTTTAAAATAAGCAGGTTGGTTTCACCATATCCTCGTCCGACAACAAATAGAGTATTGGCTGAATGAACGGTAACATCCGCAATTTCCGGATTACCAATAACCACAGCCCCTGCATTTTCAGGTAATCGCACAATTTCGGTCTTATTTAACGAAACGCTATAACTTTCGCCTGCCAAAGCTGAGGCTGATGAACATAACACGGTTAAAACGGCAGTTCCTATGCGAAACAAAGTTTTTGAGGTGAAAAAACCCATGATATAACTCCAAATTTAATCGCCATATTATCGTGATGTGGTGAACGAAGGGTTTACAAAAAGACCAGATTTTTACGTTTTACCCCTATATACACTAAATTAGACGTATAATTTCGCTAAATATTGGAAATAACGGGGCATAATTTTTACTACAAATTTACCACGTTACTTAAGCGGGTGGTAATCGGCCGCCTTTATAAGAGGGTCATCAGGAATAATCCTGTTGTGAGTTAAATTCTCACAAAACTAGCATACGTGGGAGTAAGTTATGCAAAATCTATTGACTCGTTACATTAAAGACGAATCTGGCGCAACGGCTATTGAATATGGCCTTATTGCCGCTCTAATTGCAGTCGCTATGATTGTTGGTGCTAAAGCCGTTGGCGGTGCTATCAACAACAAGTTTACTGAAGTTGCAGGCGACATCGCTACTTCTTAGGATTACCTAGGACGACTTAAAATAAGCGGGCCGCTTCTGGCGGCTCGCATCTTGTGGGACTTTTACAAAGCCGAAAACGTGATTAATATGCAATATTTAACATGCAATATAATGTCTAAAACACGTATGAAGTTAGTCAGCTTCCTTGCCGATGAGTCAGGGGCTACCGCTGTTGAATACGCACTTTTGCTTGGGGTAATTGCGCTGGCTGTCTTAGGTGCAGCTAAGGCTCTTGGGACATCTCTTAATGAGCTCTTCATTGACACAATTTCCAGTGAGATAGCAACCAGCTGATTTATACTTCTGGCCGCGCACTCTTTCTATTTAGCTGAAACGCTGAAACAATCTTTTTCGAAACCTTATATTAAATACATTTAGGTAGACGCCTAATCTTTAAGATTAGGAGTCGATATGACCTTAGCATTTATTATCGTTGTTATTTTCGCACTCACCATGATTATGGCGGCCATGAAAGATGCCTCTACAATGACTATTCCCAATTGGATTAGCCTTGTACTTATTGCTGGTTTCTTTGTTATTATTCCATTTGCATGGCCGGGGTGGGAAGCATTCGGAACGCACCTTCTTGTTGGAATGACCTTTTTTCTTGTTGGCTTTGCGATGTTTGCATTTGGCTGGTTAGGGGGTGGTGACGCAAAGCTTATGGCAGCAACGGGGCTGTGGTGGACTTGGCCAGATGCGATGTTATATGTTGTCTATACAACCGTGCTTGGGGGTTTGATTGCGATTGGGTTACTGATTGGCCGCAAATATATCCCAGTACGAATTTTGACTGCGCCTTGGGCGCATAAAATGTTCAAAGATGAGAAAAAAATGCCTTATGGCTTAGCTTTGGCCGCCGGCGCTCTCATCACTTTACCGCAAAGTGCGATTTTTCTAAGCAGTGTAGGCAGTTAATTCACTGAACTCGTGTTTTGTTAACACTTTTTTTGCACGCATTTTCTATAAATTAACCATGCTTTATCAATTCATCGTCAAAAGGGTGAATAAGTTTCGGTCTGTGAGGGATAATGGATAAACGAAGAATATTTTTAATTATCGGACTATTATTGTTTGCGGGCGTTTTATTTACGCTCATTCAGCGGCTTGGTTCTACAACAACGACTGTTGCTCCTGTTGAGGCAAAAACGATTGTTGAAAAAGTGGAATATGATAAGATATTAGTCGCCTCAAATGACTTATCTGTTGGGGCGAGGGTATCATCAAATTCCGTTGTGTGGAAACAGTGGCCGGTTGAGGCTTTAACTCCGTCCTTAATCTCTAAAAATGAGCGGCCAGACGCTATTGAGCAACTGGACCGATCGATTGTTCGATCAGCGATTTTAGCGGGAGAGCCAATAAGTGAAAACAAACTGGTAAAAGCAGGCGCGTCAGGCGTAATGGCCGCACTCTTAAAACCGGGTATGCGAGCGGTAACCACGCGTATCTCTGTAGATACGGCGGCGGGCGGCTTTATCCAGCCTGGAGATAAAGTTGATATTATTTTGACCCAGTCTTTGCAGGCCAGCAATGTAAATGGCCTTAATCAAAATGAGCGTATTTATACGTCGGATACTATTTTTGAGAATGTACACGTCTTAGCCATTGATCAAACTTACTCGTCGACTTCGGCTCAAGGTGGCGCAACCGTTATTGGTTCAACGGCAACATTTGAGATGTCGCAACAGGATTCAGAACTCTTACAGGAGGCTGTTTCTAAGGGCGATCTTAGCTTGACTTTAAGAGGGATTGTAAGAAGTGGCGCGCGGGCTGTTAGCACGGCAAAAACTGAGAAAAAACAAATAGAAACACAATCTTCGCTCACAGTTTACCGGGGCGGTCAACCCAAACAAGTTGCGATAAGAGGACAATAAGATGTCAAAAAGAACTCTTCAAACCCTTGTGCTGGGAACAGCATTTACCTGTATATCCACATTGTCGTTATCGCCTATCGCAGATGCGGGCACGCGCTCTTATTCGCACGTCCAAAATGCCACAGCTTCAAGCGTAAATATTCAAGCGCCGGGTCAGAGCATAAATTCTCGTTCTATTGTGTTGCCTTTTTCCAAGTCGACAGTTGTAGAACTTCCTCAGGATATGATGGATGTTATCGTTTCTAACCCTGATATTGTTGAATCTGTCATTCATACCTCACATAGGGCTGTTTTGATTGGTAAGAGACCTGGGCAAACAAATGCTTATTTTTACGGGCATGATGGTCAGGAACTTCTAAGTCTAGATATTCGTGTGGAAAGAGATACCGGTGGGCTAAAATCCCTTATTTCGCAACACGCGGGCACAGCTACAGTCGACGTACAAGCGGTTAACAATAATATTTTACTAACCGGTTCAGTGAAAAATGCGGCCATGGCCAATAGAATTGAAAAATTAGCTGCGTTGTGGCTCGATGAGGCTACTGGTGATGGAGACGCTGGCGAAATTGTCAATTTAATGTCGGTTGAGGGTAAAGATCAAGTCCTTCTAAAAGTACGTATTGTTGAAATGCAGCGTTCTGTAACGAAGCAAATGGGCGTTAATTTGAGCGCGATTGGGCAACTCGGAGACTCAACGGTTTCGCTTGTAAGTAATGCGGCTATAGGCGCTACCTCTGGGTTAGTTGGGTCGAATAATTTTGTAAATACTGGCGGAGGGGAATTAACCTCTTTTTCAAGCTCATTGGAGGCTTTAGAACGCGTCGGTCTGATACGAACTTTGGCGGAACCTACCCTAACTGCGATTTCGGGCGAAACCGCTAACTTCTTGTCTGGCGGCGAGTTCCCGCTTTTAACAAATGTTTTTATTGATGATCAGGGACAATTACAAAGAGAATTTGAATTTAAACCCTTTGGCGTCTCTCTTGGATTTACACCAGTTGTTCTCAGTGAAGGCCGAATATCATTAAATATTTCAACAGAAGTGTCCGAGCCGACTACCGAGGGATCTTTTGAAACAGGCGGGATTGCGTCAGATATTTTGGGACTCCGCGTACGCCGGGCCAATACAGTTGTTGAACTTCCTGCGGGGGGAAGCCTCATGATAGCAGGCTTAATCCGCGAAGAAACCCGCCAGGCAAGCGATGGTATTCCAGGAGCAAAAGATATTCCAGGATTTGGAGCTTTGTTCAGAAATAGAGATGATTTGTCGACCCAAACTGAATTAGTTGTTATGGTCACTCCTTATTTGGTCGACCCCACTCACCCGGATAAAATTCAAACCCCTCTAGATGGTTTCGTCGCTGCTAATGAGCCTGAAAACATTTTGCTTGGTAAAATCAATAAAGTTTATGCCGCTAATGGCCAGCCCCAAATCGCTGAGGGCAGCTTGTCTGGTCCTTTCGGACATGTGGTAGATTAGGAGATTAGCGTGTTAAATTTCGGACGAAAAATCAAATGCCTTCTACCTTTAGCAGCAATGGCGACCGTGTTGACAGCATGCCAGACTCCCGTTGCAACTAACGGACCAACGGTTTTTAAAAATAAAATCCAAATAGCTGAATCCGTGGAAAGATTGGAACTCTATACGCGCCCAACAGGTCTTGAACTTTCCGCACGTGACCAGGTTGCCGTCTCGCAATTTTTGCAAGCTTATGCCCGACAGGGTGAGGGGCCGATATATATGAATTTCCCTTCATCAACAGCTAATGGGTTGGGCGCCCAACAAGCGCAAGCTGTTATTCGGCAAAGTTTAAACCAAGTTGGACTTTACGGCGCGCCCCTACAAACGGGGCAATATCAAACAGCCTACGGAGCCCCAGCGCCTGTCGTGGTGTCATACAGAACACTTAAAACAGTCCCCAAAGATTGTCGTCATTTGGGAGATCTAGCACATACTTATAACAATCAAGTTTACGATAATTTTGGTTGTTCAAATACGGCCAATCTTGCGGCTATGATACAGGACCCACGACAACTCATTCAGCCATATGATTTGGGTGTACCTGACTCTCAAAGACGTCAAACAATTTATGATAAATATATCGAAGGCGAAGTCACGGCATCACAGTTTCCAGATCGACAAGATATAACAATCGAGAATTAGGAACGCGGATTTATCAGATGAATGCTATGACACAAAGACCTACACAAATAAGTTCCCCTACTATGCCGCGGCCTGCGCCAGCCCCTGCTCCGATGATACCTGGTGGTCCAGCAGCGAGCCCTATGCCAGCCCCGGCTATGTTGCCGACAGGTTCTCAACCTATGCCGGTCCCACAACTCATGCCTGCCCCACAACAAATACCGGCGCCAC
>CAYXEB010000107.1:0-7136 GCA_964463835.1 uncultured Hellea sp.
CCAAAGGCAATATAGATATGACGCATCACTTATCTCTTTGAACACATTTTTATAACCACAAAGGCCCCATATGGCTTTCTATCCAAATGAACGCATAGCGATGTTTATTGACGGGTCAAACCTGTATTCCACCGTCAAACATCTAGATTTTGATATTGATTACAAAAAAATGCTCACGCTATTTCGCGAGAAAGGACGACTTATTCGAGCCAATTATTATACAGCGCTAGTTGAAGAGGCCGATTACGCCCCTATAAGGCCATTAGTGGATTGGCTTGATTACAACGGATATCACTGCATCACCAAACCCGCGAAGTCTCAAATCGAGCGCGATGGACGACGCAAAACCAAAGGAAATATGGACGCAGAAATGATTGTCGATATGCTGCAAATGGCCCCTCATTTCGATCATTATATTCTATTTACAGGCGATGGTGATTTCCGCGCCCCTGTCGAAGCCGTGCAAAAACAAGGTGTGCGGGTCACCGTTGTCTCGTCCCGGGTGACCAAACCGCCCATGCTTGCCGATGAGCTACGCCGGCAATGCGACGATTTTATAGAAATTTCGGAGATGGATAAAATCTTCGGACGGCCTAAAGCTGGACAAAACGCAGGCGGGCCAGATGATGACTGATATGGCCTTTGCCGAGCCTGATAGAGATTGCGATTTATGTCCGCGTCTTCGGGGGTTTATACTCGAGAAACGCAAAGAACTCCCTTCCTATTTTAACGCCCCAGTTCCCAGTTTCGGCGATCCAAACCCAGCCCTTCTCATTGTCGGACTTGCTCCAGGCCTGCACGGGGCCAATCAAACGGGGCGGCCCTTTACGGGCGACTGGGCGGGGGATTTGCTCTTTAGCGCCATCGCTGAATATGGATTTTCAAGCGGTCATTACAGCGGGCACGCCGATGACGGGCTGATCTTAAACGGAGCCATGATAACGAACGCGGTGCGCTGCGTGCCTCCGCAAAACAAACCCATCGGCGCAGAATGCGCGGCCTGCCGACATTTTTTAACCGATCAAATCAATGCGCTCACCTCAGTCAAAGCTATATTATGTCTCGGTAAAATCAGCCATGATAATACGGTTCGCGCCATGGGATTACGCCTCAAAGACTTCCCCTTTGGACATCATAAAATTCATGATCTTTCAGAGGGCCAACGGCTATATTCGAGCTATCATTGCTCTCGCTACAACACCAATACCAAGCGCCTGACCGAAGAGATGTTCTTCAAAGTCTTCGCCGATATCCGCAATTTCGTGGATGGCAGCTAAATCCGCCAAAGCCTTATCCTATTTTCGTTTGGCCTGCAGCTCAGCTTTAACTGTAACGGTCTCACCGACCCAGTCCCCGTCAGGGTCAGAGTCTTGACCCAAAGATAAAGAACTTCGGGTTAAATCCGTTGTTCCTGTCATATTCATGAGACCCCCATCTACGGGCTTGAGTTCAAATAGAAAAGGCACCGTAACCGATAAGCCTTTAAGGGTGATATCAGCCTGTGCCTGATAGCTGTTGACGTTTTGTCCTGTTTCAAAATTTGTTAAAATTACATGCGCGGCGGGGTTTGTTTTAACGGAGAACCATTCGTCAGCTTTAAGGCTGTCATTATATAGCACCTTCCCTGTTTCGGCGCTGCGAAGATCGACGCTAACCATGACCTTTGACGCGGCGAGGTTATCGGGGAAAAACGCAATCTGCGCCTCCCAATTTTCAAACCGGCCTTCATACACCTCCCCGTCATGTGAAAAGGTAAAAGAAATTGTGCGCGCTTTGTCTGTTAGCTCCCAATTTGGCGAAATTATCAATTCGGCAGAAGTCGTTTCGGCGGCGGGGTGTTCAGCCGTCGCGGCAGTTGTTTGAGACCCTTGCATCAACGGGGCTGCCGCGACAGCCGTAAATAAAAACAAAGGTAAAGCGAGCGCCGGCAAAAGGCCGCGAGTTTTCGCTTTTGGCAATTTGCTGAAGGGTAAAATACGCATGAAGACTCCTGTCTCATCTTTGATTTGATGTTTAAGCGCCCCAGCAATATGTAATAGTAGCAAGCCCAAAAAGCCGAATGTCGCGCCATTAGCGTGTAAAAAGGCAAGGTTTTCATAGACATCTTTATCTCGCGGCAGAGGTAAGGATGGCCAGCTCAAGGTTTCAAAAAGTACGGTTGGCACTCTGAATTCAGAGACAGACACCATAATCCACCCGCCCAATGGAATTAAGAGCATTAAGGCATAAAACCCAATTTGCACGAGATGAGAGAGCTTGGCCTCTATGGGTTTAATGTCAGCGGGCAGCGGCGGCGGCTTATTATAGAGCCGCCATAGAATGCGTATCAGCGTAAGGACAAGTAGCGTAATGCCGATAGACTTGTGAAGCTGAAAACGCGCTTCGTGATTTTCCATGTTTCGGCCAAGCCAAACCATAAATAAAATTAGACCCGCCATCGCCCAGTGAAGGGCAATGGCAATAGTAGAATAGCGCTGGTTATCAGAAATAATCAATTATTCGTTTTGCAGGAACTCGCCCGAGAATGAGAGGGAGACCTCATCACCAATACCGCCTTTAAGCGCGGTGAGGCCAAACTCAGATCTGCTGATTGTTGTGTCGGCATTAAACCCAATAAGGTCTCTCTCACCAAACCATGGCTTATTGCCAACGCCGTTATATTTTACATCAAATGTTACAGCTTTAGAAACGCCTAAAAATGTTAAATCCCCTGTGACCTTTGCCGTATATGGACCAGTTCGTTTCGTTGTTGTTGACTGAAAGCTCGCTTTTGGAAAATTATCTGAATTAAAAAATTTCGCGTGTTTACTAATGTGTTCATCCCAGCTTTCAAAACCGGTTTTTGCGTGTCCCGCTTTGTAATCACCCGGGTAATGCGTCTTAATACTTGCTGGGTTCACCGTAAACGAAATGGACGTTTTAGACGTATCGCTCGGGTCAAGTTGAATCGTGGCGTCAAGGTCGGTAAAATCCATGCGGTAATCGGATAACCCACCATGACTAACGCTTGCCGTTAAAAAGGCATGTGATTTGTCCAAACTATATGTGCCAGCCGCGGTATCAGCCAATTTTGGCGGGATTTTATCCGTAACGAATTCAGCCATTTTGTCGGCCGCGTGTTTAGTTGCTGCAGTCGATTGCTTCGCCGCGTCCGTTACCTTTGCGCCAAGGTCGGTGTTCGCAGCGCCTTTGACCGATTGCTCTGCAGCGCCGCAAGCCGCTAAAATCGCGGCGAGTGATATTGTTAAAGCTAATTTTTTCATGTGAATGTCCCTCATATTGCTTATTCAGACTATAGACAAATTACAGAGAGGCAACAGACACAATTTGTTGACTTGATAATAGCTATATTTTAGCGAAACACCCTAGCTGCGCGGGGCGCCGAAAAAGATGTTATATCCAATAAAGCCAAAACCAGAAACGGCATAATTGGAATTACTGAGGTTACGCCCCAAATGCCTAAATCGATACCATTGTTAAAATGTAGATTGGCGGCCCCATCAATAAATTCATATCCAGATTGCCAGATACTGTGGCCAGGCGGTTAAAAAACATCGAATCCGATTGCTAAACTCTGTAAAAGACCGAGGCCTATAACGGATTAATTTGGCGCGTCAATCGGGAAAACCAAAAGAAATGATTGCACACGGTTTTGTGATAATTCTATTATTGACCAATTGGATAATAATTTCTAATACGCGGTTGCATTGGCGGAAACGCCTTTTATATTAGTTAATAATTGACCAGTCGGTTAATAATAAAGGATACTACAGATGTTAAGCAAAAATAGAGTTATAACACTTCTTGGAACAGCGGCTATTGCACTCTCACTCACGGCTTGCGGTAACACACAAACGCAAGAATCGAGTGTTACAAATTCTAAAGCCCCCGTTGTTGCCAGTAGCGCTCAGACAGTTTCAAAAGGTAACTTTTCTGGGCGTTCGGATCACATAACGACTGGTCAAGTTTCCTTAGAAAGAACAGCGAATGGCTATCAACTCAGATTTGCCGCAGACTTTTCTCTCGACGGCGCGCCTGACCCTGTAGTGGCCCTAGGTAATGGCGAAACCTATGTCGCGGCGAACAAACTTGACGTTTTGAAAAACAAAACTGGAGCTCAAGTATATCAACTGCCTGCCAATTTTACACCCGGACAATTCTCTCAAGTCTATGTTTGGTGTGAGAAATTCTCTGTGCCACTTGGCGTGGCAGACTTAAGCTAGATTTAGACGCTTCTCAAAAGCTCAAATCAGATTAAGGACCTGTAAAATGACAAAATCCATCGTAATTTATTCCAAAAGCTATTGCCCCTATTGTAAGGGCGCAAAAGCGCTCTTGGCGTCAAAAGGCGTTTTTTTCACTGAAATAGAAATCACTGATAATGACGCTTTAAGAAATGAGATGATTGAAAAGTCTGGCCGATATACAGTGCCGCAAATTTTCATTGGCGATACACATGTGGGCGGCGGGTCTGATATTGCGGCTTTAGAAGCTGCGGGTGGTCTCGATACGCTTCTAAAACCGTTTCTTGCTAACGCTGGATAAACCAAGGAGTTAACATGGCGCGTCCCCGAGAGTTTGATAGTGATAAAGTCTTAACGGCTCTTCGCGATGTCTTTTGGGAACATGGCTATGAAGGCACATCTTACGCCAATATCATGGCCGCAACGGGGCTTCAAAAAGGAAGCCTCTATGCGGCCTATGGCGATAAGCGAGCTCTCTATCTTGAGGCCCTCGGACGTTATAATCAGGAAAACGTCAGTGACAGCGTCGCTATGTTATCGAGCGCAAATTTATCTGGCCAAGAACGTATAGCGACCTTAATGCAAAAGCTCGTGGATGCGGCTGAAACCGAAAGAGGCCGCTGGGGGTGTCTATTATGTAACGCCGCCGTCGACCAAGCCCCCGTTGATAAACCCACTGAAATAGCTGTCCAGAAAAGCATGGAACGCATGAAACGAGCAATTGCTAAAGCTTTAAAAGACACACCTGCAGCAGATAAAGTCGAGCTTGTCTGGGCACTTTATTTTGGCGGACGTGTGATTATAAAATCAGGCGGCAGTAAAACCACTTTAATGACCATTAAAGCGCAGGTTCTGAGCTTATTAAACGGGTCTTAGCCTGCAAAATAGCGCGGTCCCTACCCCTTTTCGCGCATTAATCTGGCTTTATCACGCTGCCAATCCCGTTTTTTAACGGAGTCGCGTTTGTCGCGATTATCTTTACCTG
This sequence comes from uncultured Hellea sp., assembly GCA_964463835.1. Classification (GTDB taxonomy): domain Bacteria; phylum Pseudomonadota; class Alphaproteobacteria; order Caulobacterales; family Maricaulaceae; genus Hellea. The sequence goes on from CAYXEB010000107.1 coordinate 5,230, forward strand.
TGGCGACCCCAACCAAAAGTTTGACCCTGCCCTTATCGTTAAAATACATTTTTAGCGGGACAATTGTGCGCCCCTTTCGCTGCGTCTCCGCCATCAGCTTATTGAGCTCTCGGCGTTTCATCAAAAGCTTTCGCGGGCGCGTGGGAAGATGATTAAACTGGCTTGCCGGCGCATAGATCGGGATATTGGCGTTAATCAGCATAAGCTCTTCATTCTCGATGGCGGCGTAGCTCTCGGCGATATTCGCTTGCCCTTCGCGCAGGGCTTTCACCTCGGTGCCCACCAGCACAATACCTGCCTCAAAAGTCTCCTCGACTGCATAATTAAAGCGTGCGCGACGATTTTCAGCGATTGTCTTATTATTGGGGTCTGCCTTTTTAGGCTTTGCCATACCTAAATCGCAACGCCTGCCCGCGTCATCGCAGACTTAACGGCCTCTTTTGTTGTCTCAACACAAGGCGTCATCGGTAGACGAACATGGGAGTCCATCTTACCTAAAAGATTCATGGCAAATTTTGTCGGCGCAGGACTTGGGCACAGAAATAAGTCCTTATGCAAACGGTCCAACCTATGATTAATCTCTTGAGCTTTGACAAAATCTTTCGCCATCAAGGCATTATGAAACTCTGCATATTGCTTAGGCGCAATATTCGATCCTACCGAGATACATCCTTTCCCGCCATGAACCGCGTGGCCTAAACTTGTTGGGTCATCACCCGAGAGCTGGATAAAATCTTCCCCGCAGCGATCAAGTATCCCGTTCACCCGCGAGATGTCGCCCGTGGCATCTTTACAACCAATGACGGTTGGCAAGGTCGCCAAACGCCCCATCGTGTCATTTGTGATGTCAACTACGCTACGGCTTGGAACGTTGTAAACAACAATAGGAATATCGACAGCTTCAGATATTGTTTTAAAGTGCAGATAAATGCCTTCTTGGCTGGGCTTATTATAATAAGGCGTCACCACAAGCGCGGCATCCGCGCCAACAGCTTTAGCTTTTTTAGCATAGGCAATAGATACGCTCGTTTCATTGGAGCCCGCCCCAGCTATAACAGGAACGCGGCCATTGGCGGCCTCGACGCAGAGCTCAATCACGCGGCGATGCTCTTTATCTGTTAAAGTGGGTGTCTCGCCCGTGGTCCCGCAAGGTACGAGACCATGAGTTCCACTCTCGATTTGCCAATCAATAAAGTCACCAAAAGCCTTTTCATCTATGCCGCCATCTTTAAAAGGCGTCACTAAAGCTGTTATTGAACCTTTAATCATAATGCGCTTTCTTATACATCTTCGACACGGCTATAATATGTGGATTACAACTATGTCATTAATTGCGCCTAATAACGTTCTTTTCTTGTCCCTTGCAAGCCAGAGATTAAAGTAAAACATGGAAACGGTTCGATTCATGCAGGCAAGACAGTTAAAGCGCTTTATCCCAAGCCTGTTATTTACCGTTTTTACGGGTCTATCGGTCATTGCCGCGCCCCATGCCCATGCAAAGGTGCCAACGCCGCGGATTAAACCGGCTGCCCCTAACGCCTCACAATATTTATCAGATAGAGACGCAAAGCGTTTTCGTAAAGGTGTGAGCGCGGCAAGAGCGGGGCGATGGAGCGAGCTAAGTCAATATATTCGTCAGCTTAATGATCCGATTGCAACAGATACGCTAAAATGGGTTCGCGCCGCGCGTAATCCTAGAGCCACATTGGATGAGCTCACATATGTCGCGCACAATCTATCTAGCTGGCCTCGCATGACAGCTATACAGGCCAAAGCCGAGAAAATACTCTTTGATAAACCTCTATCCGCACAAAGAACCATTGCGTGGTTCGCGGGACGTGAGCCTGTCTCTGGCGAAGGCCGCGCCGCTTTGGCAGATGCTTATTATAAATTAGGCGACCAAAACT
>CAYXEB010000108.1:0-7109 GCA_964463835.1 uncultured Hellea sp.
ACACCAAAAAATGACAATTTACAGCGCAGTAAATGGATTGGCAGCACATCCAAATCAATCGCATTAACGCGAATTTCGCCGTAACGTGTTTTCGCCATGGTTTGCATGCGACGCGTTATATATCGATGTTCAGGATGTGCGAAAACAAAACGGGCTGTATTTACATCAGGGCCATGTTTCTCAATGAATTGACAAAGAGACTCATAGCTTTCGCAAACATACCATCCAATACCCAATAGCATTTCATTCTCGCTGCCAGGTTCCTCAAACCGTTGACCCAGACGCGGTTCCATCTTTTCTTCCGAACGGTACCAGAACACACCTTGTGTTTTTGGATCCGTATAATCAATGTTTAGGGCCCAGTCGTAATGCGTTTCAATAAGCCGTTTTAAATCACTGGCCCGCATATTGGCCTGCAGGGAATAAACCTCGTCAACGCTCAGTGTGTCTTTAAGATTGGCAATCATATCTGGGTAAAGCTCCAGCAATAAAACATTGATAAGCTCTTGAGCTTCTACCCTTAAATTTGACCCTGCATATTCGGTAAGCTCACGCCAAGCCGATATAGTCTGGCTTTGAAACCAAGCTAAAGCGCGTTCTAAATCTGCACCCGCATTCGCGTTAAGTTTATTTTGTTCTGCATTATCCGTCGAAATTTCACCCAAATGTTGCATCGCTTTAAGCGCCAAGCAAATGAAATGCCCGCGCGATGTGTCATCCGGAACCGCTTGTGACAAGACCCTGGCCAAGGCTGTTTCGCGCACTTCGATCCAATTATTGATTAAGAGGGGATGATTAATGAGGTATGGCGCCATACCCAAACCGGTGGCGTTACCGATGCCAACATAGCGTTTGATCTTTTCATCCATTTTCACCGCCGTCTTCGGCGAGCGCCGAGCGGCCACATAATCAGCCTGAAACAAACTAAAGTGCCGTATCATCCAGCAAGAAAACATCTCGGCATCAAAGGGGCAAGAGAAATCGGGCCACCGCGTTTTAACTTTTTCCCAATCCGCCATGCCGAATTTTCCAGAGCCATAAACAGCTGTGGTCCGATAAAGATAACCAACCTTGGCCATTGCGTCCAAATTGGGCTGATGACCCGCTGCTAATGCCGAGACAACGGCTTCGAAGTTACGCACACTTTTATTGGCGCGGGAGAGTACAAAACAGCTCGTATCGACACGCCCCTTTTCCTGCAAAGGCACATTAGCTAGCAATTCTGCAAACCTTTTATCATCAACTCGACCTTCACAGAGAGTTACGGTCATATCCCAATCTTCGGCAATAACGCGGTCACTTCTACGTTCTGGGGCAAGGTATTTCGCAAAAATCACATAACTAAATATTGCGCGCGGCGTTACAACTTCGTAGACCACATGACCATAGCCCTGATCGTTAAGAGAAATAATTGCGGGTTTGATTTGCCAATTCTGACTTATAACTTGCCGCAACAATGAGCGCATAAAACTAAGAGGATAAGGATATAAACACCCCAATCGAGACACGTCCATAACTGTCGCAGCGGGACGCATAAAGTCCTGAATATCCGGCGCATTATTTATGCCTGGACTATTCATCTAGGCCTGCGGTCCAAAGCCTGCATCGAAGAAGTTAAGCCAGTTAAGCCCCATCACTTTTTCAATATCTGCTTGGCTCATCCCTTTTGATTTCAAACCATCAGAAATATTTGTGAAATCCCGACTACTTTCAAACCAATCCGGCTGTTTTGGCCAATCAGCATTAGCCGAACTTCCTTCGCCGTAATCAGGTTTAAAGGTCCATGTACCGCTGCGCATCCACTCTAAAGTGTCGTAGCCCCAATTTTGGCAAAGGTCTGACCCTATACCGATATGATCAATCCCCATAAACTCGGCGGTGTCCAATATCATACCGCAAAAGTCATCCAATGTGCATTCAGGACCATTGTTAAGATGAAAAGGATACATTGAGAAACCCAGCATACCGCCGCTTTCGCTCAGGGCCTTTAAAACAGTATCAGATTTATTTCGCAGAGCTTCGTGCCAGCGAAGCGGGTTTGCATGGGTAATTGCGATAGGGCGCTGGGACAGCTGTATAGTTTGAAGCGTTGAGTGCTCGGCGCTATGGGACATATCTATGACCATACCCACGCGGTTCATTTCTTTGATAACCTCACGGCCAAAGCGCGTAACACCGCTATCACCCTCTTCATAACATCCTGTGGCAAGAAGGCTTTGATTATTATAGGTGAGCTGCATGATACGCACGCCCTGCTCATGCAGCATTTCAACTTTCCGAAGATCATCTTCGATAGGTGAGCAATTTTGAAACCCTAATATTATACCTACCTTACCAAGCTTTTGAGCCTTGCGTATATCCTCAGCCGTCTTAACGGGCATAATTACATCGGAATGTTCGCGAAAACGCCGCCGCCAATCACCGATATTGGCTAAAGTCGCCTCAGTGTTTTCCCAATAACTAATGGTTACATGAATAGCATTGACGCCCCCAGCTTTGGCCTCTTCGAATAATTCGCGGGTCCAATTTACATATTGTAGGGCGTCAATAATTAACATGATTTAGCCGGGGTTTGTGTATGCAGTTTTCAAAATAGTGTAAAAGTCTTTGGCATGTTCGCCCTGCTCTCGCGGGCCATAGCTGGATGAATTTCGCCCCCCAAAAGGCACATGATAATCTAGACCTGCCGTGGCAAGGTTTACCAAAACACTACCGAATTTCGCATTACGTTTAAAATGCTCCGCTTCTTTCAAAGAATTAGTTATCACCGATGCCGCGAGACCAAATTCAGTATCATTCGCTAGGGCAATGCCTTCTTCATAGCTATCAATTTTCATAACGCATGTCATAGGACCGAAGACTTCTTCTCGGTTCACCCGCATATCGTTTTTGGTATCCGTGAATATAGTTGGCGCGAGATAATAACCCTCTGTGTCGCGCTCCAGGCGTGTCCCGCCGGTAACTAATGTCCCGCCTTCATCCTTTGCGACATCCATATAGCCAAGAATTTTGTTCATCTGACTTTCCGAGACTATAGGCCCAAGTTCTGTACCCTCAACCAGCGCATGGCCCACTTTTTTCGCTTCGGCAGCCTTAGCAAGTTTTTCTACAAATTCATCATGAATAGCCGCGTCCACCATGAGGCGAGAAGACGCCGTACATTTTTGGCCTGAAGCCCCAAAAGCGCCATGGATAGATTGGGCAACGGCGAGATCTATATCTGCATTCTTAGTTATGACGATAGGGTTCTTACTGCCCATTTCACATTGTATGCGTGCCATATTTTGGATAGCAGCCTGCGCAATCTTTCGCCCTGTCGAGACAGAGCCCGTAAAAGAGATTGCGTCGATTTTGGATGATGACAGAGCCGCGCCAACATCGCCGCCACCTTGCACCATATTAAACACACCTTTTGGAAGATGTTTATGGAGCACTTCGGCCAATAAGTGCGCTGTCGCGGGTGTGACTTCTGACGGCTTTAGAACGACTGTGTTCCCATAGGCCAAAGCGGGTCCCATTTTCCATGCCGCAATCGCAATTGGGAAATTCCACGGCGTTATAAGACCAGCCACACCAATGGCTTCACGTGAGATATCAATATTGATGCCTGGACGAACAGATGCCGCGCTTTCCCCAATTTGGCGAAGACATTCTGCAGCATAATATTGGTAAAACTCCCCGGCTCGGAATGTTTCTCCGCGGCCTTCCGCAAAAGGCTTACCTTCTTCAGATGATAAAATAGTCCCGATTTCATCACAACGGTCAATAAGCTCTTGTCCAATAGCGTGCAGGATATTTTTCTTTTCCTCCAGTTTCACAGCTTCCCAAGCGGGTTGGGCAGCGCGCGCGGCAGCAACGGCATCACTGACCTGCGCCGGCGTTGCGCTTGCCATATGTCCCAATGTTTTGGAGACATCGGACGGGTTAATATTAGGCGTTTGAGCACCCGAATTATCCCACTCACCATTAATCAAACTACCGTAAACATTACTCATAATTTTTCCTTTATCACTGCATAAGTCGCAATAGCTTAATACTCTATCTTAAAGAGCGCTTATCTTGTCTAAAATAATCTGGGAAACCTCGACACCGGCTTTGTCATGTTTAGCCCGATTGGCGATCCGGCGATCGCCCGGCAGGCGGGTTCCATCTTGCTCATATATTTTATCGAAGAACCCTTCAGCGTGCTCGTTCCAATCATCATTTCCGCGGACAAGTGATGGGTCTATTGCCATAAGGAATTCGCCGCCTTGAGGCGGCCCGCCGTCATTATTATCGCGCGCGGCCGCTTCAAAACTAAAGCTTTCGCCAATCATAGCTCCCGCAAGTAATTCCACCATCATAGAAAGAGACGATCCTTTATATCCCCCAAATGTCATCAAAGCGCCTTTTAGAATTTCATTAGGATCAGTTGTCGGATTTCCACCCGCATCCACCCCGACCCCTTCTGGTAATGTATGACCATCTCTGGCAGCAACGCCAACTTCACCGCGAGCCATAACTGAGGTTGCCATATCAAATATCATGGGAGAATGCCCTTTCCTTGGCCACCCAAAGGCAATTGGATTGGTTCCAAATAAAGCCTTCTTTCCGCCTGCAGGAATGACTGAAGGTTTATAAGATGTGCAGGCAAAAGCCGCTAGGCCAGCCTCACAAACAGGTTCTAACTCTGTCCAGAGCGCTGCAAAGTGATGTATACCAATGAGAGGCATAACCGCGATACCGCATGTTTTTGCCGCTTCAATCAAAGCGGGTCTACCAGCCTGTAAAGCCGTTGGCGCGAAAGCATTATGCCCGTTAACCTGCACAACGGCAGGCGCAAGTTTGGTCACGCTCGGTTTAGCTTTACCATCGACCTTGCCGCTTTTTAGAGTCGCGACATATCCAGGCAATCGAAAAAGACCATGAGAAACACACCCATCGCGCTCTGCCATTGTGACGATATCAGCCACGGCCTTAGCATTCATATCATCCGCCCCAAATGTTTTCAGGGTCGTCATTGCCAGTGTATGTATGGCGTCAACAGACATAGTTTTATGAGTCATTCTAGTCTCCATTAGTTCACACGGTACACATACACCGCATGTTTTATGTTTGGGTCTCCATCTGGCATGGAAATGAAAGGGGAAGTTTCAAATTCCAAATACCATAGCTTATCTTCTGCAAGTCTGTTACGATAATCATGAAAAGGTTGTGTTTGTGCATTTACATGTCCGTGCGTAGACCAAATGATAAGTCCACTAGGCTTAGTGACCCTTAAAAGTTCATCTAGACTATGAGGCGGTGCATTACCGGGCGCCAGACAGCCGATTGAATAAGTGACAGAGAATTGATTATCATCGAAGCCTAAAGGCTCGCCCAAAGCCATTAATTGAAGGCTATCGTAAATCTCTCTTTGGCGAGCAATTGCAATCATGCCCTGAGACAAATCAATCCCGTGGAAATTATCATACCCCATCAATTTCAGCGGAAGGCTATGCATGCCTGTTCCGCATCCTGCATCTAAGATAGGGCCAAGACCTAGATCAACGTGACGCGCAAAAACACTTGCTCCTACATAAGGAAGTTGAATACCAAATGCGCTAACATCTTTGTCATAGCTCTCCGCCCACGCATTATAAGCCTTACGCCGTTGGTTATCCGTTTTTGCGGCATAGACTTTTTCTAATTTGTCATTTTCGCTATATGTCATGAGATTGGTTTTATCGGGTATCGCTTTAGAATATTTTCACCTAGCGCCTCTTTTAAGGGATCCAACCAAGGCTCAAAATTTCGCCATTGTTCCAAACCAGATTTGAAAATGGGTTGCCGCACTTGCTCTGAACTTGGTGTCCGCACAGACCGTTTTGTTTTATGAAAATCAAGACAGGCCTGTTCAAATGGCAATTCTAAATAATCAAGGATACGCCTAACTTGCGTTTCTGTATCGGCTACGACGTCTTCATATTGCACCCGTAAAACTGTATCAGGTAAAACAACATCCCAATGATCCATTAAAGTCACATAATCTCTATAATATTTCCCAACTTGTTCTAGGCCGTAAGTGAACTCCTGTCCCTCGGCGAAATGTTGTTTAAAGCCAGAAAAGCAACAGGCCATGGGATGCCGCCTAGCATCTATGATTTTTGCATTAGGAAAGATAAGATGGATTAATCCAATATGGCGAAAATTATTAGGCATTTTATCTATGAAATAAGGGGCGGATTGACGATGAATTTTCGTCTCTTCAATAAATTGCTCCCCAAATATTTTCAGTTGCGCCTCATTAAGATCATGGAGGATTTCTGGGTATTTTGAGGTTTCAGCTGTGCGAGCACGCCCTCGTAATTTATGTGACAATGAAAGAATATTTCCTAATTCTTGGGTTCCGTCGACTTGGCTATGCGACGCAATGATTTGCTCCAAGAGCGTCGAACCTGCTCGCGGTAAACCAACGATAAAAATTGGATCATCCGCCGTGCACCCCTTCCCTTTTTGTTTTTCAAATAATTCAGCTGTGCAGACCTCCATCTGCGCCGCAAGACCAATGCTCATTTTATCCGCATCGTAACGCATCTGCTTACGGCCAAGATCATTGGCCTGTTTGTAGAATTGGAAGGAGCTTTCAAATTCCTTTCGGTCTTCATAGGCTTTACCGAGCGCGAATAAAAAATGAATACGTTCGCGGTAGTTTAGATGCGATGACTCAATTTGCGCCGTCATGTCTGTAATTTCTTTATCGGAAAATTTATAGGTTTTCAAATTCGCGAGCGAAAAGTAGGCCTCACCATGCATGGGTTCACTCTTATAGGCCGCTTGATAGGCTTCAATCCCTTCTATGTTACGCCCACTCGTTTTTAAGGCATGCCCAAGTGAAGTCAGGTTCGCAAAATTATTGGGTTCACGTTGTTTTACTTTTTTAAAAAACTTTATTGAAGAATCGTACTCTCCAAGCTGCATATAACAAATAGCCATTTGAGCTTGAAATGTCGTATTTTCAGGGGCTCTATCATGTAAAAATTTGGCTTGTTCAAAAGCCGCTTGCAGTTTTTGACGGCGCCGTAGAATTTGAATGTAATCAAGCCTAAGCTGAACGAGGTTAGGCTCAAACTCGACAGCACTTTCTAATA
>CAYXEB010000109.1:0-7103 GCA_964463835.1 uncultured Hellea sp.
AAAGCCAGTCGACAATCTTACCTTTTCCTTCATCGCCCCATTGGGATCCGACTACTACAACATTAGCCACGACATTACCTCATAACAAAGGCGCGACAGATACTGCCGCGCCCAAAGAATCTAGTTCTCAGACTTTTCGAGTCTTTAGCTGGATTCACAACAGAATGCGAATCCATTTAATGACTTATCTACAAGCAAACTAAAAGCGTCTGGCGGCCTTTAATCCCAAAATGTCCACGCCCTCATTTATAGAGCTTAAAATCTGTCCATTCGATAAGTGTTCGCCGAATATCTCAAGAGACCATTTGTCTGAGACACGATATCCAAGAGTTAGTTGTTGTCTGAATAAAATGCGAGAACCAAATGAAATTTCAGAACTTGTAACTTCTAGAAATTCTAATAATGAAAGTTCATCATCAATGTCTGAATTAGTGTTCCCTGTATGCGCGACGAGGCCAAAAGAAAAATCTCCATAAGTCTTTTCCCCAAATGTTTGCCGCCATAAAAGTCCTGCGCCGCCATAAGAGGTTTCGCCTTCAAGATTTAGAGTTCCATTTATATAGGGTTGAGGTGTAAGGGCCCATTTTAAAAATTCTGGTTCATCAAAAATAATTTCTGCATTTACCGCAATGCTATTTTCGCGGCCGTTTATTGCAGAGAATCCAAGATCGAGAATTTGTTCGTCAAAGTTACTAACCCCAATTCTGATTTCAGAGATTTCTGCAAATGAAGGCTTAGAATTTAGGATTGTCACCAAGCTCGTTAATAGGAATATTGATTTTTTCATGCACTATTTCTTGAGATTTCCATTTTGAGAATCGACAATGACTATATGGATGTGAACCCCAGCTTAAAACTGTGACTCAGGGGGCTTAGCGAGATTGAGGTTCAGTTTGATAAGATTGGCGTTGAAACTCAAGAATACGATTGGTTCCGGCTTTTAAGCATTCTTGTTTCATGAGGTTTGCTATGCCTTCTCGGCTTGCAGCATGGCCATCTAGTACCATATTAATGGCTAAATCGGTTGCGGCTTCTTCGAAGAGAATTGAATTTTGTTCGCCTAACCGGTCAAAAATTTGTTTGTCAGCTGGACGTAATTCACGGTCAACTTTGGAGATGAATTGTTGGACGATTTGCTGATTTTTACCACTATTCATATCGGCAAAATTGCGAAGGCTCATGGGCAGTATGAAGTCGGCGACAATACCGCCATAATTTGAGAAAGCCTGACAAGATGATGTGTCGATTTGTGTTTGAGCTTGTGAAGGAAGAGCAGCGCTAAATGCGATGGCGGTAAGGGTTACATAAAGCGATGATAGTCGTGCCATAATAAGGTGTCTTTCTTCAATGCGTCATGAGAGATAGGACATGACTATAGAAGCTATACTATATGTCTAAACACATATTCGTTTGCTGAATGCTTAGTTTAACTGTGGTTCATATAACTATCGGCATTTTCACTAAGCGGAGTAATTGTCTGTTTATAGGAGGGGGCTTTCACCCCTCCCAAAATGTGATCGAACTTATAAACTGACGCTGTCGACAATTTTTACATGATCAAGTGATTTAATAGCATCGATAACTTCTGGAGAAGCTTTTGTATCGACGGAGACAAGACAGACAGCCTCGCCGCCTTGTTTCATGCGGCCCAGAGAAAATGTTGCGATGTTTATTTTGGCTTCACCCAAAAGATTACCAAGTTTACCAATAAAGCCCGGCTTATCATCATTGCGAATATAGAGCATATTCTCCGAGAAAGCCGCATCCATCTGAACGCCAAATAAGCGCACAATTCGCGGTTCACCACGATAGATAGTACCAACAATGGCAAATTTGCGTTTCTTGGTTTCCACCATGATGCGGATCAAGCTATCGGCGCGCTCGGCTTCTTCAATATAGCTTTCTTTGACTTCAATCCCGCGTTCCTTGGCCAGAACGGGTGCAGAGACCATATTCACTTCAGGCATAGCTGATTTGAGCATACCTGCTAGCGCCGCCGCTGACATCGGATTTGTATTTAGTGCGGTGATTTCGCCCTTATATGTCAGTTCAATATCACTCACGGGTTCATGAAGCAATTGTCCCATCAGTGTTCCGAGCTTGCTGGCAAGGTCGACCCAAGGTTTAAGGCGAGGGGCCTCTTCGGCAGAGATAGAAGGGGTGTTCAAGGCGTTTGATACAGCGCCAGTTAGGAGGAAGTCAGACATCTGTTCTGCGATTTGAACGGCGACGTTCTCTTGGGCTTCCAGTGTTGAAGCGCCAAGATGAGGTGTGGCGATAAAGTTTTTAGTTCCAAAGAGAATATTTTCTTTGGCAGGTTCAACTTCAAACACGTCGAGCGCTGCTGCGCGTACATGCCCAGAATCAAGAGCATCTTTGAGAGCTTCTTCATCAACCAAACCGCCGCGAGCGCAATTTATAATGATAACGTCTTTTCGTGTCATGGCTAGACGCTCTCGCGAGACTATGCCTTTGGTACTTTCCACAAGAGGCGTATGAAGCGTAATAAAATTAGAGCGTTTGAAAATGTCATCAAGTTCAACTTTTTCAATACCAAGTTCGATCGCCCTTTCTTGGGTTAGATAAGGATCAAAACCGATGACTTTCATTTTAAGGCCGAGCGCGCGCTCAATGACGAGTGAGCCAATATTGCCACATCCGATGACACCGAGAGTTTTGTTATAAAGCTCAACGCCTTTATAGTCTGACTTTGGCCATTCGCCATTTTGCGTGCGCGCCGAAGCGGAGGGAATTTGACGGGCCGCCGCGAATATCATGGCAATGGCATGTTCTGCCGTGGTGATTGCGTTCCCAAAAGGGGTGTTCATGACCACAACGCCGCGGTCGGTAGCGCTTTTCTTGTCAATATTGTCGGTACCTATACCCGCACGTCCAATGACTTTTAAGTTTTTTGCGGCTGTGATGATTTCAGCGTCTGGCCTAGTAGATGAGCGCACAGCAAGACCGTCATACTCGTCAATTATTTTGATGAGTTCTTCTTTGGAGAGGCCTGTAATGACATCAACATCGACCCCGCGATTTTTGAAAACTTCCATGGCGGAAGATGACATTTTATCTGCAATAAGAACTTTAGGCATTGTTGAGCTCCGCAATTTTTGTTTCGAAGGCCCAATCGAGCCAAGGGGTGAGGGCTTGAAGGTCTGATTTCTCAATCAAACCAGAGGCCCAAACGCGGAACCCTGCAGGTGCAGTTTTATAGGATCCAAAATCAAGAGCGACGTTTTCTTCGCCAAGAAGTTTGACGATTGCTTTGGCAAATGCCGCTTGCTCGTCTTTTGGAAGAGCTAATACGCGCGGGTCGATGATTTTCATGCATACGCCCGTGTTAGAGCGTTCCTCATCTTTTTCTGCAAGATTGGCAATCCAGTCGGTCTTTTCAATCCAGTCATACAGAACCTGAGCATTTTCATTGGCCCGGCCTAACATGAACTCTAAACCTCCATTGTTTTTCACCCAGTTTAGCGCGTCTAGATGGTCTTCAGCGCAAAGCAGCGAGGGTGTATTAATCGTTGAGCCTTGAAAGAGCGCTTCGTTGAGCTTGCCCTTATTGGTCATGCGGAAAATTTTCGGCATTGGCCAAGGCGGGGAGTAAGTTTCAAGACGCTCTACGGCGCGTGGGCTCAGGATGAGCATCCCATGACCAGCTTCGCCGCCCATGTTTTTCTGCCAACTATAGGTGACAACATCACATTTATCCCATTCAATCGCTTGGGCATAAACCGCCGAAGTCGCATCGCAAATCGTAATACCTTCGCGGTCTGCGGGAATGAAATCAGCATTAGGCACACGCACACCAGCCGTTGTACCGTTCCATGTAAAGACAAGATCACGATCGCCTGTATATTCATGCAGGGGAGGAAGCTGCCCATATGGCGCTTCGAGAATGCGTAAATCTTCAAGTGGGAGCTGGCTCTTTGCGTCCGTAATCCAGGCGTTACCAAAGTTTTCCCAAGCGGCTACATCTACGCCGCGCGGGCCAAGCAGTGACCACATAGCCATTTCAACCGCGCCTGTATCCGACGCTGGGACAATCGCAATGCGGTAATCATTAGGAACTTCAAGAACCTCGCGCGTGAGGTCAATGACTTCTTTTAATTTAGCTTTACCCAGCGCTGAGCGGTGGGAACGGCCTAAGGCCGCATCGCTGAGAACGTCTAAAGTCCATCCCGGACGTTTCTTTGTGGGGCCCGCACTAAAGCGGGGGTCGACGGGCCGTGCCGTCGGTTTAGCGGCTATTGCCATGATATGCTCCATAGGCTGCGTTTTTGTACAGCTTCTAAAGTGCGCTCCAGTGGGGGAGCGTGACCCACGCGGGCTTTAGGATATGGAGAGGGGCTATGTCAATAGGGCGGATTGAGGTGTTTAAACCGCGCCTAAATAGGCTACCAACTGGCCCGGGCTTTTAAAATATAAGGGTCGGGGTTATTTGAAAATTGACGCTGGGCTGTTTTATCATAATTCATATAAAGTTTATTTTCGACACGCGTAAATTGATTTGTCTTTCCGACTTTTAGCTCTCCATAAGAAAGTGCGACGGGGCACCATCCGCCAAATTCAGGAATATATTTTTTAGGATCAGCTTTAAAAGCATCACGGTTTTTTTTGTTAGAAAAATACCATTTTGTATCATCCCATTCAGCGGCATATTTCTTTTTACCTTTAACGGGTTTGCTACCTGCTGAAAATGACACAACGTCCCGGCCTCTTAAGGCGACCTTTTTACCGTGCCAGCTTGCAGGGGGTGCCGCCTTTTGGTGTTGAGTAACTTTTTTTGGCGCGGTTTGAACTATTTCCGAATTTTGCGGCGCTATATCTGCGCTTTGTACTTGCGCCAAAGCTATAGGCGCGGCGGCCATCATAATTAACGGTGCTAAAAAAGCTGTGACCTTACGTGAAATGTTCATTTTATACCCTGTGCATTTAAGAGTTAGACAATTGATGTCTTATACTGCGGAAAGGCACATAAAGATATAGCTTTTGTTCACTAATACGTCTTGCCTTATACGTTAATCAAATTTGCCTTTGTTTCATCACGATGCTTTTTTAGATACTTCATAAAAGGCGTCCCGCCTGTGCCAACATCGGTATCATTGCCTGCCGAGCTTTTGCCCTGTTTGTTGATATAGCTTGCCGCATATTCGAGGTGACGCGTTCGAAAGTCTGAAATTGCCTGAACATTGCTATTATAGGCGGCCGCTAGCCCTTTATGTCCTGATTTTTCTACAAAGCTGCGCAGACGGCTTTGCGCGCGTACATCGTCAATAAAGCGGCGGTGATCCGTGGGCCTGTAAATATGGAGCTGGTCCAAATAGGTCTTTAGTGGGTCCGCCGCGTGACCGATCCCGAGCAGGGCGTCCATAGCCGGAACAATAGATGACTGCGAGCCCGTCTGTCCGCGAAAGGCTTGGGCTTTATCGCCAAAGCGCGTGCCTTCGTAAATAATCCCGTGAGGGAGGGCCGGGTTATCCCGCCAGCCGTGAATATAGGGCCGCACACGTTCAAAATAAACATAAGGGTCGCAGCGCTCTGGCATACGATCAAAAATGGCGTTTATCTTAGCCCAGATTCCCGCCATATCTTCGAGGCGCTCGCGCACGCCGCCTAATTCATCATTGTCAATTGCTTCGACTATCGGTCCCATAAGTGCCAGAGCTGCGCCTGCCTGGGCCTCTATCGCGACATGGACAAGCACGAACCAAGCTTCATCTTGACCGCCAAGAAACTGTTGGAGCATATAAATATTATCTAAATCAACCGCGCCCGATTTATCAAAGCGGCCCCAATTATCGAGCACATAGCTGCTATAGGGAAGTAGGGGTTGCTGCCCCAAGTGATCGGCAACAGCCACCATTGGCACCGCGAGGCAGCGCGGCAAAACTGCCGGGGCCTCTGGCTCGCCCCAGACATAGGATTGCACCATGAAGGAATAATGCACCATGAGGCGCCGCGCTTGCGCGTCGGAACAGCTGGCGAGCACATCTCTTAAATCCGTCTCTGGCAAGCTTTGCTTTAAGATATCACGCACCCGTCCCGTGGGCAGGATTTGCGGGAGGCGCATGGCGACATCGCGAATGTGCCCGAGTTCTCCGCTGAGCTCGACCTCTTCGGCGTTAAAGCCGCACAGATAACCGCGCTCTTTAGACATATCATAAGCCTCTAGATTTAAGGTTCCCACGGCGCATCCTTTACAAACAGTCGATTTGACGCAATTATAGTTGGAATGAAGCGCAATTATGCGTCATTACGGGTATATAAATAAAGAATTTTGCAATAAATGATCGAAATTGACGATATAAACACGAAAATATTGTCTATCCTTGAAAGGGATGGCCGCATAAGTAATATTGACCTCGCCGCCCGAGTCGGTCTCTCGTCCTCGGCCTGTCTGCGCCGCGTCCAAGAGCTGGAACGCAGCGGCGTAATCAAAGGCTATCGTGCGGTTATAGACCGCGCCGCTACGGGGACAGCCTTTACTATATTTGTCACAGTCGGTCTTTCGGGCCAGCTTAAAAAACATGCGCAAAGTTTTGAGGCCGTCATGGCGAGGACCCCTAGCGTGCGTGAATGTCATAACATCACTGGCTCAGTAGAATACCTGCTGCGTGTCGAAGTGGCCGACCTTGCCACCTATAAGGATTTTCACACCAATGTCTTAGGTACGCTTTCGCAAGTCAGCAGCATCACCTCTCATATCTGCCTCGGCTCCCCCAAGGATGAACGCGATTTAGTGATGGGGCGAAGGTAGGAAATCGTGCGGTAGAAATGAAGACGCAGCTGTGCTGCCGTCAGAACCGGATTTTTTGAAAAACCCGCAAAAAGTTCTCCGTCCTGTTGTTTTTCTTTCAGAGAAATTCAACTGGACAGCCCGCGAGGGTTGCCTCCCGAAGGAAGACCAAAAAAGAATAGAATGTTTTACGGAAGACAAATTAGTCTTGAAGTGTGAATCCTTCATCTTGCGATGAAGGCACTCCGCCGCCCTCGTTACCGATGGCGGGCGACTACGTGCCCTCGCGGCGATGATTTTTGTGTGAGGGCCTCTTAATCCCGAAGTCCGTCCCGTACGATATCTGTCGATACCTAAG
>CAYXEB010000110.1:0-6975 GCA_964463835.1 uncultured Hellea sp.
TCGTCTTCAGTTGCCGCTGCCGTAATAGCCGCGCCAACGGTTGGCGTGTCATTTGTGCCGGTGATTGTAATGGTCAGTGTTTGAGCAACAGAGCCGCCATTGCCGTCGATAATATCAAATGTCACTTCAATATCACGGGTTTCATTAAGCGCCAAGTTTTGGAAAGACGGATTATTTGACTCAACGAGGAACGTACCTGTTACGTCATCAAAAACGACACCATCGATAAGACCTTGCACGTTTTCAACGGACAGAGAATCCAGCTGATCAACATCGTTAGCGCCGTCCAAAGCAATGATAATAGGAACCAGTGCTGCGTCCTCATCAATCCCGAACGCCAAGACGGAATCCACCGTTGGAGCGTCATTTGTTCCAGTCACTGTGATTGTTGCGGTTTGAGATACGCTCACGCCTTGCTCGTCGACGATGTCAAAACCGACGACGATATCAAGTGTTTGACCGATTGACAGGCTTTGGAAGCTCTCGTCTGATGCGTTGACAGTAAGCGTCGAGCCGTCGAGCGTCACTCCATCGCGAAGACCTGTTACGCTTTCGGGGTCGACGGATAAAGCTGCGCCATTGTCGATGTCGGATGCGCCTGCGAGGAGGTCGAGTGTTAAGGATGTATCGTCTTCAGACACGCTATCGGTAAGTACCCCGTCAACAGCCGGAGCGTCATTCGTTCCAGTGATTGTGATTGTCGCTGTTTGTTCGACAGAACCGCCGTCTTCGTCCTGCACCAAATAGCTGACGTTAAGGACAAGCTCTTCGCCTTCCGCTAGGTTTTCAAAGCTTGGGTCAGACGGATCAACGGATAATTCCGCTCCGTCAAGGCTTACACCTGCGGGCAGGAGAGTGTCTGAAGCTAGAGCCACAGAGAGCACAGTATTATTATCAATATCAGTCGCGCCGTCGAGCAAATTAAGGGTGACTGTGTCGCCAGCTTCAGTCGCGGTCGCGGAGAGCGCCATGTCGATTTCAGGCGCGTCATTCGTACCTGTTACGGTAAATGTCGCGGTTTGAGAGACGCTTGCACCAGTTTCGTCCACCACATTATAGCTAATATCAATCGTTTCAACTTCGCCTTGAGCGAGGGATTGATAGGCTGTGTCTGATGGGTCAAAGCTCAGGATCGTTCCCTCAACCGTGATGCCCGCAGGAAGAGCGTCTGGAAGGCCAGACACGGATAGGATAGCTCCATTATCAACATCGCTCGCGCCGTCCAGAAGATCAAGCGTTACGACCGCGCCGTCTTCACTTGCGGCCGCCGCTAGCGCCGCTGCAACCGTCGGCGCGTCGTTTGCGCCAGTCACAGTAAATGTCGCCGTTTGCGGAACTGATCCGCCTTGGCTATCAGAGATGATATATTCGACAACAACATCCAAAATTTCGCCTTCGGCGAGGTTGTCGTAAACCTCATTATCTGGGTCCAGAGTTAGAACCGTATCCGAAACCGAGACGCCATCTGGCAATATCTCTGGTAGCTCTACCGATAAGACACTCCCATTATCGACATCACTAGCGCCGCTAAGCAAATCAAGACTGGCGCTTGACCCGCCTTCAATAGCTGTTGCCGCAAGCGCCGCCGCAATTGTCGGCACGTCATTCGTGCCTGTGATTGTCAATGTGGCTGTCTGGCTGACAGGTTCAGAATTGCCATCGGTAATGTCGTAAGTGACAGTTATAACGCGCGTCTCGCCAGCCGCGAGGTCTTGGAAAGTCTCTGCATCCGTATTCACGCTCAGCGTGGTTCCATCAACCGTTACTTCATCTGGAAGCTCCGATAGGTTCACAACCGCCAGAAGATCGCCGTCTGGGTCATTTGTTCCCTCAAGCAAGTCTACGGTTTGAACGCCGCCGTCTTCCGAAAGGTCAGCGTTGAGAACCGCCATAACAACAGGTGCTGAATTTGAGCCTGTTACAGTTAATGTGGCTGTGCGCGGCGTGGCTCCGCCTTCACCATCTGACACTTCAAATGTCAAAATAATAGTCTCTACTTGACCGTCTCCAAGGTCACTGAAGGCGGCATTATTTGTATCAACGGTTAGGGTCGCACCTGATAGTGTCACCCCATCAGGAAGCTCAGAAATGGACTCCACACTGAGCGTATCCCCATCAATGTCAGATGCACCTTCTAGCAAATCAAGAGTGAATTCACCTGTGTTAATGACTCCGCCCGCCGTAATTTGAGCAGAAGCGACAGGCGCGTCATTCGTACCTGTTACGGTAAATGTCGCGGTTTGAGAGACGCTTGCACCAGTTTCGTCCACCACATTATAGCTAATATCAATCGTTTCAACTTCGCCTTGAGCGAGGGATTGATAGGCTGTGTCTGATGGGTCAAAGCTCAGGATCGTTCCCTCAACCGTGATGCCCGCAGGAAGAGCGTCTGGAAGGCCAGACACGGATAGGATAGCTCCATTATCAACATCGCTCGCGCCGTCCAGAAGATCAAGCGTTACGACCGCGCCGTCTTCACTTGCGGCCGCCGCTAGCGCCGCTGCAACCGTCGGCGCGTCGTTAACCGCTGTCACATCAAGGCTAGCGCTTGCCGCATCGGTTAGCTCGCCATCAGTAATTGTGAAGCTGATATCAACATTAGTGCCGTTAAAATTAGCCGCGGGTATAAAAGTGAATGTCCCGTCGTTATTATCGGTTATAGTACCAAATGATGTTTCAACAGACACAGCCTCAATAGATAGGGTATCGCCTTCAACATCAGAGCTATTTGCAAGTAAGTCAGCCGCCGTAAAGGTAATGGCAGTATCTTCATTTGTAGTACCAAGATCAACACTGCCCGCTATAGGAGCTGTATTCGTGCCGTCTTGACCTCCATCTGCATCAGCGAACACATCTTGGTCTGTAATATTGTCAACAGAGGCTCGGTTAAGACGGCCATTCGTAACACCGTCAATGCCAATGACATCTTCAAGCCGAACAGAATCTGTAATTTCGCCATTTCCATTACGTGCAAAGACAAAGATAAGATCATTACCATCGCGAATTGCATCCGTGTCAAGATCACCGTCATGCTCAATCGCGAACACAAAATTTACGATATCTAGGCCTGTAGATAGGTTAAAGTTCCGATTATTAAATGTGAAAGAGAGCGTATCAAAATTATTCTCGCCGCCTCTAAAGTTATTCGCGTCAAAGTCTGTGATCGTGTCGTTTCCAATCGATGTGTTTTGCACATCGCCAAGCACAAAAATATCGCGATCAAATGTATCACCAGCGCCACTCGCTTCATTACTTGTCAGTATATCATCACCCGCGCCGCCTATAAGAATATCACTCCCGCGCCCGCCTATAAGCGTGTCATTTCCACCTAACCCTTCAATAAAATCATCACCTTGCAGGCCATCAATAATATCGTCAGCGGAGGTTCCCGATAACATATCATCGTCAGGCGTTGGAATGTTGTTCTCTTCATCATTATTATCAGCGAACACATCTTGGTCTGTAATATTGTCAACAGAGGCTCGGTTAAGACGGCCATTCGTAACACCGTCAATGCCAATGACATCTTCAAGCCGAACAGAATCTGTAATTTCGCCATTTCCATTACGTGCAAAGACAAAGATAAGATCATTACCATCGCGAATTGCATCCGTGTCAAGATCACCGTCATGCTCAATCGCGAACACAAAATTTACGATATCTAGGCCTGTAGATAGGTTAAAGTTCCGATTATTAAATGTGAAAGAGAGCGTATCAAAATTATTCTCGCCGCCTCTAAAGTTATTCGCGTCAAAGTCTGTGATCGTGTCGTTTCCAATCGATGTGTTTTGCACATCGCCAAGCACAAAAATATCGCGATCAAATCTATCACCGGCGCCACTCGCTTCATTACTTGTCAGTATATCATCACCCGCGCCGCCTATGAGAACATCACTCCCGCGCCCGCCTATAAGCGTATCATTTCCACCTAACCCTTCGATAACATCGTCACCTTGCAGGCCATCAATAATATCGTCAGCGGAGGTTCCCGATAAACGGTCATTTAAATTGGATGTAGACATATCTTTAGCCCCTTGTGAATCGCGTAATTAAACTCGCCTGAAGTAATTAGGTTTGCAACGCTAAGTTAAAATAAACCTTGAAAGTTGACGAGAGTCAAACTTTTAATTATTCATTAACCTGGAAGCTGAGCTTAAAAAATAAAATTCCCTTTTTAAGTGTTTTTAATTTTGAATAGTCAAGTTTTGTCACCAAGTATGATTGATTGGCCATTACGTTTAAAAGAATGCGCCATTATTTTTCTCCAGAGTGTCTGAAGGCGCAACTCAGTCAAATGACAGAGCTTCAATTTAAAAATTCAGTCTTGCCCACCAAGACTGAAAGGACAAGTGCCAAAAGTTCGAAGGCCGTGCCCTGTCAGTTTGACTCTTGTCCTTTCATTTTTAAACAAGGTTACTTTTCCGGTTGCGCCCCGTCGCCTCATTTAAAAATAGACATCTCTTATTATGTGGCGGCGTGAGCTCGCGCATACCTAAAGTTTGGTATGCAGGTGAATTTTTTTGTCGCTAATGGTGTAAAATGGTGCAAAACGCCCTTTTGTGATGGAGGAAGAACTTGGTTCCTTCTTTTTAACCGATTACCTCGTAAGGCATTTTGATACGCTTATTATCAAAGGTATGGGACTTGATAGGTTTTCTAATCTAACCGATGTGTATTTTGAAAATTATAAGAAAATTGTTTACCTCGCCCAAACTGAAGACCTTCAACTCAAGGTAAAAGCGCAAGAGGCGGCCTTAAAGCTTGGTCTATCATTTGAGTATAAAGTTGTGGGTTATGGTTCGCTCGCCACAGCGCTCGCAATGTTCGACATTGATCCGCCAAAACAAGTGTGCGGCACTTTAATGCGTTCCCAAATCGTGACGTGGCGATCAACCATTTCCATGAGTTGGTCTTTCCAATGCGCGCTTTTAAAGGGTGTCATGAATTCGGGCGTGACTTCGTCATGGCAGAGTAGCATCAAGTCACGCAGAAGCGTATCAAGGTCCTCAAAGTGCCGGAACACAGAACGAAGTCCAATGCCAGCATGTTCAGCTATAGCGGCCGCACTGGGGTCCATATCACCGTCAAGCATTAGCTCCCAATAGGCCCTCAAGATTTTATCACGGGAACGCTGGCTACGCTGCCTACGTCCGTCGGCTTGTGGGTTTTCTTTGTCTTTAAATACGGTTAGCTTCGGTTTTTCACTCATAAGCCATGTTCGTAAATGATAGCGTCACTGTCAACGGGGAGGCGGACAATGGTGCCATCCTCAGAGACTGTGATTTTACCGTCAAATTCATCCGAAGCGCCGCGCACGAAGATTGGGATTAAAGCATCATTCGGAAGCATGGGGACGATGTGATAAAGAACGAGGTCATCCGCGCCAGCTTGCTTGGCTGTCTTCGCGGCGTCGACAGGGGAGGTGTGATAATCCTGTATATCAAAGAAGATTTTCTCAAGCCCTTTTGCGCCATTGGCTTTGGCAGCGTCTTGCATCGTTTTGACCATCTCCATATTGAGCGCCTCGTGAAATAAGACATCCACATCTTTAGAGGCAATTGCTATATTCGGATCATATTTTGTATCACCGGAAATGGCGATGGAACGACCTTTATAATCAACTCGGTATCCGAAGGCAGGGTGAACGGGCTCGTGGCTGACGTTGAACGCTGTTATTTTAACGCCGTCTTTGTCATACACGGTTTTTGTTCCGCCGGATAAATCGATTTCGCGAGCTGTCGCCCCGAACGAAGCCGGATTGGCGACTTTTGTGCCGTGGTGAGCTGTGCGGTAGGTGCTATCGATTTGGTACGCCATATTAAAGCCCTCTACGATTTGGGCTGTTCCTACAGGACCTGAAACTTTTGTCGGCGACGAGCGCACACTATTGATCCATGTTCCCAGAAGCATTTGTCCTAAGCCGTCAAGATGATCGGAATGAAGATGTGTTAGAAAAATTTCTTCAATGCGCCCCGCCGGGAAACCCATAGGCCCAAGATTTTGTGATCCATTTGTTCCAGCGTCAAAGACGAAGGCCTTTTGTCCAGCCAAAACAGCGATGCAAGGTCCACTGCGTTTGGGGTCTGATAGGGGAGAGCCTGCGCCGCACATATAAACATGTAGCCCGTCCGCAAGGTCAGCCGTTCTATCGACGCCGACATTTGCCGTGACCATTCTCGCAAAGCCCCTTTCGATGATTTTCGGGACTAAAACCTGACGACCCAGAAAGAGAAGGACTAATAAGCTAAGCGCGAATATAAGAAGTTTTTTCATGGTTAAGCCTCCTTTTTTGACAGTTTTAAAGCGCCCAACAACATAGCAACGAGAATAACTTCTATAATGATAGGCTGCATCGTTGTTTCGCCGATACCGGTTGAGGTGACTTCAAATAAGCGCCCTATAATTGTCAGTCCAAAAAGTGAAATAGGGACCAAGAGCAGTTTGGATTTACCTTTAAAGAGCGCGAGTGCTGACGCCCCAGCACCAGTCAAGAAGAAGGCGCCAATATCACCACTAATTGCCCCGCGCCCCGCCGCGTTATCAGCCGATACACCTAAAATACCGCCGATGATATCCGGCGATAAGAACGCTAGGCTGCCCATAAGAAGCCCGAATAACATCGGTATAAATATCAGTATTTTTCTCAGCATGTTTTCCCCTTTACTAGAGTTTTTGTAAGGCATGTTCAATGACCCAAAGACGATCTTGGCCCCATGTTATGGTATCGCCAACCCTAAAGCTGGGTACCCCCCATATACCGCGATTCATCATTTCGGCGCGGTTGGCTTCCTCTTCAGCACGCCAGTCATCACTGTCTAAAACATTTTTCGCTTCGTTCCAGTTTAATCCAGCACGCTCCGTGATTTGATAATAGGGATGTTTGTTTAACGGCTTCTTCAGTTGCTATTGTGTGATTTAAAAAAGCATTTTCAAGTGCAGGATCAACCAAGCAATCTATGTCTAGTAACCATAGAC
>CAYXEB010000111.1:0-6767 GCA_964463835.1 uncultured Hellea sp.
AGGTTTTGCGCTTAAACGCGAAATGGGCGTAACTCTAAGTGCGAACTTCCGCTAAACTAAATTAAGTTTAGTGAAATTGCGAAAATTTTGAGATGCCCTTTGCGGGCATCTTTTTCAATTGAGAGTGAAACTGAACATTATGATAAAATCAAATAAGCTAGCGTTATTAAATATCTGTTTTGCCTTTTTAGCTATAAGTTGCTCGGAAAACGCAATTAGCTCTGAAAAAAATGCAGCCGTTGATAAGACTCAAGTCACGTCTCCAACAAA
Organism: uncultured Hellea sp.; assembly: GCA_964463835.1. GTDB lineage: Bacteria > Pseudomonadota > Alphaproteobacteria > Caulobacterales > Maricaulaceae > Hellea. The sequence continues at coordinate 271 of CAYXEB010000111.1, forward strand.
GCCTGAACCGGCTTCCCAGAAGCAAGAAGCGGCGAAAAAAACTCAAGAAATCATACCATGTACGGAAGTTTTCCTAACGGGCACAGGCGGCGGGCCTGCGGCTCAATTTGGTAATGCGCAATCGGGTGTATTCATTCGTAGCGGTAATACGGGTAATGGCTGTAACGCAGAACGTTTGCAATTTGACGCCGGACGCGGAACGCTACTCAAGCTTTCACTTGTACCCGCCCCCGCGCGGCCAGGTTTTGTGACACCTCCAAGCCTCACAGCTCTGTTTTTAACGCATGGTCATTCAGATCATACATCATCCATTCCTGATATTTTAGAAACACGCTGGGTCATGACAAAAAATGATGGCCAATTTCCAGACCTCAAACCACCTCGACCTAAATATAAGGACTTTCCGGTTATCTGTTTTGATGAAACGTGTGATATCGTTGAAAACGCTCTCATGCCTTGGCAAGGCGAAATAAATTCGCGCGCCAAAAAAGATCACCGCCAGTCCATGCCAGCGGCTGATGTCAAAAAATTCGCAGCCAGCAATGCCCCGCAAGTCGTCTGGAAGTCTGAAAATATGAGTGTTAGCGCTGTCTCTGTCGACCATATAGAAGGCTCGGTTGGATATTTAATTGAAACAGCTGCAGGGAATGTGTGTGTCAGCGGAGATACAAGCTTTTCTCAAAATTTCAAAGACATGTGCGACGGCGCAGAGGTGATTATTCACGAAGTTATTCATCCTGTGATGGACGGTATTGCCAACAAAATTAAATCGCCTGATCCTACATTTAGCAAAGTCATGGATAATATTTTTAAGAGCCATACAAGCACGACTAGTTTCAGTAAATTTTCTGATAGCGAATCTCTCATGGTTTTGACCCATATTATTCCGCCTATTGGCGCAGGTGGATTTCAAGGTATACCTCTCGTTCCGCATTTAAATAAAATGAACCCAGATAGAAAAACAGGTCCCATCAGAGCCAGTGATTTTTGTAAATCTATCCGTGATGCAGGTTTTAAAGCCCCCTTGCATGTGGGGACGGATTTAATGCACATAAAGCTATCAGGCGGAGACGTTTCGACGAGCGCTCCGGATAAAAAAGTAACAGCCTGCGAGTGATTTTATCAGCCATGTAAGGCTGAGTTACATGGGTTATATAGATCCGGTTGAGCCACGCACGATGAGCTGCGGCGTAAGCGTTCTTGAAGAAAGTGGCGCGCCGTTTCCTTCAATCGTTTTTAATAATAACTCGGCTGCGTGATTACCCATCTCATTCAGGTCAATTCGGATTGTCGTCAAAGCGGGTTGAAACATATCAGAAAAAGGCATGTCGTTATAACCCACAATGGAGACATCAGTAGGACAGATGATATTTTTGATTTTCATTTCGTGATAACACCCTAACGCCAGAAAATCATTGGCGGCGAAAATAGCGGAAAATGAAATATCGCGATCCAAAAGTTTTTGAAAACCTGATTTTCCATCTTCGAAACCAAAAGCCCCGCAAGAGACAATAAGCCTCTTGTCTGGCTTTAATCCGTGATTCTTCATTGCCGCAAGATAACCTTTCCGGCGTTGATATCCCGTTGTCAAAATTTGTGGCCCAGCCAAATGCGCAATCTCTCGATGTCCCAAGGAAATTAAATGTTCAACAGCAAGCTGCGCTCCCAGAAAATCATCATTGGTCACAGATAGAAACCGACCATCATCAGTATTACGATTAATCAGTACCGTCGGAAGATGCCCTGTAAGCGCCGCGGCGGTAGAATCGTCTTTGCGGTGCGCCGTCGCCATAATTAGGCCCTCAATTTGACGCGCTAAAACCCTTTCGACGATGACACTCTCTTCTTCTGTATCTTCATTAGAGTCTGCAAATATTGCCGTATAGCCTGATTGACGCAACGTGCTTTCAATGCCGCGAATGATAGGTGGAAAAATTGGATTAGCTAGATCTGGAATAACCACGCCTACGGTATTGGATTTATTGGTACGCAAACCATAGCCAAATGGGTTAGCGCGGTACCCCATCTCCTTGGCTATTTTTTCTATTCGTTTGGCAACTTTATCAGAGACCATTTTACGCTGAGCTGGATTAAGTACGCGCGAGACCGTTGATATATGCACATCAGCTTTTTGGGCGACATCACGCAAAGTAACAGCTTTGGACGGCTGCACATTCTTCTTTACCTGCTTCGAGGCCTTAGCCATGATTACCCCAAAATAATTATTTAATTAATCCGACACATATGTAGGATTTAGAACGCGAATACAACTGACCTTTCTAAGGACTGAGGGTTATACGTTCACCCAATCTCCCGTCTCAACAGACCTCGCAATAGCGTCGAGAACAGCAACATTCCCAATTAATTCTTCATCTGTGAAACGATATGTGCCCCGCCCTTCCACAGCATCAGCCCACTCATGTAAATTGGCTTTCACCGCATTTTTCGGCGGATAGGTTATCGAGTTTTGTTTCCCGTCAGGCCCGCAGCTTACAACATGGGTCTCTCCCCCTTCTTGGGGATGAGCTGTATCTCTTGCTTCGACCCATAATTTATCACCAAAGACACTAAAACGTCCATAATAGGGCGTTGCTGAAATCGCCGCTAAAAATGCCGTCGCGCCGCTTTTAAATTTAAATTGGACATTGACAATATCACCTGTTGGAAGCGGCAGAACGCGCTGTGCTGTCTGCGCGCAGAGCTTTTCAACAGGGCCAAACATAGACACGAATAGATCCGTTAAATGCACGCCCATACCCGTCATGCCCGCCGCCGGGGCTTCTTTGAGCGAACCTCGCCAACTATCGGCGTCAACGCCCACTAAAATACTATGGGAAAAATTAGCCTCCGCATGCATGGCAACCCCAAAAGCATCCGATTTCACATGCTTGGTAATGGCTTCCATCGAAGATTCAAAGCGCCGTTCATGCCCAATACCCAGCTGGATACCTGCCGCGCGCGCCGCTGTGACCATTTTCACCACGCTCGCTTTTGAAAGGCCTAAGGGTTTTTCACAGAAAATCTGTTTTCCGGCAGCAATGGCCTGCATCACTTGGTCTTCATGTTGAGAATGCGGCGTGCATAAAATGACGGCCTCAACCTCATCATCGGCCAAGACGTCCGAATAATTTTGCATTAAAGGGATGCCCTGTTCATCAGCAAAATCTTGATGCTTGGAAGGGGTACGCGCGGCGATACGAATGACGTCTATTTTATCGCTGTCTTTTAAGGTCGTTGTAATGAGACGGCCCCACCACCCTAATCCAATAACGGCTGCTTTAATCACAGTTTTGTCTCCTCATATCCTTCTAATAAATAGAATATTCTGCCTATTTATCCAATTTATGCGTTTCGTTTTTAAAATGTTTTCTCTGGCAACCATGTTGCGAGTTGCGGAATTAGTAAGACCGTAACTGCGACAGCTAATATAATAATCCAATAGGGAATCGAGCCTTTAAATATTTCTGACAGCTTCACCGATTTATCAGGCACAGCAGATTTTACTGTATATACCAGCAAGCCGACAGGCGGCGTTAATAGTCCAGCTTCGATGATCAATATCCCATAAATTGCAAATGCAAGTTCATTAATCCCCGCAGCCACAGCGAGGGGTACAAAAATGGGAACTGTTAGCAGAATAATCGAGATGGAATCGATAAGCATACCTAAGAGCAACCAGATAATCGTCATGATGAAAATGACAATTATGATTGTAAATCCTGATGTTGTGAAAAAGTCATTGATCATGCTGACACCGCCGCTCACCGCCAGTAAGCGCGCGTACATTGAGCCCGCAATTAAAAGGAACATAATCGGGGCCGCCGTCTTACCTGCATCAATAATCGCTTCCTTGAAGTCTTTAAAATTCAACCCTTTTATTTTCGCCATAATCAACCCGCCTATCACTCCAAATCCAGCCGCTTCAGTCGGGGTAAAGAAGCCCGCCCAAATACCGCCCAGAACCAGTAAGATGAGAAAAATAATACCAAAGCCGCCAATGGCAATTGGCAAAAAAGGCTCTTGTTCAATAGCGACGCCCTCATCAGTCATAACGGCTAGCGAGGGCGCAACTTCAGGATTGCGGGTCGCTTTATAAACATTATATCCAATAAAGGCCGCGGCCATTAAAAGACCGGGACCAATGCCGGCAATAAAGAGCGCGCCAACGGACCCTTCAGTGAGAATGGCCCAAATAATCAACAAAACGCTGGGCGGGATTAACATGCCCAAACACGCACTCCCCGCAATGACGCCAAGTGAATATGATCTGTCATATCCAGCTTTGACCATTTCAGGGTAGGCAATACGGCTAAAGGTAGCCGCTGAGGCAATTGAGACGCCCGATACCGCTGCAAATGCGGCATTGCCTATAACGGTTGCGGCGGCTAAACGTCCGGGTAATCGCCTAAGCCCTCTATCACATAGCTTATAGAGATCTGACGCAGCCCCTGCCCGGCTTATAATCTCTCCCATAAGCACAAAGAGAGGAATAACCATGAGCGTATCGGCCCGAATAGCTTCATAGGCCGTAGTGCTGAGAACTGAAAAGGCAATATTGATGTCCCCATAAGCGAGGAAAACGCCGACAACGCTGGCGACCCCCAAGGCAATGCCGATATGCACTCTTAAAACAACCAATCCCATTAATAGAAGGAATGTATAGAATATGACCTCGGGCCCCATATCAGTCTTCCTTTATCTCAGACACAGGCGACATTTCACTCACACGGCCCTCGCTATCCAGACGCCCCGTCCAATCCAGCACCATCAAATAAAGATATACAAAAGCTGCAAAAGCTGATGTCAAAACAATCAATAAGCGCACGGGATAAGTTGGAACACGCAACGCCCCCTCACCCTCATACTCACCAATTGCGATAGCTTCGGCGAAAGGCTCCCATGAAGCGTAGACCAGAGCGATAAAAAACAAAAAACCCAAAAGGTTAGAGAGGGTTCTCATATATTTCTGCAAACGTTTGCGCACGAGTCCATAAAAAATAGTCGTCTGCAGCATTGTATCTCCATAAATGGCAAGAGGAAGCTGCAAAAACGTAATGGCAACAACAGAATTTTTAATAATTTCCACCGCGCCGAGTAGAGGAGAGTTAAATAATGTTCGTCCGATAACATCAACAAATATGATGAAGGCAATGCATAAAACCCAAAATGCCGAAACCACGTGAATAGCTTCTGCGAGGCGCTTAACAGGCGAGCTTTTAATGATAATCCTCCCAAACCACATTTATAAATGCTTATATCTATGCCTGCAATCATTCCGCACTATGGTCAATGACGCAAGGAGTTTTCTATTCAAAATGGAATAAAATTTATTGTAATTGCGTCCCCAATGAAAAGACATCTATGAACACCAACACAGCCCTTCTTTAAATGTTAGTTTAGCTTCAAAACACATCGATTATCTAAGACAATAATTATGCCTAGTTTTTAGAAATTATATGACGTCAGCGGCTATATCTCAGATTTCAAATTAAACGTGTTGAAATACGACATATTCAACAAGTGACATCCCATCTGCCATACCGTGGGGCAGACGTAGACCAGAATGCGGTAGTTCAAACAATATCCTGCGCAAGATACTGGCGGCCGCGCCAGAAAATAAAGGCCGCTAACAACCAAATCGGCGCGAGCGAAATCATAGCAACTTGCAGCCCGTCAGCTTCGCCCATCGAGCCTGCCAAAAGATCTGACATGCCGCCAACATAGACGGGTCCGAAACCCTGCCCAATTGCGCTAAGCACAAACAAATAAAGCGCTGCTGCAAAGGCTCTCATTTTGAGGGGCGATAGATTTTGCACCAAAGCATAACACGGCCCAGCGACACTGGAATGCAGCATAAAGACGAAGAACAAGACGATGAAGCAAAGGGTACTCGACGAGGTCCACATCGCGAAAATATAAAGCGGAACCGAGAGCGTGTGGGCGACTGCTAGAAAAGTAAAATAATGAGAGAAATCTTTTCGAACCCATCTATCGCAAATCGCGCCGCCCGCCACCGTGCCGATGCCGCCGCCGACACCAAGCCCTAAAGCCAAGGGGACTGTAAGTTTATCAATCGTCAATCCATGTGTTCGGAAGATAAAATCGACCATCCACAATTGAAATCCAAATATAGCGAATGCGACGAGTGCAGACCCATAAATTAAATAGCGGAAGCTCTTTATGCCCCATATGGTTTGAAAGGTTTTCGTCAGGGAGGCCCTTACCTCGGGTGCTTTGGGCGCGTCAGGCGCAGCAATTGTACTTTCGGCCACTTCAGCGGCGCCTCGCTTTGGTTCTTTCAGGGTTATTTTAACCAGCAGGCCCAGTAAAATCCCGGGAACCCCCACCGCAACAAATGTCCAGCGCCAGCCCAAATTCACAACAAGCCAACCCCCGAGAAGAATGCCGAATAAAGACCCAATCGGAATACCCAGCGAATATATACCCAGCGCCGTGGCGCGTTCTTCTTTGCGAAAATAATCCGAGACTAAAGAATG
>CAYXEB010000112.1:0-6682 GCA_964463835.1 uncultured Hellea sp.
CACGCACGATTTTAGCATCATCAACAAAAGAAGTCGCGATTGGATTTGACGAACCCTTCGTCATGATAGGCGAACGCATTAATCCGACAGGTCGTAAATTGTTTTCTAAGGAGCTTAAGGAAGGAAATTTTTGGCGTATCAAAAAGGAAACTTTGGCGCAGGTTGAAGCAGGCGCGCAAGTGCTTGATGTAAATGTTGGCGTCCCACTGGCCGATGAAGCCGCTATTATGACCGACGTAATTCCTCTTATACAGGGCTTAACCGATGTTCCGCTCTGCATTGATAGCTCGATTATTGAAGCTTTAGAAGCTGGTCTTGCTGCTTATAAAGGTCGCCCGCTTTTAAATTCAACTACAGCGGAAGAAGAAGTGATGGAACGGGTCTTACCTTTGGTTGCCAAATATGACTGCGCAGTCGTCGCGATCTCTAATGATGATACGGGAATCTCTGAAGACCCAGATGTACGGTTCGAAGTTGCTAAACGTATCGTCAACCGCGCGTCTGATTATGGTATTAAGGCTGAAGACGTTGTCGTTGATCCACTTGTTATGCCTGTAGGAGCCGTGAACTCCGCGGGCAAAGATGTCTTTAAATTACTTCATAGGTTGCGAAATGAATTAGGGGTCAATACGACATGCGGAGCTTCAAATGTTGCCTTCGGCCTTCCCAACCGTCACACAGTAAATAATGCATTCTTACCGATGTTGGCCTGCGCGGGAATGACCTCTGCTATCGTGAACGTTTTGGATGATGGCCTAGTTCCAGCCGTACGGGCCGCAGACGTTTTGAACGGTGTTGACCCGAGCTGCGCAAATTGGATTAAACATTACCGTCCTGCGCCTTCTGCAGGCGAGGGACGACGGTCTAGAGGCCGCAGAGGAGGTCGCGGCCGAAAAACGTAGTCTGGTCTATTGATAGGTATTGAATGCGCAATTTTGAATTAGAGACATATTTTTCAAAATGGGAATTTAGCGCGCGTTACCATATGACAGCCTCAGATACCGAGAGTATCACTATTGGCGAGTTATATGGCTTAGCGGGAATGTCGCCTGACTCATTATTGGATTTGCATCTTGGTTATACAGAAACATGGGGAGCTCCTGATTTGCGCCAAGCTATTTCTGAAACATATGAGAATATGGCGCCCGAAAACATTCTGTGTTTCGCAGGCGCGGAAGAAGGTGTTTATGCGGCAATGCGCGTCCTCCTGACTAAAGATGATCATGCGATTGTTGTTGTTCCTAATTATCAAGCCGCGGAAACATTACCGTTAGATATATGTTCTGTCAGTGGAGTTGGTTTAAACTCGGATCCACAATGGCATCTTGATCTCGACGAACTCCGTAATGCTATGCAGCCAAATACGAAACTCATATCGGTTTGTTTTCCAAATAATCCGACAGGGCACATCATACCGCACCAAGATTATCAAATGTTGATCGATATGTGCCGCGAGAATGACGTCTACCTTTTTAGTGATGAAGTTTACCGCGGAGTAGAATTGGATGCAACAAAACGCATTGATCAGGCGGCTGATATTTATGAAAAAGCGCTTTCTCTAAATGTTATGTCAAAAGCTTATGGCCTTCCGGGATTACGGATTGGGTGGATTGCCTCTGCAGATAAAGAGCTCTTAAGCAAGATTGAAAAATACAAGCATTATCTATCGATTTGCAATTCTGCGCCCAGCGAACGTTTGGCTGTTATAGCCTTAGGTGTTCGTAAGAAGCTTCTTAATAGAAGCCGTTCCCTTATGCGCGAAAATGTTGAAAAACTGGATATCTTTTTTGAAAATTATCCCGATCTGTTTGAATGGCATCATCCGGATGGAAGCTGCATAGGGTTTCCTCGATTCATGGGACGAGGCGGGGTTGAAGCTTTTTGCAAAGACTTAGTTGAGGAAAACGGTGTATTATTGCTCCCAGCCTCTATATATAAATCCGAGCTTATGGCCGCGCCAAATGATCGCTTTCGAATAGGGTTTGGGCGATCAAACATCGATGCAGGCATAACAGCTATGCAAGAATTTATTGACCGCAAATATAATAAATTAAGGCCCTAATAGTTTATCCAAATTCTTTCATTAAGCCCTTAAGCGTTTCCGAACCCGGATTGAGTTCTGCGTAAGGAAAGGTGTTTAGGGGACGACTTGGCAGGTTATTCCGTGTTGCCATATCTGGCGTTTTTTCGTCAATATAAAGAAGGCCTGTCAATATTTCATCAATCTCCTGGCTCCCAATTACTTTAGAAAATGCGCTGCCGCGATCTGTCGGGTCATAACCGTTATCAAGCTTTCGTAAGTTTATAACACCGCCGTCATGAAGCTCAATCGGCATGGTTTCCCCGTCTTCATAACTGGCACGTATTTCTTCGCTAGGTGGGACATAATCAGCGTGAACGGCCTTGTGGTAATATTTAAAAGTATGGGCGTAAGACTTGGTCGAGCCTTTGTGATCATTAAAGCTCACACATGGCGATATTACATCAATCAGCGCAAATCCTTTATGCTTGAGGCCTGCCTTGATAAGAGAGACGAGTTGCTTTTTGTCCCCAGAAAAACTTCGCGCCACAAATGTTGCGCCCACCGAGAGGGCAACGGCACAGGGATCTATGGGTTTCATAATATTGACATCGCCCTTTTTGGACACGGATCCTGCATCTGCCGCGGCTGAAAATTGCCCTTTGGTCAGGCCATATACCCCATTGTTTTCGAGCATATAAAGCATGTTGACATTGCGGCGCATGGCGTGAACTAACTGGCCCGCACCGATTGAAAGAGAATCTCCGTCGCCAGAAACTCCAATATAAGTCATATGTGGATTTCCTGCCATAGCGCCTGTTGCAACGCTAGGCATGCGTCCATGGACGGTATTATTACCGTGGGCTTCTTTCATAAAATATGATGTGGTTTTGGATGAGCATCCAATCCCCGAAACTTTAACCGCTTTATGAGGTTCAATGGCAAGTTCGTAAAAAGCGGTTGCCATTGCGGCGGTGACACTATCGTGACCACACCCAGCGCAAAGCGTCGACATGACTCCATCATAATCTGATCGGATTAATCCAATGTCATTTGTTTTCTGATGTTTAAGGCGAATTTTTGGTTTTGTGAAACTGGGCATTATGCAGTCTTTCTTGTGGCCAATTGCTCGCGAATAGCATTCATAACAAATTTGTATGACACCGGTTCGCCAGCGTAATAGCGTACAGAAATAAGCTTATCTTTTGTTACGGGCGTTTCGTTAATTAGCAAGCTCATGAGTTGAGCGTCACGGTTCTGCTCGACGACATAAACTGTGTCATGTTTAGCCATGAACTCCTCTACTGCATCTGCAAAAGGGAAAGCCCGTATTCGCATATAGTCTAGATGAATACCTTCGTTTGCAAGTCGGTCTTGGGCTTCAATGACGGCCGGGTCAGAACTTCCAATAGCAAGAATAGCTGCTGATGCTTTATTATTGGCCTTTCGTAAAATAGGTTGCGGACAGGCGTGACGGGAATTACGCCATTTGACTATGAGCCGGTCTACAACTTCTTTGTATTCAGCAGAGTCTTCCGTATATTTACCCCATTTGTTATGACCAGACCCGCGGGTGAAAAACGCGCCTTTAGTTGGGTGTGTTCCTGGTAATGTACGATAAGTAATTCCGTCCCCATCGACATCTAAATAACGATAGAAGTCAAATCCGTTTTCCAGTTGTTCACGAGTAACTATCTTGCCGCGATCAGGTTCGTAGGAATCGTCCCATTCAAATTCATTGACCATCCAGTCATTCATACCAATGTCTAAATCGGAGAGAAAGAAGACGGGTGTCTGAAATCGCTCGGCTAGGTCTAGGGCATTGACGGCCATTGTGAAACATTCGCCTGGGTCAGATGGGTAGAGTACAATATGTTTGGTATCCCCATGCGAGCAATAAGCAGTGGTCATTATATCGCATTGTTGGGTACGGGTAGGCATGCCCGTAGATGGACCAACCCTTTGAATATCGAAAAAGGTAGCAGGCGTTTCCGTATAATATGAAAAGCCGATAAATTCATTCATCAAACTGATGCCGGCCCCTGAGGTCGGAGTAAATGCGCGCGCGCCCATCCATCCTGCGCCAATGGTAAGGCCAGCTGCGGCTAGCTCGTCTTCAGCTTGTATAATAGCGAATTTATTCTCGCCTGTGTCTTTATCAATCCGTAATTTATGGCAATATTTTGTAAAACTATCCATGAGGCTCGTAGAGGGCGTAATGGGATACCACGCTCCGACTGTTGCCCCGCCGTAAACACAGCCCAGACCCGCCGCCGTATTACCGTCAATCATGATTTTACCTTTAGTTTTGTCTAAAGGTTCGAGCATGAAGGGCAGGGGGTGGTCGATATGATCTTTGACGTAGTTCAATCCAAGTTCAAGGGCTTGCATATTCGCGGGTATGAGTTTTTGTTTCGTCGCGAACATGTCTTCAACCATGGCTTTGACAACGTCCATGTCCAAATTAATTAGGGCTGCTACAGCTCCAACATAAGCCATGTTTTTCATTAAAATACGCGAGCGCGCGACTTGAAAAGTTTCGTTGACCATTTGTGAAAAAGGCACGCCAATTACGGTTATATCGTCACGTTGGAGCATATGCGGGCGTGGCCAAGTGCTATCATAAATCAAATAACCGCCGGGCGATACACAAGCCAAGTCTTTGGCATATGTCTCAGCATTCATGGCTATCATAAGATGAATATCACCCGAGCGTCCCATATAACCGTCCCCATTAACCCGGATTTCGTACCATGTAGGCAGGCCTTGAATGTTGCTGGGAAAAACGTTCTTTCCGATCACAGGAATTCCCATGCGGAATATTGCTTTCATTAACAGACCATTGGCTGAAGCCGAGCCTGTCCCGTTGACGTTAGCCAGACGGATAACGAAATCATTTAAATTGGGTCCGCTCATTATCCTGCCTCGGTTAGCTCTTGCATATCTGCGTGATGGATGGTCACGATGCCTTCTTGCATATCCCAGGCTGCGGTTGGGCAGCGCTCTGCGCATAAGCCGCAATGTAGGCAGACATTTTCATCTTTTATCATAATCCGCCCCGTAAGCGGTAATTCGGCTGAGGCGTAAAGCGACTGATCAGCCTCTGCAGCCCTAATCGATGTGCGTAGAGTGTCCTCCGGCGCAATAGGTTCTATCGACAAGCACTCTACCGGGCAGACATCAATGCAAGCATCACACTCTGTACATTTTGGTGCATCAAATACGGTATGGACATCACAGTTTAGGCAACGCTGTACCTCCGTTGCGATTTTTTCAGGAGTGTAGCCGAGCTCGACTTCGGTTGTGATCTTATTAAAGCGTTCGACGAGGGCGACATGGTCCATTTTCCGTCTATCGCTATCATCAAATGTATTGGAATAGCGCCATTCGAACATACCCATTTTAGTGGGGTTTAAGGTCAATTTATCTGGGCGCCGTTCGGTCAAACTTTTTTCTTGGCAATATTTATCAATGGAAATAGCCGCTTGATGGCCGTGCTCGACTGCCCAAATGATATTTAAAGGGCCAAAGGCTGCGTCTCCGCCAAAAAACACGCCTTTTTTCGTACTTTCGAATGTCACTTTATCAACGAGGGGTACGCCCCATTTATCAAACTTAATACCGCAGTTATCTTCGATCCAAGGAAAGCTATTATTTTGCCCAATTGCTAAAATGACATCATCGCAAGGGATAGTCTTTTCGCCAATGACGCGGCTGTCAGTGATTTTTCCATTTTCATCAAGGTCATATTCCATGAGATCAAAAAGCATGCCGGTCAATTGGCCGTTTGAATGTACGAAAGCTTTCGGGGAATGGTTGACTAAAATATCGATATTTTCTTCTTCAGCATCTTCGAGTTCCCATGGTGAAGCTTTGAAAAAAGCACGAGGTTTACGGGCCATGACTTTAACATCCTTAGCGCCTAGGCGTAGCGAAGTGCGGCAGCAATCCATAGCCGTGTTACCAACGCCAATTATAAGTACATTTTTTCCGATTTTATCAGTGTGTTCAAAAGCGACGCTTTCCAGCCACTCAATTCCGATATGGATATTGTCATTGGCTTCATCCCTTCCTGGAAGGGTGAGGTTTTTACCTTTAGGCGCGCCAGTACCAACAAATATCGCGTCATAATCCTCTTCTAAAAGGTCTTTCATTGAATTTACGGGTGTGCCGAGTTTGAGGTCGACTCCCATATCCAAAATATAGCCAAGTTCTTCCATCAAAACTTTCTCTGGTAGACGAAAGGCTGGAATGTTGGTGCGCATCAATCCACCGGGCTTGTCGAACTTTTCAAAAATAGTACATTCATACCCAAGGGGGGCCAAGTCATTCGCGACGGTGAAACTTGCTGGTCCAGCACCAACTAAAGCGATTTTTTTTCCGTTCGTTTGAGCCGGTTTTTTAGGTAGGCGGTCAGTGATGTCCCCTCGGTGGTCGGCAGCAACACGTTTAAGACGGCAAATCGCGACGGGTTCTTCTTCAACGCGGCCTCGACGACAAGCTGGCTCACAGGGCCGGTCACATACTCGTCCTAAAACTCCTGGAAAAACATTGCTTTCCCGGTTTAACATATAGGCGTCGGAATAACGTCCCTGTGCAATAAGCCTAATATAGGCAGGTACCGGAGTGTGTGCAGGACAAGCCCATTGGCAGTCCACAACT
>CAYXEB010000113.1:0-6660 GCA_964463835.1 uncultured Hellea sp.
CGTTACTCTAAGACTATTTTTATAGCGGTTTTATCTGATTTTACGCGTATTTCCAAACGCCGCACTTATCCTTTCGTAATCACCATATTATCATAGGCTACCTTTGTGCGTCCAAACAGTTCAGATGATAAAGTTTCGTAATCCATATCAATGTGAAGATTTGTTAGCACGCCATGCTTAGCTCTAACTTTAGCTAGCCATGACAAAGACTTATCGCAATTTGCGTGTGTTGGGTGGTCATTATATCTTAGCGCGTCGACGATCCAGCTATCGATCTCGTCTAGGACCGAAAGGCTTTCTGGCGAGATATCCCATACGTCAGGCGTGTAGGCGATTTTTTCATCGAAAATGAACCCTAGCGACGGTGTGGGGCCATGGCTGAGTCCAATAACACTGATATTAAGTTTACCACCGGGCCCATCTATAGTGACTCGGTCTCCACCCTTTATAATGTCTTGGAGCTCTAAAATTGGCGGATGAACACGCCCGTCTGGCATTTCAAAGCAATATCGAAAGCGATCATAGACGTAATCTTTCGTATGAGAATCCATATAGGTAGGAATACGTTTTCGCATTCGGTAAGCGATGGCCCGTAAGTCATCTATGCCATGTGCTTGGTCAGCGTGATCGTGCGTGTAAAGAAGTGCGTCTATACGGTTGATTTTATTGTGTAAAAATTGCTCTCGTACATCTGGAGACGTATCAATTAAAACGGCGGTTCTATCTTTAACATCTACCTCCCCCTCATCTTCCCAGTATTCAACATAGAGAGAACACCTTGTGCGTCTGTTTTTTGGGTTCTTTGGGTCGCATAGGCCCCAATCTCCATTTATACGAGGAACGCCGCCAGATGATCCGCATCCCAAAATAACGGCTCTAACGGTCATGGACGAGTTGCCTTCTTAAAAAGTGTAAAAAAAGCGTCGGCTGTTATACGTTCGGTTTCGCTTATAGACCATTGTTTTATTTCAGAAAGTTTTTCGCAAACATGAGAAACATAGGCGGGCTCGTTGCGCCGCCCGCGATACGGCACTGGCGCAAGATATGGGCAATCCGTTTCTATCATGATGCGGTCATCTGGTAGCCCCGCAGCAATTTCACGGACGTCTTTTGCATTCTTAAACGTGATAATTCCTGACATTGAAAAATACACTCCAAGCGCCACGGCACGTCTCGCCAGTTCCGGGCCAGATGTGTAGCAATGCAGAAGGGCTGGAAATTCTCCTATAGCCATTTCGCGCTCTAAAATATCGGCCATTAAATCATCCGCATTACGGCTATGAATTATCAACGGCAATTGAGTCTCTCTTGCGGCTTCTATATGGGCCTGAAAATTTGAGAGCTGGGCGTCTTTATCACTGTAATTATAATGAAAATCGAGACCCGTTTCCCCTATTCCAATGACTTTGGGATGGTGTGATAGTTCAATAAGCTCTTGCGCTGTGATATCCGGATTGTCCTTAGCGTCATGAGGATGTGTTCCCACTGAGGCCCACATATTTTCATATCGCTGAGCAACAGCAATCACATCATCAAAGTCAGAAATCTTGCAACATATATTGAGCATCGTGCCGACATTATTGTCCCTCGCATTCTCAACGACGGCGTCCAAATCCTCGGAAAATTTCTCTCCATGAAGGTTTACGTGACTATCGACTAACATTACGCGGCCCTTATGTTTGACAAAGTCTCTAACATGACTGTCTTTTTGTCCATGTTGATTGCCGCTTCAGCGCGCTGTATCTCACAAACTTTATCCCATAGCATTGCCCAGATATTGACGTTTTTGGCTACTGGCAGAGGTTTAAAAGCTCCCAACCATTCCCCTGTTAGGCTAAAGACGGATTGTGCGCGCAATATATCCTGAAGTGCCTCCCAAAATAACGCTCTGGACATGCTCGCATTTTGCGCCGCCAGATTATTAGCGATAAGATGGTCGATCTTGGCTTGAGATTGATCTAGAGATTTCAAATATTGGGATAGAGGGCGCAGGACATCATTGGAATTCTGGGCTAAAGCAATCGCCTTTCCGGGTCCGCCCCGAGATAATTTAACGGCCGCATGAAGAATATCGTCTGAAACCTCAACACGAGCTTTTAGCCAAGGTATAATTTCCGCTTCGGGCACCTCTCTCAGCGGCAAATGAATGCATCTTGAGCGAATAGTTGGGAGCAGACGTCCGGGCGCAGAAGAAAGTAATATAATCATTGTTTTTTCAGGTGGCTCTTCGAGTAGCTTTAAAATCGCATTTTCAGAACTTCTGTTTAATTCATCAGCGCTATCTATCAGGCACACTCGCCACGATTCATCCACCGCCGCCGTACCTTGAAAAAAGGCCCCTAACTCCCGCACATTATCGACAGGGATTTCACTACGTAATTTCTTACGCTTAAAATCATAGGGCCGCCTTAACAACATGAAGTTACCATGCCCCAGACTCGCTAACTGCTGAGCGATAGGGTCAGTTTGAGGAATATCCAGACTGCCAGGCAATAACGGCGTGCCGCCAAGCATATATCTTATAATTCTATAGGCAAACGTTGCTTTACCTACCCCCGGAGCACCCGTAATAAGCCAGGCATGATGTAAGCGGCCCGAAGCCTTTGCTTGCAGGAATAAAGTCTCTGCCTCTGCATGTCCGATAAGGTCATAAGTGTTCCGGGGGTGATCACAGCCGGGCGCGCGGTCCGCCTCCGGGTACTCTTCTATTTCTAGCTTACGCATGAGCGCCTAATTTACCGGCCAAAAACGGGTATTTTTGTGTAACTGCAAAAAGTATACGTGTATGGACGGCCTCGCGAGACTCAGAGGCATCGACTGTAAAGATACGTTCTGACTCTTGATTGGCAATTTCTAAAAATGCATCTCTTAAAGTGTTGTGAAAAGCAATAGACTCGGAATCAAAACGCGAAAGGTCCTCACCGCGTGTTTCCACGCGTTTTTGGGCCAATATAGGGTCGATATCAAATAAGATAGTTAAGTCAGTTCCAAAGCCGTCCATAACGGCGTTATGGACAGCCCTCACCTTTTTATGGCCCAATCCTCGCGCATAGCCTTGATATGCCAGACTGGAGTCAGAAAAGCGGTCGCTAACAACCCAAACTCCGCGCTCTAATGCCGGTTTTATGAGCTTTTCAACGTGATCTAGCCGCGCTGCATACATAAGCAATAACTCGGTCATGCCAGACCAACGATCTGCCGTACCTTCAAGCACGAGATCACGAATAGCTTCAGCGCCAAAGGTTCCGCCCGGCTCTCGGGTTAAAAGCGTTTCAACCCCCGCACCCTCTAGCGCATCGCAAAGCATTCTTGCCTGGGTAGTTTTGCCGGCGCCTTCACCACCTTCAAATGAAATAAATCGCCCAATTGATAAGTCTTGCTCTGCCATGTTACCCTCGAATTTTTTCTATTAATACAGTCCAAGCTTTAGCAAAAGCGGATTTTGCCTTCACATTTTCTGCCGCGTAAAGAGGATAACGCTCATCGGCGCGCCCGGGAACTTCTATAACCATATCCGCGATATGATCTCCTAATTGGACAGGTGCAACCGCGGCCTTCGCCAAAATACGAGAGGTCAATTTAGTCCGATGTCCTTTGTAAAGACCCGCCTGAATAATCTTATCGACCTTAACGTTGACTTTATCTTGCAGTCCCATAAAGACATCGATATCTCCGACAATTTCATTTTCATCGTAAAGCTGATACACTTTAAATTGTGCAAAGGCGGCATTCATTAATCTTAGGCTTACGCGGGCTCTTTCAGACTTACTCTCAAGACCATTGATAACGATTATGCGGCGCTTCCCGGCGCGTTCAGCTGACCCTACCAAACCATAGCCCGAAACTTCCGTGCTTCCCGTTTTCATACCGTCCGCACCTGTAAACTTTGCCAAAAGCGGGTTTCTATTTGGCTGAGTAATATCATTCCATGTAAAGGATGGTTCACCATATAATGGATAAAAGTCAGGATAGGTTTTTATTGAATGATGCGCTAGACGCGCTAAATCCAAAGCACTGATTTTATGATCAGGGTGCGGCCAACCGGTTGAGTTTTCAAAATTTGCAGTTTTAAACCCTAATTCCTGCGCCCTGATAGTCATTTGTTCAGCAAAAGCAGTTTCGGACCCTGAAAGTCCTTCCGCAATTGTGATGCAGGCATCATTGCCGGATTGAACAATTATACCTCTAAGTAGGTCTTCCACTCGTACCGAAGATTTGACATCTAAAAACATCGTTGAGGAGCCCGATTTCACGCCGCCGCGACGCCAAGCTTCTTCGCTTACTTGAAACTCTGTATCCAATGTAATGATTTTGTTCTTAATCGCTTCAAAGACCATATCAGCGGTCATGATTTTCGTCATAGACGCGGGCGCCATAGGAGATTGTGCATTCTTTTCAAAAAGCACATCGCCCGTTTCAAAATCCAATATAACCGCATGAGGGGCGTCAGTCTTAAACTCGCCAATTTGCCCGAATGCAGGGCTCGTAAATGCAACAAACATTAATGTCAGAAAAATACGATACACATAAACCTCGGCATAGAATCAGAACAGACACCCGAAGGTGCCTGTCTTAAATGCCTTAGCTTTATGGCCGGAACAAGTCCAAGCGTAAAGAATTCATCTATTTGCCGCGAATGAGACGAGGCTGTTCTTGGTTTTCTGAATACCCAGCAACGTGGATAGGGCCCTTAATTGTAAGCGTGACCTGTCCATCATTAGCGTCACCGCCGTCAACTGATTGCGGCGCTTGAGGCGCGATTGGTGCTGGTAATGGCGCCGACACCCGGGGCGAAGGCACTTGCGGAATTGGGTCTGCATAAGGAAGAGGTGCTTGTGCTTCATAAGACGGCGCTTCAGTCACTGGCTGCTCTCTTAATGGCTGGTATTCAGGCTGAGCTGGCGCTACGGGCTGCGGCGCTTCAACAATCATTGGAACCTCCTGACGTTGAGGCCGCGGCGCAGCGACGCCGCCTTTTGCCGCCATGGGGTCAGCAGGTCCTGCATATTGGACTCTCACTTTACCTAAACCGTTTGCCTGCGTTCCCAAAGCAACAGCAGCCGCTTCGGATAGGTCGATAATTCTATCTCCAATGAAAGGACCGCGATCATTTAACCGGACCATAAGTGATCTGCCATTTTCGAGATTGGTGACATATAACATACTGTTTAAAGGCAGCGTTTTATGCGCTGCAGTCAAATCGTTCTTATCATAGATTTCACCAGTTGCAGTCGGTTTGCCGTGGAACTTGTCGCCATACCATGACGCTATGCCTACCACGTTATAATCAGGCTCATGCTTTGGTGTATAGGACTTGCCCATAATTTTATAGGTTTTACCGACTTTCTGGTGTTTATAGAGCTCATGATCGACACGGTTTGGGTCAAATGAAGGTTGACTTAACGGTTGCGACGTTTGTGGAACCTGTTGAATAGGCCTGGATACTTCCGGCACGGATACATTTGGCACGCGCTGCCGTGTTGATTGGTAAGGAGAAGGCGAATTGCGGCGCGGCATAGTTACCGAGGCATATTGTGTTGCGCCTTGGCCTACTTTATATGTAATTGGCGCATTTTGGGCAACTTTAACAGTACTCGTGGTCGAACATGCGGATGTTCCTAATGCCAAAACACCAGCACCTATAATAAGTGCAGCTTTTGCGTAACGTCGTCTAAATAATACAGACATAAATAATTCACCTTTTTCGCCCCATAATCTGGGACTTTCCCACTCTTTTAACCTTAAGGATGTCCTATCTAACGCAGGGTTTGTCCTCATTAGAGACTGTTTTAACCCAACACCTTTAAATCCCCGTTAGATAACAAGCTTAACGCGGAGTTTTTTTACACGGTTGATAAATTCTTAACATCTACACCAATCGTGATTTTGAGTATAAAACGGGCTTGAACACAGTGCAAAAACCAATTACAGCCTGCTTCGCAAACCAAGTAACTTGCATTCGGGCGGGTGGCAGAGTGGTTGAATGCACCAGTCTTGAAAACTGGCATAGGTGAAAGTCTATCGGGGGTTCGAATCCCTCCCCGCCCGCCACTATTTTTCATTAAGCCATTGAATTAATTACATAAATACGGCAACTCAGTGAATGTGCCCATACTTTTGCCCCACCTCCGGAATTTCATGGGCATACCATTAAAATTGACCTCTAATTTGTGGCATGAAAATCACACTATCTGAGGAATTTACAAATTGTCCTAATCTGCAAAGTCATGAAAATAGGAATATTATAAATACTTCCCCAACACAGCAAAACATTCGGGAGGTTACGTCTCTATTCCAGCGAAATATCTACTTGGAAAATATGTTGAAAAAAACGCTGGAGCGTTTGGAGGCCCTATGTTTCATTTATATCACACTTTGAAATTATTTCCATGATATTTCATGTAGCCGTAAAAAATGTCAATATTTTGGTGCAAACCATCAATTATCGATACTGAATTATAGCTAACGTCGGCCAACGACATACGAAGTTTTACCAATTTTGTTTCAACTCAGGGGAAAATAAAGTGAAAAAAATACTATTAAGCACATCTACTGTTATAATCGGAGCGGTAGCATTAGCTGCTCCTGCTCATGCGCAGATTACGGACGAAATTATCGTAACAGCGACGAAGAAATCTACAAATTTGCAAGACACAGCTG
>CAYXEB010000114.1:0-6620 GCA_964463835.1 uncultured Hellea sp.
TAAACATAATGAATATCTGAAACGGAATGGAATAGCTGGCATCAAAATAGGCGGGCAAAAGCAGGCCGAAATAAACCAGAGGCATAGGAGAGGAGAGCTGCAAAGCCACGCCCCTAGAGTACAGCTTTGCGCGCGGAGGTGCTTGGTCCGCATTGGCGTCTGGGTTAGGCAGGGGCCCAAACATGGCAGTCAGGGCAAGATAAATAATGACTAACACGCCGACTATTTTTAGGCCGAGAAAGGCTGTGGGATATTGCGTCGCCAGAGCGGCGGCGCCAGAGGCGGCCAAAAGAAGCCATATAACATTTGCGCTCGCAATTCCTAATGCGGGGAGCATGGCAGGTTTAAAGCCATAGCGAAAAGAGGAGGCCATCACCAGCATCACCGCTGGGCCAGGGGTTAATCCGCCAATTCCAAATAAAGCCACAAGGGCCAGCCAGACTTCTAAAGACATAGCTTCCTTTAGAAGGCTGTTTCATTTATGTGAAATCCTTTTCTGGAGATTTACGAAATTTGTGATATGGGCGCGGTTATGAGCCAAGAAAACGAAATAGAGAAGGCTGCGGATAAACCGCTGGAGTCGATTTTGGACATGGCCAAAGAGGCAGCTGGCGGGAGTGAAACGGACCTTAAAACCATTGTCGAGGCGTTTGGCGGCCGCTCATTTGGTCCTGTCATGATATTGTGTAGTCTTTTTCTAATGACGCCCATCGGGGCTATTCCAGGTCTGCCGGGCGCATTTGGCCTGATTATCATTGTCTTTGCATTGCAACTTCTTTTCAGGCGCGAATCGCCTTGGATGCCAGAAATCCTGCGCAAGGTTAAAATATCAGACGCTAAGTTAGAAAAGACAAGAAAGGCTGTGACGCCGTTTTTAAGACGGATAGATAATGTCATCAAACCGCGCCTACCGTGGATGACGAGCCCGCCGGTGCAGGTTTTAACCGCGCTCTTAGCGATTGTTTTAGCAGCGACGATGGTACCTCTCGGGGTTGTGCCTTTTGGGGTTGTCCCGCCCGCCTTTATCATCGGGTTATTGGGCTTAGGCATTACGGCGCGCGATGGGTTTTTAATTGCGATAGCTTTTAGCTTAAGTTTGGGACTCGCCTTCGGGGTTTATAATATTTTCACCTAACTTCATTTAGGTTTGGCGCGCCTCCGCCTAGTTTTTAAGTCAATATTGGGGTTGAATAATGCAAGGGTATTTTGGTCTATCCGCAAATCTGGCGGACATGTTTAAGCGCGGCGGTTATGCCTTTAAGTGAAAACTGATATTTCACATTTGTGCCTCGGGCGCTGACAGCTCTTATACTCATGGTCGCCCCGGCTCTCATTTTGGACACTAAGCGGCGCTCATTTGAATTGCTTTCTATAAAGGCTTCATTGGCGGCGACGTACATGGTGTATTTTGACCCTTTGATTTGGGCTTCGGGCGCGCGGCTCGGCTTGAGGTTATATCCAGCGAAAAAACTGGGTTGTTCTTTGGCTGCGCCCGATTTCCAATTGGAGACCATAAAATAGACATCGCCGTGATTAACCGAGCGTGGAGATTGCACCTTGGGCTTTGAGAGCGCGTAACATGTTTTATTCGCGCCTTGGCCATGTGAGTAAACGCTCCAATCGGTATGTACTTTTTCAAGCTTAGGTTTTGACTGCGCCCTAGCGGTGCCTGCGACCCAAAGCGGCGCCGAAATTATGGCCGTAGCGATTAAATAGCGAAGATGTTTCATAATCAATCCGTGTCTCTTGCCTCTATAGCGCAGGATTATGGTTAAGGTTGCGTTAAATGCATATTAAAGTGCAGTCACAATTACCGCTTTTGTGAGGGTTTTTTCCAATTTTTATCAGGCCCGCCCACTTTTACGGGCCTGTCAGGGTAGCCGCCTAACATCAGGGTTCTATCATATATCGTCAGCGCGGCGGCGAGGCTGACATTGACACAAAATTTTGTCGGGATTTGAACCAGGAAATCGCAGCGCTCTTGCATATAATCAGATAAATTGCCTTTCTCTGGGCCGAGAATATAGGCGCAATTTGTCGGATGACGAAAACTGGGAAGCTCAATTGACTCCTCGGTTAATTCTACGCCCACCAGCTGACATCCGCGCGGTAGAACTAAGTCATCCGGCGAGTCCCATTCGTAAAAGGGCATATGCATATCCGCGCGCGATGTATCGGTGCGGCGGACCTCTAAGGCTTTATGGGTGGCGCCAATGGTAAAGGCAAAGCTTGCGCCAAAAGCATTGGCTGTACGCAAAACCGCGCCTAGATTATATGACTTGGATATGCCCTCAACGCCGACGCCAAAATAGCCGCGCATTTAGCCCTCCGCGTCAACATAGCGGCGCACGGGATTTATTGTCCGGTAAATCGCGTAGGCGGCGACGATAGCGCTGCCAATCACAATCATTAAAAAGGGCACTTTCGGCCCAACCCGCATGGCGGCCATCCCGATTAATCCAAATGTCATTAAGTTTACAAAGAGGTTTAATAAAACGGAGCCTGCGCTCATTAATTGGGCTCTAATTTTATCATCCGAGCGTCGCTGGGACATGGCCTGCAAAGGCACGAGAAATAACCCATTGAAGGTCGAGGCGCCAATAATTGTCGCCATGAAAATAGGCATTTGCGGGTGGGCTAAAAAGTCTGACACAGGACCATAGGTCTCTGCGCCAAGATAGGTTGGACTGGGCAGTAAGCAGAGTAGGAGCGTAAAAAATGTAACCCCCGTTATTCCTAGGGCTGAGAGACCTACAGATTCAGGACCCCAAATTTTCCAATGACCAATTAAGAGCGTAAGCATCGAACCCACCAAAATAGAAAGGGTTGAACTGGCGAGCATAATCATCAAGACGCCTTCTTCAAATTTCATCGTGCTGGCGACGTAATCAGGGAAAGTCGTTACAAAAACTGTCGATAAACCGTAAAACCAAGCGACGCCTAAAAGTGGGCGTAACACATCGGGATTGTCAAAAGCTTTGCGCAGCACACTAAAGGTGGCGGAGATCGGTTCATAATTGACTTTGAGTTCAGGTTGGGGCGGCGGAGCGGCAGGGGTGTTTTCCGCTGCAATCCAACCCACAATCGCAAGGGCAAATAAGACCGCAGAAATCACGGGCGTGCCAAATTTTAAAACCCCAAGGCCTACAACTGTGCCCACAAGAAGGATTGAGAACTGAAACCCGCTCATTAAAGCATTGCCGGTAATAAGCTCTTTTTCTGTCAGCCATTGCGGTAAGACGGCATTTTTTGTTGGGGAGAAAAAGGCAGACTGGGCTCCCATTAGTCCCAGACAAAGCGCCAATATATGAACATTTTTAAGCGCAAAGCCTAAGGCGGCGAGCGCCATAATGAAAACCTCCAGGCGCTTCACCCACCGAAAGATAACGCCCCTGTCAAATTTATCTGCAACTTGTCCAGCAATGGCGCATAAAATTGTAAAGGGTCCTGTAAAAATAAGCGCGGCGATAGGTACGCGAATTGCGCTGGGCAGGTCAGATAAAAAGGCAAAGCCGCCAAAAGTTATCATGGCGATCAAAGCGTTTTTAAGCGTATTGTCGTTAAAGGTTCCAGTTTGGAACAGGGTAAAGAGCGGTAAGAAGCGTCTTTGGCTTAGGAGTTTTCCAGCAAGTTTCGCGCTCATGGGTTGACCTTATTTGACGGTGTTGCCTTCGCGTTTTCATTTTCAAGAGCTTCACGTTTGGCGCGGGCAACATCATTCTCTTCGGTTTTGCCAATATCTTCGGGGTTAAGGCTGCCCAAATCCTCCAAATCTAAAAGTTCAATTGACCGCGTTTCAATCATGGTCTCTAGCGTTTCCATAAATTCGTCTTTACCAAGACCTGGCATAATAGGGGGAAGAAACTCAAGGTCTGCTCGGCCTTTATGTTTCGTCCAATCATTTTGGTTCCAACGCTGGCCTAAATTACTCGCGAGCGGTACAACGGGGCAATCAAAATCTCTATAAAGATGATAGACGCCTTTGCGATAACGGTGCTGGGTCCCGATTTTCGAAAGATGACCTTCGGGATAGATAAGGATTTTACGCCCCTGTTCTCTGACTATCGCGGCGCTATCACTCATCTTTTTGCGCTGATCTTCGCCGCCGCAATTATTAATTACCACCGCATTCATCTTAAATAAAATCCGTCCAATAAAAGGATATCTAGTGATGGCGTCACCCGCTACAAAGGACAAATCGCGAAATTGGGAAAAGGCCACGAAGCCATCGCCATAGCTTTGATGTTTTCCTGCAATAATGACCGCGCCCTCAGGGATATGCTCATGCCCCGTTACCCTGACATCAATGCCTGCAATACGGCGCATGCCCCAGACCATAAGACGGGTATAACGGTTTAGGCTGGCCATCATGGGATTACGCCAAGGCAGCAGAGACAAGACCACGCAAACGAGCGCATATAAAATCGTTACCGCAATGAAGAAGACATTGAAAAAAAGTGAGCGCAATTTAGGTCCCTGTGTTTTGCGGTCTATGTACAAACATAGCGCCGCTATCTGCAAGGAGATATTTGCGGTGAGAGATGCGTTAAATAAAACGCCGCTCAGAGGTAAAGGATTTTAGCACCGGAAACCTGGCCCGCCGCGCATCACCATTGTAATGGTATTTTGACTCTTTTCTCTAATACCCTAAACTCATCGCATACCGGGATGTTAGAAAGCACGCGTTATGGGATGGATTAAGAAAACGGCCTTGGGGCTAGGCGGGGTTGTTGTTCTGGGGGCGTTGGGTAGTTATGTTTGGTTTTGGGGCGCGCCCGTTGGCGTGAATAATTACGTCAATAAAGCCTCACTAAAGATGGTGACGGATAGCCCTGAATTGCTCACCTATATTGGGATGATTGATAATACCCCGCTTGATTTTCACAGTGATAAGTTGGCCGATTATACCAAGGCTCAAGAGGAGCAGTCTTTAGAAAAAATTAAAAAGGCGCGCGCGGGCCTTGATAATTATGGCCCCGAAGGGCTTGAGGGCCAAGAGCTTTTATCGTGGAAAATTACGGCTTGGTTTTTTGATGATTTGCTCGACCAAGCGCAATATGAATATTCGAGCTATCCGATTAATCAGCTCTCGGGCGCAACGGTCAACCTGCCGCAATTCCTAACCGATACCCACGGAATTGTTAGCGCGAAAAGCGTTGAGCGTTATCTCTCCCGCGTGGAGGAGTTTGGCCGCGTGCTCGCGGAGATGACTGTAAGGGTTGCGGAATATCGCGATAACGGCGTTGTTGCGCCGGACTTTATTATCGAGAAAGTCCTCATCGGGTTGCGTAGTTTCATAGAGGGCGGGGCGAGCGAAAACCCGCTTGTGAAAACTCTGCCTGTAAGGCTGGATAAGGTTGAAGGCTTATCGGCGGAGCAAAAATCTGATTACGTCGCCCGCGCGCAGGAGTTGGTTGAGGCTAAAATCATTCCCGGATATGAAGCGATGATTGCCTTGCATGAAGAGCTGCTGAAAACGACCAATTCTGACGCTGGTATTTGGCGACTAGCTGACGGGGATAAAATCTACGTCGCGGCTCTGCGCTCAAATACCACCACGGATTATACCGCGGACCAAATTCACGAGACGGGCCTCTCCGAAGTCGCGCGTATCGAAGCCGAGATGGAGGTTATTTTAACGGGCGAAGAGCTCACCGAAGGCACCGTGACGGAGCGCATCCAAGCTCTGATGGAACAGCCTGATCAAATCTTCCCAAATACGGATGAGGGCCGGGCGGATATGATTGCGTTTTTAGAAGAACTCAACACTCATATTATGAGCAAGGCGGGGGATTATTTCATTACGCTTCCGCCGCAGAAACTTGAAATTCTTCGCGTGCCGGAATATTCACAAGATAGCTCACCGGGTGGTTATTACAGCGGTCCGTCTTTGGACGGCAAACGCCCGGGGCGGTTTTATATCAACCTCAAAGACACAGCGGATAATCCCAAATGGACGCTCCCGACACTGCTATATCATGAAGCCGCGCCGGGCCATCATTTTCAAATCAGCCGCGCTATGTTGATTAAAAAGGTTCCCATATTGCGCAAAATGAGCCCCTTTACCGCCTATACTGAAGGCTGGGCGCTATATGCGGAGCGCATCGCCGCCGAAGATATGGGGCTATATAAAGACAAGCCGCTTTGGGATTTGGGCCGCCTGCAAGCGGAGATGTTCCGGGCTGTGCGCCTTGTCGTCGATACAGGTATCCATCACAAACGCTGGACCCGCGAGCAGGCCATTGAATATATGAAGTCTAAAACAGGCATGACCGAGGCCGAAGTCACGCGCGAGATTGAACGCTATATTGTCTGGCCTGGCCAAGCCACCGCCTATAAAATAGGGCAGCTTGCGATTTTGGATATGAGAGCGAAAGCCGAGGCGGCGCTGGGCAACAATTTTAATCTGCGCAATTTCAACGAAATGATATTGGAAAACGGCGCCATGCCGCTGGGAATCCTCGGCGGCGTTGTTGATGAATGGATAGAAAAGGTAAAAGCTGAAAGCTAAGCGAAAAAAATTTAAAAAAATTCACAAGACTCCTCTTGAACTGTCTTGCTAGGACGCCTACATGCCCTCTGCTAGCACTCGCGCCTTGTGAGTGCTAAAGCTTATTATC